>DBEYOB010000046.1:0-86446 GCA_048173955.1 Coriobacteriales bacterium
CAGCAGGGTCGCCTACGCCGAGCCGCTGCCCGACGGGCGCAAGGGCACCTGCGCGGCCTTCATGGGCCGCTGCCCGAGCTTCTTCGCCGGCCTGGGCGCGGCCGTCGGGCGCGTCACGGCCGACAACGGGCCGGGGTACCGCAGCGGGGAGCTCAACGCGCTGCCGGAACCGGAGGGCGTCCGCCATATCTGCACGAGGCCCCACAGCCCCTGGCAGAACGGCAAGGTCGAGCGCATGGAACGCACGCTCGCCCGGGAATGGCAGTACGCCCGGGCGTGGGACGGCGAGGCCGGGAGGGCGGGCGCCCTCCCGGCCTACATGGAGCACTATAATTGGGACCGTCCGCACAGCGCGTGCGGGGGCCTCCCGCCCATGTCGCGCATCGCAGGCGTAAACAACCTATTGGCACACAACACCTAGCGACCTCCAAACCCGCCAAACTGCCAGGTGGGGAGGCCTCGAACCCGCGCGGCGGCCGGGGAGACCCACTCACGCCTGCCGATTTTGACCATCTTGCGCTTCTTTGGTCGCACGAGGCCCGGTCGGCGACCACGGCGGTGCTCTTGGAAGCCCGCGGATCGCGTCCTTACGGCTGCAGCGGGTGCTCTACCAGGTCGATGAGCTCTTGCTGGCTGTGCACGCCCAGCTTGCCGTAGATGCGCTTGATGTAGGTCTTTACGGTGTTGCGCGTGAGGGTTAGCTCCTCCTGTACGAACTGGTTGTTGCGTCCGCGGGCCAAAAGCGCCATGACGTCGATTTCGCGCGGGGTGAGCCCACGGGAACGTCCGATATTGCGGCAGGCCTCCTCGATGCGGGCCGGGTTGGGGTCGAGCGGCGTCTGCAGAGGCCGCACCGGCTCGATGCCCTCGATGGTTGCCGAGAAACTAAAACCGTGCAGTCCAAAGAACACGTAGGCCAGCAGCAGCACCGCCACAAGGGCCGACGCCAAGAAGGCGTCTTGGCCGCCGCTCTGGGCCCCTGCAACCACCCCGAGGTTGGCTCCGACGATGCTGCCCAGCGAAGAGAGGGCGTTGGACCAGCCAAACACCATAAGCGACGCCATGCGGTTGCGGGCCGCCGCTGCCATGAGCGCGAGCGCAAACACCGTGCCCAGGCATGCGTCGCCCATTGACAAAACACCCAGCGTAAGGTGCGCGTAGCTCGTGAGGGGAGCAATCAAAAAGGCGGCAACTATAAGCACGATGGCCAGATTGAACAGCTGGTCAAAGCGCTGCGGGTCGGTGCGCCGAACGTTCCACAGTGCAATCAGGGCAAGGAGCACGACGGCGGGCACCAGGCTGTTGGGCGACCCTTCTACCGAGCCAAAACGCAAGCCAAAGCTCGTGGCTACCGTCACCAAAAACTGGCAGACAAAGAGGCTGTTGGTCAGCGGCAAAAACGACGAGGGCCGCGTAAGCGCCCCGTCGGCAACGGGCTGCCCTTGGGCGATGTCCATAACTGTGGCGCGTGCAAAGGGGCGGCTCAGACCCCAGGCAACCAGGGGACAGCAGAACAGCAGCCCCAGCGCCAGCGGCTGGGGCATTCCCTGCGCCAGCCAGCCCGCCGCGTCGGCTGCCGCATAGGCAAGGGGCACCCCCACAAACAGCGTACGCAGCGTAAGCGTGCTGCAGGCAACCCAGGTAAGCAGCGAGATCCACGCCGCGCCCACGCCCTTGGCGCACGTTGCCGCCGCAAGCAGCCACGGCTGCCCCAGGCCGATGGCCACCAAAGCCAGGGGCACGCCCGCCGCGCACAGAGCAAGGCAGGCTACCGAGAGCCGTCTCTCGCGCAGCAGCCGCGGCCGGTAGAGAGCCGCGCCCACCACCGCCAGGTTGGCAACGACTGCAGACCCCACGCTGATGTCGCGGGCTATGGGCAGCACGCCGTCGAAGAGCGGAAACAGCGCGCTGTTCGACAGCCGCAGGTTCAGTATCATGCATAGAAGCGCGCCAAGAATCGCGGCCGCCTGCCAACGGCCGGTCGCGCTGTTGTGGGTGTCGTGCGTCATGGGTGTCCCTTCTCTGCCTGCGAACCCTGCGTGCCCCAATGGTGCCAGCATAGCCCATTGCGGCGCCAAAGAACACAATCCCCCATTGGGGGACTGTCGCATATACGCAGATCAGCGCCCAAATGTCCCCTGCGGGGGACTTATGCAGAGCCTCCGGTTCGCGCCATGATGCATCCCGTCGTACGAAGACGCGCCCCCACCGGTGCGTTCCACGCCTGGGTGTTCCGGACTCCTCCTATTGAGCCGGGCCCCGTCTACAAGGAGGTTGCCATGTTCCAGAACGCCGCCGTTTCTCGTCGCACGTTTGTTGCAGGTGCCGCTGCGGCCGCCGGAGTTGCCGCCGCGAGCACGCTAGCTGTCCGTCCCGCCCAGGCCGCCGAGGATGCCCCCACGTGGCTCGAGGCTGCTCCGGGTCACACCGACGCCGAGTGCACCGAGATCGTGGACGTCGACGTGCTCGTGGTGGGCGCCGGCTGCTCCGGTCTTCCCGCTGCTGTAACGGCGGCCGAGGAAGGTGCCAAGGTTCTGCTGATTGACCGCATGGAGCAGGGCTTTGGCATTCGCTGCAGCGCCCTGGGTGCCATCGACTCTTCGATTCAACAGGAGCTAGGCGTCACCATCAACAAGATGGACATCCTCAACGACATCGCCCGCTACGCCGACGGTCAGTGCGACATGCGTATCTGGAAGATGTGGGCCGACGAGTCGGGCGAGGCTGTGAGCTGGTACATCGACCACTGCAACCAGAGCGGTGCCGTGTACGTCGAAAACGAGTACAACATGCCCGAGAACACGCGCTACGCCTGCTGGCCCACCGGCCACGCCTCGCTTGGAATCGAGATGAAGTGGGCCGCTGAGCACGCCATGCTCGACTACTTCATCAACTACCTTGAGTCCTTTGACGGCTGCGAGCACCGCGGCACCACCAAGCTCGACGAGCTCATTGTGGCGGACGGCAAGGTAACAGGTGCCTACCTGGCCACCGGCGACGACTTTAAGGACGTCATCCGCGTGAACGCAGCCAAGGGCGTCGTGGTGGCCACCGGCGGCTACGTGCTCAACAGCGAGATGATGCAGGAGCTGCAGCCCGAGACTTTTAAGAGCCTGGCGAGCTTCTTCACCCAGAGCCAGGTGTACGGCGAGGGCATCAAGGCCTGCATGAACGCCGGCGCCAAGTTCGAGGAGACCCACACCGCGCTCGTCTTCGATCGCGGTGCCGTGCACGCCGACGTGGAGCTGGGCAATCCCTTCTCGGGTAACGCCGGCCAGAACTGCCTGCAATCCCAGCCGTTCCTCAAGGTGAACCAGTACGGCGAGCGCTTTTGCAACGAGTCGAGTCCCTACGACTACGTGTTCCACGCCGCCTCCAAGTTCCCCAATCGCGCCTGGTACCCCATCTGGGACGCCAACTTCCTCGACGACGTAGATCGCTTCCACACCGTGGGATGTTCGACCCAGCTGATCCGCGAGGGCGGCGACCACCTGATGGGCAACGAGCCCGAGGGCGTCATCGCCTCGGTTGAGGCAGCCGTTGAGGAGGGCACCTGCATTCGCGCCAACACCATTGAGGAGCTGGCCGATGCCCTGGGCTTGCCCGCCGATGCCCTGGTTGCCACCGTCGAGCGCTACAACGAGATCTTTGATGCCGGCTACGACGAGGACTTCGGCAAGGACGCCTTCCGCCTCTCGGCCATCAAGGAGCCGCCGTTCTATGGTCTTAAGCTGGGTGGCACGGCGCTCTGCACCTTCGATGGCATAGAGATCACGCCTAACTGCGAGGCGCGCGGAACGAATGGCGAGGTCATCGAGGGCCTCTACGTCATCGGCAACGACGCGGGCAACAAGTACAACAAGACCTACCCCAACTTTGCCGCCGGTCTGAACGCGGGCCTGTGCGTCACCATGGGCCGCCACGTAGGCAAGCTGCTCGCCGCCAAGTAGGCCCTGCGACTCCATAGCGCGAACCTCGGGCGTCCTAATCGGTTCAGGCCGGTTGGGACGCCTTTTAGGTGGGGGATAAGCCCTCGGCTACCGGGGCTTATCGACATTGCTGCTTGGTGTCTTATGGGCTTGCCGCGAACCTCTGCGACCTCCTGCAGGGGAATACTCCGTGCGCGGTACGCTATACCGCGAAACCGTCTGCTGTTGAGAGGGGATTCGCATGCAAACCATCTCGTGCCAGCGCCTTACCGGCGAGCGCGCCCTGTTCAAGGCCCGCGATCTTTCTATCGAGAACTGCGTCTTTGAAGACGGAGAGTCTCCACTCAAGGAGGCGCGCGACCTCACGGTCACCGACTGCGTGTTTCGCTGGAAGTACCCCTTCTGGTACGGAACGTCCATCACCGTGCGCCATTCTCTGCTGCTCGAGATGGCTCGGGCCGGTATGTGGTACGACACCGATCTGGCCTTTGAGGACTGCACCATCGAAGCGCCCAAGGGCTTTCGCCACTGTGCTGACTTGCGCATCGAGCGCACAAGCCTCCCTCATGCAGATGAGACGCTCTGGTGGTGCTCAGACGTCACCCTGCGCGACGTGAGCGCCTGCGGAGACTATTTTGCCAAGTGTTGCCCGTGGGCATGTGGCCGTGGCGCGTGCCGAAGCTCTCGTCGCCGAAGCGCTTGCCGCAGGTGCCCACCACCACCACGGCACCCGTGTTGACCTCGGTCTGGAGGAGTATGGCCACCTGCGCGGCGTTGACGCCCTCGGGCGTGTAGTAGCCGCAGCCGTTCAGGCCGAAGCCGCCCTCATAGGCGCTCATATGCCACAGGCGCGCGCCCGCGTCTTGGCACATCTTGACGCCGTCGCCCGTGTTGTACAGGCCGCCGATGGGCGCGTAGTTGATGACGCCCAGGTAGTCCTGCACCATCTTGGCGTCGTCCTCGAAGCCGCCCGTGCAGACGCACACGCCGTTGAGCGCGTGCACGTTGCGGGCCTCGCCCTTGCGGTCTACCGCGACGCCCACGACGGTCTTGGTGGCGGGGTCCTGGATGAGCGCCTGCGCGGGGGTCTCGTACCAGACGTCGATCTTGTCTGCTTAGTTGTCGGCCAGGCGTGCCTTCATGCTCTGGAACAAATACGAGTCCGAGAAGCCCTGGTGGGTCGCCCACAGCGCGATCTTGTCGGCGTCGGGGAGCTCGGGGTACTCAGGCGACATGTTGCCCTGGAAGGGCTCGGTGCAGTCGAGGAACTCGTCGGCGTTCATGCCGAACTTCTCGCTCATTGTGGTAGCCATCCCGGCGACGCCGTCTGCGATGACCTTGAGGCACGCATCCGGGACTTCGCGGCTTGCGGCGAGGGCCTTGTAGTACGTGAGCGCGTTGTCCGGGTCGTCGAAGCCGTACGCGAACATCTGGCCGCAAACGCGCGAATTGCCGCCGGCCTCGCCCTCGGCGCACTTCTCGCAAATCAGGACGCTCGCTCCGGCGTCGGCCGCCTCCATGGCGCTGACCATGCCCGAGAATCCCATGCCCAGCACGACGACGTCGTACTCAGCCGCCCAGTCGACCGTGTCGGCGAAGGTGTAGGAAGCGGGGGCCTCTTCGGCCATGGCGCTTGCGGCGGCAGTGACGCCCATTGCTGCGGCTCCAAGGGCTGCTCCCTTAATAAGACCGCGACGAGTTACAGAAGATACAGACATAGCGAACTCCTTTTTCTCGTATATGCGCGCCCCCTTAGCGCGTTGAGGGGAAGATAGACCTGTCCAATACGGTCGGCTCAAGAGGTTTCGAGAAAAAATCGGCGCGGGATCGCGAAATGGGGCCTTCGCTGGCCAGGGGGCGTCGTTGCGAGGCGTCGCTTTGCTGCGGGAGGTTGCCGGCGTTCTCTGATCTGCAGCTTGAATCCCCCGTCCTTTCGCCCCATTTGCCCAATCGCTTGACTGTCAACCCGCTTGGGGGTCCATGCTTTCCTCGTCGTTCATCAACCGATGAGAAAGGGGCGACACTATGGATCGTTGCAGCAGGCGAGGGTTCATTCAGGGTGCGGCGTGCATGGCGGCGGGGGCCGCCGGACTGACCGCGAGCGCGGGGGCAACGGCAGCTCTGGCTGAGGAAGCGGCAGGCGCATCATACGACGTCGTAGTCGTTGGTTTCGGCGGTGCCGGCGCGTCGGCGGCAATTGCGGCGGCCGACCTGGGAGCGAAGGTCCTTGTGGTCGAGAAAGCCCCCGAAGGGTGGGCGGGCGGCAACACGCGCCTCAGCGGCCAGCAGGTCCTGTGCCCAAGTGACCTCGAAGCGGCCGTGGGTTATCTGGTTGCGATCCAAGACCAGTTTTCCTGCGACGAGGAGCTTATTCGCGCCACGACGCAAGAAATGATGGCCAACGAACAGGCGCTGACGGATTTGGGCGCCAAGGTCGAGTACATCACCTACTCCGAGTTTCCCGAAGTGCCTGGCAGCGAGACCATGACGTGCTGCCTGGTCGACGGCGAACGCAGCACGGGCAAGGCATGGGCGGCCTACTACGAAGGCGTCCTTGCGCGTGCCGATTCCATTGACGTCTGGTACGAATCGCCTGCAAAACGACTGGTGCTCGACGCTGAGGGTGCCGTTACCGGCGTGGTCGTCGAGCACGAGGGTGGCGAGGTTGAAATCGCAGCTGCCAAAGGCGTCATCATGGCCTGCGGTGGTTTCGAGAACAACCAGGACATGATTCAGTGCTACCTCCATCTGCCCTACGGCTACCCCAAAGGCACGCCCTACAATACCGGTGACGGCATCCTCATGGCCATGCGTGCAGGCGCCGCCCTGTGGCACATGAACAACCCCGCTGGTCCCGACCTCAACTTCAAGGACCCGGAAACCAACGCCTACTACGGCTATAGCCTTGCCATGGGCATCGGCAGCCGCACGGCCATATTTGTGGGTCCCGACGGCACGCGCTTCACAAACGAGGCGCTCATGACGCGCCACGGCAAGCTGCCTTTCCACGGCACGTACCAGACGGCGTTTGTTGCCCTGCCGGCGCACCTTGTCTTCGACGACGCGGCCTTTGCGGCAGGTCCCGTCTGCTCTAACTCGTGGAGTGCCGATAACCAAGCCGAGCTCGAGCAGGGATGGATTGTTAAGGCCGACACGCTTGAAGAGCTCGCTGGTCTCATCGGCGTCCCCGCCGACGGCCTCGCAGCTGGTGTCGCTACCTATAACGGCTATTGTGCCGACGGCTACGACCCCGAGTTCAAGCGTTCGGCCGAGACGCTCGTTCCCCTGGCCGAGCAGGGTCCCTACTATGCCATGGAGCTCTTCCCCACGTTCACCAACACGCAGGGAGGCGCCGTCCGCAACGCCTCGTGCCAGGTGATGGGTGTCGACGGTGCGCCGATCGCGGGTCTTTATTCGGCCGGCGAGTTCGGTAGCATGTATGCCCACGGCTATAATGGTGGCGGTAACGTGGGCGAGGCGTTCGCGACGGGACGAATGGCCGCTCGCGCCTGCATGGGCGCCTAACGGGCAACGCGCGGCGGGCCGTCGGGGGAGCAGCATGCAGACTGATGGCCCGCCGTTCATGGGAGGGGAGATGCTCGGACGCAGGGAATACCAAGACAAGGTCGGGTCCCTCACGAACCTTAAGACTGGTGCGACCGCTGCCATGTTGGGCCTTTCCGACGAGGGAACGCGCATGTACGAGCGCCACGGTCTCGTGTACCCTGCGCGCGACGAGGTCTCGGGCTATCGATCGTTTGACATCATGGACGTCGTGATGCTCCAAAGTGCCCGTGCCTACCGCCAGGCCGGTTTTACGTTGGAGAAGACCTCGGAACTTGTGCACGGCGGAACTGTCGAGGAGTTGGCTTGCGCCTACGAAAGTCTGGTAGACGAGCTTGAGCGCGACCTCGCCTATCTGCGTGCACAAACCGAGTACGTACGTCTGCAAGCCGTCTGGGTTCGTGATTTACCGACGAGTGTCGGGGTGTGCACGCTTGTGGAGCGGCCGGGTCTCTATCGATTCGAATATATGAGCGACGGAGGCATCGACCTGGGAGAAGGGCGCGAGGAGACCATGGCAGCGTGGGCGGCATACTCGCCGTTTGCCATGATCAGCACGCGTTATCCGTGCGAGCGCATTGCGGATGGAACCATGTTGCGTGACGCTTACGGCGTGGGGGTAATCTCTGGGCTGGGTGTGTTCGAGAAGTATGCGAAACTGCTTGGTATTCAAGCGGGGCCGCATGTGGTGTACTGGCCTGCGGTGCGCGCCATCCATACAGTGACGCTCGCAAACAATAACGGCCTCAACCCCGATTTTGCCCCCGTACGGGATTTTGCTGCGGAGAACGGCCTGACGGTAACGGGCGATGCCTTGAGCTTTGCTATTGCGAGTCTTGACTATGACGGCGAGTTCGACCGCTATTGTCACCTGTGGGTTCCGTGCGCGTAGCATGGTGTTCAGGCACATTGCGGCTGCGCGTCCCCAGGTGGCAATTCTTGCGATTGCCCTAAAACAGTTCGATCGTAAACGCGCACACGTCGGTTTTGCCGGGGTCGAGCAGCCGCATCCTGCGCTTGGCCTCAAACGACGCGCCTTCGTCGAGCGCGGTGGCGCAGCCAGTCCACGGTTCGACGGCGACGAACGGCGCATTTCCCGCAGCGCTCCATACGCCCAGGTAGTCAAAGTCGTCAAACGTCAGCCGCACGCCGTGCCAGCCCGGCGCGCCCACCAGCGGGAATCCCCTTGCCAGAGGTACTCAGTCCCCGCAAGCTGCAAATTGACGAGCTGGGCGCCAAAAGGGTCGACGCATGCCGCAATGTCATCCCGCACAAGCTTGACGGGGGATGTTCCGGCAGGTGCGGGGCAATTCTGGTGCGACGTCATGCGGGCTTTTTTCTCGAGAACATATCAAAAGTGCGCCCAGTAGGGTTTGTAATATCTCCTGTGTAAGTCCTACGATACGGGGCGAGCCCCGAGAGACGGAGGACGTATGGCGACGGTGGTGTGACGGCCCCGCTTCGCCCTCGTGTCAGAAAAATCCTGTCTGCTGTCCAAAAAGGCGGATGGTGAAGATCATCTCTGTCCTGTTGCCCCCGCTTTGGGCTCCCTAGATTGAAAAAACTGTCCCTTGTAACCCTCTCGTCGCTATCTCTCGGTAACGTCAAAGAAGAAAACCGCAGGTCGCCCAAAATATAAATCTTCTACTGTTTTTCACGTTTCGCCTTTTTGGCCATACGCTGCCCAAAAGGTTGACGCGCCTTGCATGGATGCCGCCCCATTGGGATGCGGCGGGCAATTCGAGGCCTCGCGGGGCGCACCGTTGCGGTTGAGAGCTCGGTACGCAAAAGCCCCGCTCGGCGCTGGATGGAACGCCGGGCGGGGCCAAAGGGGGATGCCGCCGATGGAAGGGGGTCTCCCGGCGGGGATGATTGGCTGTCAGGCTCGCTGCTTACTCCCACGGTTCCAACGTGGCGATGTGGTTGGCGGCCACGTAGCCCACGATGAAGCCGTTGGCGATGGCATTGCCGCCGATGGCGTAGGCGCGGCCCGTGGGGTTGGCGATGCAGTTGGAGGCGGCGTACAGGCGCGGGATCACCTCGCCGCGCACGTTCTTGACTTGGGCGTTGCCGTTGATTTCCATACCGCCACACGTCTGCAGCATGCCAGGGTAGAGTTCGACGCAGTAGTAGGGACCCTCGGCGGCTAGCGGGGCCATGGAGGGGTTCTTGAGCTCTCCCGACTCCACGCGGCTCACGTCGCCGGTGGTGTACATATCCCAGGTGCTTTCGCCGCGACACCAGTCCTTGTCCACGCCCTCTGCGCACATGGTGTTCCAGCGTTCGACGGTGGCGAGCAGGTTCTCCTTGTCGATGCCCATGCCGTCGGCCAGCTCCTCCATGGTTTCGAAGGTATGCACCCATTCGGGGAACTCGCCCGATTCGACCATGCTGGAGAGGTTTGGCGTGCCGTTGCCGAAGTTGCCGTCAAAGGTGCTGTCGACGATCACGTAACCGGGAATGTTTCGCCACTCGCGGCGGCCGGTGTCGTAGGTGTCCCATGAGCGGCCGAACAGGTCGTAGCTGGCACCCTCGCACACGAAGCGCTCGCCGTGCTTGTTCACGATGATGCTTCCAACGTGGCCGGGGGTAATCCAGATGGGATTCTGCTGCTCGGAGTTGATGAAGCCGTCGTCGAGCGAGAGGTCGCACGACACATAGCGCTCGGGATGGCCAGCCATGTTGAAGCAGTGATTGAAGACCTCGTTCATGTTGCGCATGTTCGCGCCAACTTCCATTGCCATGATGTGGCCGTCACCGGTGTTGGTCTCGATGGCGCAGGTGGTGTAGATGGGATGGTTGATATAGTGCCTGACCATCTCCTGGTTCTGGTCGTATCCGCCGGTACCGAGCACCACGGCATAGCGTGCCTTGATGGCGATCTCGTTTCCATCCGGATCGGTCGCCCACACGCCGATGACCTCGCCGTCGCCCAAGGCGGGATCGCCGGCGTAAATGAGCTTGGTGGCGGCAGTTCCCATCAGCACGGGAATCTCACGGGCGTCGATGGCGTCCTTGGCAAACGCCTGGATGGCACGGCCTGCGGCTGCTCCCGTCTCTTCGTGCATGCCGATGAAGACGCTCACGGGGGTGTCAGCGTACTCGTCGGTAATCGGGGTGCCACCGTAATAGAAGTTGTAGGACATGTGGGGGTTGGCTTCGGAGGAAGTCCAGTTGAAGCCGCACTCGTTGTTCATGTAGTCGACGGCTGCCGGGCAGTTGTCAATCATCATGTCGATGAGTTCTTCGCTTGACTGACCCTCGGCCACTTCCATAAGGTAGTCCTTGAGCATGTCGCGCGGAATCTCCCTGTTTCCAAGCTCCAGGGAGCGGGTGGCGTTGGGGCACATCATGCCACCGCCGCACAGGGCCGTTGTTCCGCCGAACCAGGTGGGGTGCTTTTCGAGCACGATTACATCGAGACCTTCGTCGTGGGCGCGCAGGGCTGCCGTGATGGCCGAACCGGATCCGACCAGGACCACGTCGGTCTCGTAGGCCCATTCTTCGGGCATCCAGGGCTGGTCGCCTGTGGGTGCGGCTTCGTCGGCCTGGGCAACGCCTGCCGTTGCCGCAGCGGTGGCGAGGGCGGCTGCGCCACCGACAACGCCGGCGTTTTTCACAAACGTGCGCCTGCTGAGTTCCATACGATTATTCCCCTTTCGTTTGTTCCGGCCACGTTGTCCATGAGCGGCGTGCCGGTCGTGCGTCGTTCCCGTTCGCATCGGGCCTGACGCCAGCATGCATCGGACAAAGCGGAAGGACACTCGCCGAAAGGGGTGCTTTTTCTAGCGGAGCAAATATCTCTTTTGGTTGTCGACAAACGAGGGTTGGCGCTAATGCGCATCATTTACCTGCGAGTTTATCCAAAAGGGGCAGGAGTGAGACGCTTTATTGACGCTCCGTCACTCTCCGGTGTCACGTCGTGTTATCTCATCTGCATCGCGTTCGACCAGGTTGATGAGCTCCTGGCGCGAGGAGACGCCGCACTTTTGGTAGACGTTGCGGCGGTGATACTTGGCGGTGCTCTCGGAGATGTGCAGGTCGAGCGCAATCTGCTTCAGCGCATGACCGCGGGCGAGGTGGGCGAAGACGCTCGTCTCGGCTTCGGTGAGTCCGTAGCGGTGAGCAAATTCCTCCGCTGCCACTGTGGGGTTGTAGGACGGTGTCGTTGACGTCCCTCCCGATGCATGCGGTAGGGCACTGTTGTCCCTGCCGTCAAGGACATAGACCCTGCCGGAGCTGACCGAGGTTATAGCGAAAGCGGCTATGGTGACGACAAGGGCGGCCGTGTACGCCACTTGTTCGCCGATGAACATTCCCACGATGTTGGCGACTGCGCTCAAGGCGTAGACGGCGGCGAGCCCGCGGATTCCCCATGCCGACATGTGGCGGTTTTGCTGCGAGAACCAGGAGATGGCATAGACTTCGAGCAACCAGAACCCAGCGAAGACAAGGGCCGGCAGCCAGTCGGGCGCGGCGGGGACCATGAGCGCAACCGACACACACGCACACACGCCCAGCGAGAGGCCCACGAAGAGTGTCGTCGAACGTGCGGGTCCTAGGAACAGCGCAACAAGGGTCACGGCGAGCGAGGCAAGCACCAGCAGACAAACCCTTTGTTCCGAGTCGGCTACCGTGCCGTACGACGCGATGCCGCTTGCGAGACAGCACAGCAGCAGGCTGATGGTCTGCGACGGCGGAAACGGCATTCGGGCGGAGGGCCTGGGGGACATGCCGACCGAGCTCGGGTTGTACTGTCTATTCTGGGGACCCCAGACGAACAGGGCGACGGCGGACGCGGGGAGGACGAGGGAGAGCGCCCGGGTGGGGACGTCGTCGAACAGAAGGCAGAAAAGGCGGACGAAGAACATGGCGCCCGATGCTGCGGCAATCAAGACGAAGGTCCCGTTCGTTCCGTATCGGTAACGGTAAAGCCAGGCACCCATAAACAGGCCCTGCGCGGTTCCCGCCACTGCGCTTCCGATAATGGAGACGGCCCCGCTGTGTAGACCTGATCCCATCCACAACAACAGCGTTCCCGCGATGGCCGCTGCTGTTCCGATTAGGGCGTAGCGGTTTTCGGGATTCGGGTCGGTGGAGGGTTTGACGAACGAGAGGGCGAAGAACGTCGAGGCGACTGCCGCCTGAAGGCAGATGTGCAGCGGAGCACCTATGTCAATCGGTGCGCCGAACGCGGTGCCACCATGGTTCCACCCGAGCGTTACCCAGGCAAAAAAGAGGCCGAGACTCAGGCAGGCCGACACCGTGGAGACGTGGGGCCCTCGCTGCGTCACCGCTTCACTCATGCTCGAATCATCTCCCTGCAGTCGCTGCATCGGCTGCGTGAAAAACGGGTGTCTGTCATCATGGGACTATTATTGTAGCAACGACCGTCCAAGGGGTGGTGTTTTGGCGATTCGAGGGGACGCTCGATTTCCTTGTGACCCGTCGTAATGGCATCGGACCGGCTTGTCGTAGGATGTTCGGTGCCTATGTGCCGGCGGATACTCGCCACAGTTACGGTCAGAGTTCGCCCCGCGCAAAACCCGCCCGGCGTTGGATGGAGCGCCGGGCGGGTCCAAAAGGGGGGATGTCGCTTGTTGTCGGAGGGGTTATCGACGGTGAGGGTCGTTCGCCGGCGCATTTACTCCCAGGGCTGCAGTGTGGCGATGTGGTTGGCCGCCACATAACCTACGACGTAACCATTGGCGAGTGTTGTTCCGCCGATGGGGTAGCCGCGACCGAGGACGTTGGCGATGCAGCAGCCGCCGGCGTACAGGCGCGGGATGACTTCGCCGCGCACGTTCACGACCTGGGCATTGGCGTTGATTTCGATGCCGCCGGCGGTTTGAAGCATACCGGGATAGATTTCGGAGCAGTAGAACGGGCCCTCCTTGAGGGGTGCCATGCAGGGGTTCTTGAGCTCGCCGGACTCCACGCGGGAGGCGTTACCGGCGGTGAAGCGATCCCAGGTGCCCTCGCCGCGATGCCAGTCCTTGTCGACGCCCTCTTCGCACATGGCATTCCAGCGTTCGACGGTGGCGAGCAGGTTCTCCTTGTCGATGCCCATGCCGTCGGCCAGCTCTTCCATCGTGTCGAAGACATGGAGCCATTCGGGGAACTCGCCGGATTCAATCATGCTGGAGAGGGGTTCCACGCCGTTGCCGAAGGAACCTTTGTATGTACCGTCCGAGATGACATAACCGGGGATGTTGCGCCACTCACGGCTGCCGGTGTCGTAGGCGTCAAAGGCACGACCGATGAGGTCGTAGCTTGCACCCTCGCAGCAGAAACGTTCGCCGTGCTTGTTGACCATGATAGAACCCGTCTGGCCGGGAGCGAGCCATAGAGGGTTCTGCTCTTCAGAGTGGGTTGCCCCGGTGTCGAGCGTCAAATCGACGGAGGCGTAGCGGTCGGGATGCTCCTCCATGTTGTAGCACATATTGTACGCTTTGTTCATGTTGCGCATGTTGGCACCGAGTTCGGCAGCCATGACAAGGCCGTCCCCGGTGTTGGTTTCTACGGCGCAGGTGGAGTAGATGGGGTGGTTAATGTAGTGGCGTACCATCTCGCGGTTGTGATCGAAGCCGCCGGTGCCCAGCACTACCGCGTAGCGTGCCTTGATGGCGATCTCGTTGCCGTCGGGGTCGGTCGCCCACAGGCCGATGACCTCGCCGTCGCCCAGAGCTGGATTGCCGGCGTAGATGAGCTTGGTGGCGGCGGTGCCCATCAACACCTCGATGTTGCGGGCCGCCAGGGCGTCCTTGGCGTATTCGGGTAGTGCACGCCCTGAGGATGCTCCGGTTGCCTCGTGCGTGCCGATGCTGACGTAGGCATGGACGCTGGAGTATTCGTCTTCGATTTCAGGGAAGGGATAGTAGAAATTATAGGGTTGGCCATCAACCATGCCGAACGACAGCCATCTGTAGCCGCAATCGTTGTTGAGGTAGTCGGCGGCTGCGGCGCAGTTGTCGATCATCATGTCGTCGCTCGACTGTCCTTCGGCGCAGCTTGTGAAGTAGTCCTTGAGGACGTCTCGGGGAATCTCCGGGCAGCCGGCCTCAAGAGCCATGGAGTTGTTGGGGCACAGCATGCCGCCGCCGGACAGGGCCGTGGTTCCGCCGAACCAGGTGGGGTGTTTCTCGAGCACGAGCACGTCGAGCCCTGCGTCGTGGGCGCGGAAGGCGGCCGATACAATCGACCCGGTGCCCACGACGATCACATCAGTCTCGCGATCCCACTTTTCGGGCATCCAGGACTGACCGGCGGCTTCATCGGCGAGTGCGACTGGTGCGGCCGCGGTTGCCAGGACGGTGCCACCTGCCATGCCGGCAGTTTTGACGAACGAACGTCTGCTAAGTTCCATAGTAATGGCCTTCCTTCCGTATTTCAATTTGCCTGTTGTCGTTGGCTATCACGGTGGCGGTCGATTGCGAAAACCTTTGCACCGGTTACGTTCGCCGCAGGAAGTGCATGCCGTGTCAGCCTGGCAACAGCATGGTTGTGAGTGGAGATTCGGTCACTAACCTATAGGGATGAACGCTGAGCGGAGTTGGATTGGACTGTTTGGTTGGTATTTTTTTGAACAAATTCAAGAAATAGCCGATGAACTGGGTTTTTAGACAAAAAGGATGAAAAGGTGTGTCATATGGACGCGGTTTTCCGCGTTCTCGGCATGAATGAAAATAGTTGGTCGCTACAATGGTTTCTAAGACAACGGTATCGCATAGCTGAGTGTGTGGCAAAGAGGATTGGCGGAGGGCCGACTGGTGGCGCAGACAGATTACTGGCAGGGCCGTTCTTTTGTCGGTGTGTTCATTGGTTGCCTGAGTTTGGGAATGGTTTTCTGTTGGGCGTCGTGTGTCGCTGGGTCAGGAGGGATTCAGCAGGGTGTCGCAACTTTGTCCGGCATTTCGATCAATGGGGTGATGGCGAGCCAGAGCGACTTTCTGCTCAGGCTCATGGCCGGTCTTGCGCTTTTGGGGACCCCGGACAAAATCTCGGACCGAGCTTGGTCCAGGAAGGGAGTCCGATGTACACCAAGGAGGAGCGCGAGGGGGTCCTCTGGGAGTTCCACCGCAGCGGGATGAGCGTCCCGGAGGCCTGCCGGCGGCTGCCGCTTTTCCCGACCCGCCACAACCTGTATCTTTGGCTGAAGATGGAGGAGGCGGGCGAGCTCGCCGCGACCGAGATGCCGGACCGGCCGGAGCGCATGCACTGCGCCCACGGCGAGGGCAGCCCGAGGTACGCGGCGCGCGCCCGCCGCGGGCGGGAGGGGGCCGGCGGGGCGGCGGAACCTGAGCAGACGGACTGGCGCGACTGGGGCGCCGACCTGCCGGAGGACCCGGCGGAGCGCGCGAGGATGGCGGAGGTCAAGCTCGCCGAGGCGCTGGCGGTGTTGGACGTCCTAAAAGCACCAGGCCCGGCCTCTTTGACCAGCATGGAGAAGTGGCGGGCCGGGGAGCTGGCGCGGGAGAGGAGCCCGCTCGTGAGGCTCGGGGACGTGACCGAGACGCTCTCGATACCCAAGAGCACCTACCTGGACCAGGCCGCGAGGGCGTCTAGGCCCGACCCCAAGGCCGCCCTGCGCGTGCGCGTGCGCGCCTCCTTCGAGGCGAGCGGCGGGGCGTACGGCGCCGGGTCGGTGACCGCCGACCTGCGCTCCGGGGAGGGCGAGCCCGTCTCCTGGCGCGACCTGGAGCCCGGGGGCATGTCCGCGCCCGTCGTCGCCTCCGAGAAGGTCGTGCGGGCGATCATGGCCGAGGAGGGCCTCGTCTCGCGCAAGGCGGCGCAGATGGCGCGCCGCGCGCGGTACTCGAGCTGCGCCGGCGAGCTCTCCGAGCGCCCCGCCAACCTGCCGCTCGCCGAGGACGGCACCCACGACTTCCACGCGCCCGAGCCCGGGCTGCTCGTCGTCACCGACGTCACCGAGTTCAGGCTCGACGGGTACAAGGCCTACCTCTCCCCGGCGACCGGCTGCTTCGACGGGTGGCCGGTGTGCTGGAGGCTGTCCAGGCATCCGGACAAGGAGCTCATGGTCGGCATGCTCTCCGACCTCGTCGAGGAGGTCGGGCCCACCGAGGAGAGGCCCCTCGTGCTGCACACCGACGGCGGCTCGGCCTGCATGACCGGCGACTGGGCGTCGGCGTGCGAGGGGGGCCACGTCGTCCGCTCGATGTCGCGCAAGGCGAGGAGCCCGGACAACGCCCGCGCCGAGGGCTTCTTCGGCACGCTCAAGTGCGACTTCTTCGAGGGGAGGGACTGGGCGGGCGTGGGCTTCGAGGAGTTCGCCGCCGCGCTCGACCGCTACATCGAGTGGTACCGCAGCGGGAAGCTCAAGAAGGCGCTGGGATGGAGGACGATCCGGCAGGCCCGCGAGGGGCTCGCGGGGGCGGCGTAGCCGGAATAGTCCGGAAAAACGTCCGGGGTCCCTTTCGGGGCTATCTTGTCCAAAAACGCGCCCATTCAGTAGCGCCCGCGAAAGAGTGCTCTAACTAATATCATAGTATTAAATATTAACCTGCGGTTTTGTAGACGACCATTGCATCGACGGGTAGTTCATGGAGTCTGAGGGGCGCCCCAGGGCGTCTGCTACAAGCCAGCGCTCCTGAATAACCCCCTTTTGGGACGAGATACCCTCGGATTTTGGCAGAGGAAGGCAATTTTCCCCGAAATTATATTTAAGATTGATATATGTTGCAATGGGCGATGGAGCTGCTTCGAAATCGAAGCACTCGACAGCTTCGCCGCGGTGAACGAGGCGCTGGCGCAGGTGTAAGGTTTGCCGCGCAGGCGTAAGGCATCGGCGCAAGGGCCCACCGGTCGGCGCAAGGCGCACCGAACGGGCATCCCCCCGGTACTGCATGCCGAGGGCCGGTGCCCGTGGGGCGGGGTCCGTCTCCCTACGACCGCGCCCTCGCGAGCGCCTCGTGCCAGCCGTCGACCGCGCGCCGGCGCTCGTCGGCGGCCATCTGCGGCTCGAACCGCGCACCCGCCGATGCGTTGGCGCGCAGCTGGGCGACGCCGTCCCAGTAGCCGACGCCCAGGCCCGCGAGGTAGGCGGCGCCCAGGGCGGTTGTCTCGCTCGTGCGGGCGCAGACGACCGGGCAGCCCAGCAGGTTGGCCTGCCACTGCATGGTGAACCGGTTGCGCGAGCCGCCCCCGTCGACGGCGAGGCGCCCCAGCCGGCAGCCCGCGTCGCGCTGCATCGCCTCGACGATGTCACCGACCTGGTAGGCGATTCCCTCGAGCGCGGCGCGCACCAGGTGGGCGCGCGTGCAGCCGCGCGTGAGCCCGCTCACCAGGCCGCGGGCGTTGGCGTCCCACCACGGCGCGCCCAGGCCGGTGAACGCCGGTACCAGGTGGACGCCGCAGGTGTCGGGGACCGACAGGGCGAGCTCCTCGGTCTCCTCGGCCGTCCGCACCAGCTCGAGGTCGTCGCGCAGCCACTGCACGACCGACCCCGCGTTGAAGACCGATCCCTCGAGCGCGTATTCGACCGCATCGCCCGGTGTCGCGATGATGGTGGTGAGCAGGCCGTTCTCCGACCGCACCGGCACGGGACCCGTGTTCATGAGGATGAAGCAGCCTGTGCCGTAGGTCGCCTTCGTCTCGCCGGGCTCGAAGCAGCAGTGGCCGAACAGCGACGCCTGCTGGTCGCCCGCGACCCCCGTTATCGGGGGGCGCGCCGTCATGATCTCGCCCGCCACGCGCCCGAAGTCTGCGCGCGACGGCAGAACCTCCGGCAGCATCGACGCGGGGATGCCGAACAGGTCGAGCAGCTCGTCGTCCCAGGCCAGGTCGTGGATGTTGTAGAGCATCGTGCGGCTGGCGTTGGTGCGGTCGGTGGCGTGCACGGCGCCGGCGGTCAGGTTCCAGATGAGCCAGCTGTCGACCGTCCCGAACAGCAGGTCGCCCGCCTGCGCCGCCGCGCGGGCCCCGGGCACGTTCTCGAGGATCCAGGCGATCTTGCTGGCCGAGAAGTACGGGTCGGGGACGAGGCCGGTCTTGGCGGCGACCGTCTCGGCGAGGCCGCGGCGCACGAGGTCGGCGATCATCGGCTCGGTCCGGCGGCACTGCCAGCAGATGGCGTTGCACACCGGGTCGCCGGTGCGCCGGTCCCACACGACGGTCGTCTCGCGCTGGTTGGTGATGCCGACGGCGGCGATGCGGTCCGAGTAGATCCCGCTTGCGAACTGCACCTCCGAGATGGTCGAGACCTGCTTCGCCAGTATCTCGCGCGCATCGTGCTCGACCCAGCCCGGATGCGGGTAGTGCTGGGTTATCGGCTGGGACGCCTGGGCGACGGGCCGTCCGGCGGTGTCGAACAGGATCGCGCGCACCGACGTCGTGCCCGAGTCGAGTGCGAGCACGTAGGCGGCGTCGGGGTCGTGCGCGCCGGCGCGTCCTCGCGGGGACGTCGCTGCGGGTGCGGCCGGCGGGGTCGATGCGGTCGCGTGTGCTGCCGTCGCTGCTGTCATCGGATGGTCTCCTCTGCGTCTTCGCTGGATGCGCCCTTGACCTGTGCACATGTGCCGCTTGCCTCGTTCGGAAGGAACCCCTTCCGCGCGAGCCAGCTTGCTATGTCGCCCATGACCTGGGTGCGGTTTGTCTCGTTGAGCAGCTCGTGCCGGGCGTCCGGATACATGTTGACCTCGACGTCGCGTGCGCCGCACGAGCGCATGAACCGTGCGACCTTGGGTGCCGCGCGCCCCATGGAGCCGACCGGGTCCGCCGTGCCCGAAATCAGAAGGACGGGAAGATCGGCGGGCATGCCGCGCACGATTTTGGGATCCTGCGCCATGCCGATGAGCCGGAACAGCTCGTGGTACGCCGCGGCCGAGAACGTGAACCCGCAGGCGGGGTCGGCCTCGTACGCGCGGTACGTCGCCGGGTCGCGTGAAAGCCATGCCAACCGGCCGCCCTCCTCGCGCGCGAACGTGCGCGCGTAGGCCCCGATTGCCATGCCGTCGACGAGGCACGGGCGATGGGTCCAGCCGCGGGTTCTGCCGACGAACGTCGTGGCGGCACGGCCGAACGCCAGGGCTGCCCCGGGTTGCCACCCCGTCGCGCAGACGATTGCCGCGTCGACCCTGCCGACATGGCGCCCCAGATAGGCGCGCAGCACGAACGATCCCATCGAGTGGCCGAACATGACGCGCGGCAGGTCTCCGAAGCGGTCTGCGAGCAGGGCGCCGACCCGGTCGACGTCTTCGAGGAGATGCTCGGCTCCGGCGTTAGGTTCCAGGACGCCCCATGACTCCTGCGAGTCGACGCTGCGCCCGTGGCCCAGATGGTCGTGCCCGGCGACGATGCATCCGAGCGCGGCCAGGTGGCGGGCGAACACGTCATAGCGCCCGATGTGCTCGGCCATGCCGTGGACAAGCTGGACGATTGCTCGCGGTTGGGCGGCGTCGGGGTCGCACCGCTCGCCGCCGTGCCGCTCGCCGCCGGCGGACGCCCCTTCGGGCGGTGCGGTTGCCGCGGCCAGCCAGAGGTCGCCCTTGATCGTGGTCGTCCCGTCGGAGGAGGGCAGCGAGAACTCTTCCCGCGTTATGCGGTTCGTCCCGCTTTCTGCCATGCAGCCGTGGGGTTCGTCCATCGTGGCCTTCCTTTCCGGGGCCGCCCGGGTCTGCGGCTGCCTGGAATGTGCTCGGCGCCGCTGTTGCCCACTATGCTAGCACGTGGCCGCCAGCGCTTGGCCGCCGGCGGGATTCGGTCGCGTGAGCTGCGATTCGTCCGTGCGGGTTGGCGGACATGCGGCCGACGGCTATGCGGGCTGGCGGTCGTGCGGGCTGGCGCTCGTGCGGGCTGACAGCTGTATAAAAAATGGAGAAAATTTCTAAAATGGAAAATATGATTTCCACTATGCAAATAGTTATACACCTGTCAGCCCGCACAGCCGCATGCGCACCCAGCCCGCACGGCCGCATGCGCGCCCGCCCCGCGCGGCCTCGCGCCCCTAGCGTCGCTCGACGAGCTGGATGAGCTCCTCGCGGTTGGCCGTCTCGGTCTTCTTGTAGATGTGCGCGACATGCGTCTTCGCGGTGTTCTTCGAGATGCAGAGCGCGTCGGCGATGTAGTCGAGCTGATGCCCCGACACCCACAGGCGGAAGACCTCGCGCTCCCGCTCGGAGAGCCCGTGCGCCTGCTCGAACGAGGAGAGCCGCTCGCCGCGGGTGTCGCGGGGTTCTGCATGGAAGTGCGCGTAGCGGATGCCCCACGATATGCCGAGCAGGAGCAGTGCCGCGGCCGAGAAGATGAGCGAGAGCACGGTGTAGGTGAGAATGTTGGCGGTGACCAGGATGCCCGAGACGGCGCCGATTGCCACTCCGCCGTTGACGATTGGAAGGGAGAAGCGCCTCCAACTGGTCGGCGTTTCTTTGGGAGTCCGTTCGAGGGCAAGTGCGAGGCCGAGCAGATAGATGAGATATTCGCACGTCAAGACGATAGCATGCAGAATCTGGGCGGCTACGGAGGAGGTGGCCCCCGTCGTTTCCGAGGTGAGTCCCTGATGGGCTCGATGTTGGAGTCGACGACGCGGTGAGAGGCGTCGACGTCGAGGCCGCAGGTCTGGCACAGGCCGGCCGAGAAACCGGTGCTCGAGGAGACGGTCGCGTAGAACGGCGGGGTGTCGAGCTTGCAGGCTGCGAGCAAGCGCGGATCCTTGGCGAAGTCGGGGTCCTCGCCAGCCGCGCAATACTCCTGATAGCGCTTGATCTCGGCAAGGGCGGTTTCCTTCTGCGCGTCGTCCCACACACCGAGCACGTCGACGAGCTCCTCGATGGTCTCGGCGCAGTACACCTGGTAGGTATCGTCCTGGTTGTTGGCCTCGCCGGGCGCGTCGCCGGGCTTGATCTGGGACATGGTGTCGCACAGCATGGGCCAGTTGTTGGCGTGCGCATAGTCGACGGCGCTGTGGCAGGGGGGCATCGTGTACACGATGTTCTGCCAGTTGGCGTCGGCGATCGAGACGATCGAGCCCTTGGGTTGGCGCGGGGCCATGTAGCCGGCGCCCTCGGCTCCGCCGGCGCACTCGTCGCAGAAGCGCAGGCCCTTCTGGTTGAGCAGCAGCGAGCCGGGGCCCCACGGGGCGCTGATGGTGACCTGGCCGGTGTTCATGCCGGCGTGCGGGCCGACCTCGATGTGGCCGCCGGCCCACACACCCATGGCGATGGCCGAGCCGTCGCGCTCGTAGAAGATGGGCATGGTGGTGGCGAGCTCGATGTCGCCGAGCGACTCGGCGAGGTTGCGGTACTCGTCGTTGATATCGCGCAGCATGTCTGCGTTGCCGCCGAAGTCGCCGCCGCTCAGCACGATGGCCTTGGTGCCGGTCAGGCGCTGATACGACTCGTCGTCGACGTTCTTTGCGATGACGGACACGACGCGGCCGGAGTCGTCCTTTTCGAGATACTCGGCGTGGGTGCTGTAGAACCACACGGCGCCGTTGTCGCGGGAGTCCTGGGCCATCTTGTGCATGACGTCGTTCCATGCCCATGCCTCGCGGATCATCGACGGCGGACGGAAGATGACGGTGCCGGTGTAGTATTTGAAGCCCGAAGGGTCGCTCACCATGAGCTCGCTGGGCGGGCAGGAGCCCACGTGGGAGTTCTCCTCGACCCAGTCGGCGCCCATTTCCTCGATGACCTCTTGCAGCAGCGCGCCGGAGTGCTCCACGTAGTCCTTGATGAAGCGCTGGTTGCTGCGGCCGGCGTTGCGGCGGTAGACCTCGCGGATGAAGTCCTGGCCGTCGGTCTCGGTGGCGCCGTGCTCGAGGGCCCACGGGTTGTTGATGGTGCCGACCTCGCCGCCGATGTACTGCATGGCGTCTTCGGGCTGGCCCTCGATGACGGCCACACTCAGGCCGTTTTTGGCGCAGGAGCGCGCGGTCCAGGTGCCTGCCTGACCACCACCGACGATGACGACGTCGTACGTGCCGCCGTCGGTGACGAGCGACTCGTCGACGGTCGGCTTGGGGGTGCGCCAAGCCGCGGCGGCCTCGCTCTGCCAGCGGTGCGCCGGCGTGGCGTTCACGGTTTCGGCCTCGGTGCCGCCGTCCACGGAATTTTCCTCCTGCAGCTTGTCGAAGGGGTCTTCCGCCTCGGCGGCAGCCTCGTCTGCCAGGGCGGCGACGGGCGCGGTGGCCATCGCGGCTGCCGCCAGGGCAGACGCGCCCTTGACGAAGTTGCGACGGGACATGTCCTGCGTCTGGATTTCCATGCTCGAATCCTTTCCCAATCGGTTGCGGCATGCGGTCGCGCGTGGCCGGCGGGCTGGGCGGGCCGGGCGCCTGACTGGCGTCCGACGGGGTCCGGGTGCACGTGCGGGAATCGGAGGCGCGGGACCCGAAAACGTGCGGCCCGAAACCGCGACCCGACGCCAGGAGTCCAGAGCCCGAAGGCGGGGCGATCCGCATGCCCTGCGGACGATGTCGATGATGGGGCGCGGGCCGCGGCTCGTGTATCCCATCGGGTTCGTGATTCACGCGATGACGGGAACCGATGGCAATTCACCACGGAGATATGATGGCATGCGAGCAGGCATTTCAAGGTGCCGGCGGGTCGAAAGGGTCGCCGAACGTTCTCCGCGCGCGGATCGGCGGGGGTCGAGGCGAGGGGGCGGCAGGGGCGGTTGCGCGCGAACAGCGGGCGAACGGCGGACGGAGCCGCGCGGGAGGCGGATGGCAGTCAATGAAAATCAATAGCGAAAATATCGGACGAAAGTCACGGTTTTCCCGAGCCAAAGTGTGACTTTCGTCCGACAACAGGGTGTCAACGGGTCGAAAAGGCGCCGAGTGCATGCTGCGATACTGCGGGCTCGCGCGCCTGTGCCCCCCCCCTGTCTCGCGAGAGTCCGCGCCTCACGCTCTCTTGCCTCGCGCGCCCGTGCCCCCTACCGCAGCCCGCAGGGGCCCACACCTTCGGCGAGCGGGGCGCGGTCGGCCGCGGCCACCTGCTGCCGGTCTGCCTCGGCCCCCTGTCGGTCGAGCTCGATCTGCTCCCAAAGGCTGTACCCGCCGGCGACGTTCTTGCAGGCAAACCCGTGCTGCGCCAGGATGCGGCAGGCAAGGTAGCTGCGCAGGCCGGTCTGGCAGTGCACGTAGAGGGTCACGTCGCGGGGCAGCTCGCCCAGCCGGTCGCGCAGCTCGTCGAGCGGGATGTGCAGCGCGCCCTCCACGTGGCCGCGGGCGTGCTCGGCGTCGGTCCGCACGTCGACGAGGACGCGGCCCCGCGGCATATCGGCCGCGTCGAGCGCCTCGCTCCAGCGCACCTGCTCGACCAGGCCGTCGAGCAGGTTTTCAATCGCATAGCCCGCCATGTTGACGGGGTCCTTTGCCGAGGAGTAGGGCGGGGCGTAGGCAAGGTCGAGCTCGGTCAGGTCGCGCGCGGTCATGCGGGCGCGCACCGCCACAGCGAGCACGTCGATGCGCTTGTCGACGCCTTCGCGGCCGATGGCCTGGGCGCCCACGATGCGTCCGCCGGGTTTCTCGAACACCACCTTGAGCGCGATGGGGTGCGAGCCGGGATAGTAGGTCGCGTGGCTGGGCGGCGTCAGGATCACCGCGTCGCAGTCGAGGCCGGCGGTCCGGGCGGCTTTTTCGGTGAGGCCGGTGGTGGCTACGGTCAGGTCGAACGCCTTCATGACCGAGGAGCCCTGCGACCCGGTGAAGCTGGTCGGGATTCCGCAGATGTTGTCCGCCGCGATGCGGCCCTGCTTGTTGGCGGGGCCGGCGAGGGCGATGAGCGCCGGCTGCCCGGTGACGGCGTTGACGACCTCGACCGCGTCGCCCACGGCGTAGATGTCGGGGTCGCTCGTGCGCATGCGCTCGTCGACGCGGATGGCGTCGCGCAATCCCAACTCGAGCCCGGCCTCGCGGGCGAGCGTGCTGTCGGGCCGCACACCGACGGCGAGGATCGCCATGTCGGAGACGAGCGGGTCTCGCCCTTCGAGGAGGGTCGCCACGCGGGCGCTGCGGTGCCCCGTTTCGGCGTCGCGTCCCGGCGCCTGAGCAAACCCGGCGACGGCGGCGTTGAGCGCGAGGCGCACGCCATGGGAGCGCAGGTGGTTGTGGAGGATGGGCGCCATGTCGTCGTCGAGCGTGGGCATCACGTGGCCGCCGCGCTGGACCACGGTGACCGCAAGGCCGCGCTCCGTCAGGTTCTCGGCCATCTCCAGTCCGATGAACCCGCCGCCCACCACGGTGGCGCTGCGCGGGGCGGTCTGCTCGACGAAGTCGGCGATAGCGAACGTGTCTTCCACCGTGCGCAGAGTGAACAGGTGCTCGATGTCGGTCCCCGGGATTGGCGGCACGACGGGCAGGGCCCCGGGTGCGAGGACGAGCTTGTCGTAGGGCTCGAGGTAGGTCGAGCTGTCGTGGAGCCGGCGCACCGTCACGGTTTTGGCGGCGCGGTCGATGGAGACGACCTCCTGATGGGTGCGCGCATCGATGCGGAAGCGCCGCCAGAAGCTGTCGGGGGTCTGCAGGGTGAGCCGCGCGCGGTCCCGGATGACGCCGCCCACGTAGTAGGGCAGCCCGCAGTTCGCGTAGCTCACGTACCCCGTGCGCTCGACGACCACGATCTGCGCCTGCTCGTCCAGGCGACGCAGGCGCGCGGCCGCCGTCGCTCCGCCTGCGACCCCGCCGACGATGACCACCTTCATGTCGCGCTCCTTCCGTGTCGCCCGCACCTACGTTTCCGGGCAGCTGGGCAGCTCTCTATCCGACCGTCCTTCGGTACCATAGCATGCAGGCGATGATGGCGTGCGGGCGGCGGTTTTCGGGGAACGGCCCGGGGAGCGATGCGCAATCTCGCGTGGCTCGCGCGGCGATGTTCCGACCGAATTCGGCGTGTTCGTAGCAGATCGTTCGGGTGTGCGCGATTCTTCTGGCGCTCAAAATGCCGGCAACTCGGCAAACTGAAGGATAATCTTCCGGATATGAAAGTCAGGTTTCCTCTCATGCCCTGATTGCGTCTGACGGCCGTCGAACCCTCCGTACATACCCGATTGATTTGCTACGCCAGGCCGAATTTGCGTCGGAAGTCGCGCGGCTTGCGTCGGAAGTCGCGCGGCTCGCGTCGGAAGTCGCGCGGCTCGCGTTGCAATCTCGCGCGGGCGCTCTGGTTTGCGCGGCCCTCCGCCGAGCTTTGCCGCGATTCCCGCCAGTCTCGTGCCATCCACCGAGTGGCGGGGCCGCCCTCCCTGCGGAAGGCGGCCCCGCCGATGCGTGCCGTTGCTGTTTGCCGGTGCCGTTTCCGTGCCGCCTGGCACCGTCCCCGCGCCGCCGCGCTACTCCTCGACGGTGCTCAGCGTGATGTCCGTTAGCACGCCGTCGTCGAACCACAGGCTGACGGTCTTGTAGTACTCGTCGGGCGTGGGGTTGAAGTCGAACGAGCGCGCCGTGCCGTCGTCCGAAGTCCAGTCGAACGCAGGCTCTCCGAAGACGGCGAGGGCCTCGTCGGGCGTCGCGGCGCCGAGCGCAAGGCCGCCGGAAATCTGAACCGTGTGGTCGCCGATGCTGCCGGCGTGGAACGAGACGCTCGAGACCATGCAGTTCTCAAAGGTCTGCTCGGAGCCCGAGCTGTTGTAGATCGTCGCCGTGACGTAGATGTAGTCGTCCGGGTCGCCGGAATAGAGCGAGACGGTCGTCTGGTAGCCGTCCTCGAGCACGTCGGTCGCCTCGTCGCCCTCGAACGTGAAGCCGAGCTCCTCGAAGTTGGCCACGGGGCAGGGGAGCTGCACGACGGTGTCGTCGACGAGCGCCTGGAAGCTGAACGGGTCGTCGGAGAGCTCGGCGGGCGCGGGGGCCGCCTCGAGGGCGGGAGCGTTGGCCGCGTCGGACCCCGAGCCGTTCGAGGACGCGGCCGCGTCGGTCGCGTCCTTCTGGGAGGCGGCGTCCCACGTGTAGTCGTCGTCACAGCGCAGCGTGACGTCGGAGAGCACGTCGCCGACTACGGTGAAGTCGACGTGGGTGAGCGGGGAGTCGTCCCGCTCGTAGCTGAACGCCACGTAGTCGCCGTCGATGAAGGGGTCCTCGGCCGGGCCGTAGACCGCCTCGATGTCGGCCTGCGACGAGGTGCCGATCGAGATGCCGCCGGGAAGCACGACCTCGTGCCCCTCGAGCCCGTACTCGGTGAGCGAGACCATGTCGACGGCGCACTCCTCGAAAGGTAGCTCCGTGCCGGACGCGTTGTAGAGGCTGCAGGTGATGTAGACGTAGTCGTCGGGGTCGCCGTAGTAGAGCGTGGTGGTCGTGGAGTAGCCGTCTTCGAGCACGTCGCCCGCCTCGTCCTCGGCGAGGGAGAAGCCCGCACGCTCGAGGTCGGACAGCTTGCAGGGCAGCTGAAAGACCTTCCCGTCGAGTTGGAACTGCATGGCGAACGGGTCGTCGGAAAGCTCGAGGGGGGCTTCTTCGCCGGCGTCTTCGGCCGCGGCCGTCCCCGCCGCAATCGCGGCGTCGCGGGCCGTCCCGCCTGCGGACGCCTCCGTGCTGGCGGCGTCCGCCTCGTCGGCGGCGTCCGACTCATCGGTGGCGCCCGCCTCGTCGGCAGAGGACGAGGTCCCCATGCCCGAAAGGAGCCCGCCGGACGTCGAGGTGCTCTCTGCTGCACCCTCGGCGGACGGGGTCTGGTCATCGGTTGCGTCGGCCCCTGCCCCGAGCTGGGCGGCGATGCCCGCAAGGAGCGAGCCGGACGAAGAGCCTTCCGATCCGGTCTCCGCGGCGAGGGAAACGGTCGCGAAACCTCCGATGCCCAAGCCCAGCGTGGCCACCAGCGCGGCCGATACGGCGAGCGGTGCTTTGCGTTCCATGGTCGTCCTCTCTGTGCGCGTGGGGCGGCATCGTGTTTCCCGCGCGGCGACGTGCCCCTCCGCCGCCGTGCACGAACATTGTATGCCGGGGGTGTCCCGCACGCCACGGTTTCCTGAAACTTGTTCCCCCGCGCGGGGTGGCGTTCGCGCGGGGCGGCGTTCGACTGGCAAGGCGGCGTTCGCGCGGGGCGGCATTCGACCGGAGGGGCCGGATGCCGCAGCTGGCGGGACGGCGCGCTTCGGTTTGCGGGGCCGAAAGCCTCAGCTTGCCTGCAGCATCTGCCGATAGAGCTCCTCGAGCCCTGCGCAGCGGCTCCCCAGCGACGCGGTGAGCCTCGGTGCCGAGGGTTCGCTGCGCTTTGCCGGCGTTGCCAGGTATGCGGAGAGCGCCTGCCGTTGCTGGCGGTATTCTCCGGAAAGGAGCTGCCGCAGGAGCTCGGCGGTCACCTGGGCGTCGTAGAGGGCCTGGTGGGCGCTGTTGACGTTGAGCGCCGCCCCGGTCCAGTCGGCTGCCGTTTTGAGCGACATGAGCTTGCGGCGGTCGCCCACCTGCATCAGGCGCGGATAGATGCGCTGCAGGTCGAGCCAGTGGCGCATCTGGTCGGGAAGTTCGATGCCCTTGCGGGCGCATTCGCCTTCGACCTGCCTTTTGTCGGTGCCGCTCCATGTGACGAGACGCGTGCGGCCGGAACCGGCCCATGCGGCGAAGCTTTCGACGACCTCTTCGAGCGGCTCGGCGTCGCGCAGGTCGGCGTCGCGGATGCCGGTCAGATTTACGATCCAGGGGGCGACGTGCGCGGCATATGCGGGCTTGATGCGCCTGCAGAACGTGTCAACCGTGTTGCCGCAGGCGTCCACCCTGACGGCGCCGATTTCGATGATTTCGTTACGCAGGCCGAAGTGCCGTGCGCTCCTGGGCGTCGGGGTGAACTCGAGGTCCACGACGATGTTCTGAATGGACGGAATGCCGTTGGCAGTGTGCCGTGCGTCTCGGTATGCGTCGTCCTGCATGGTTGCCCTCCCGACCCTCGTGCCGTGCCGTGCGCGTGCATGCGGTGCGCGCGAATGTGGCGCGCGCGTGCGATGCGTTCGATGAGAACCAGCATACGGATCGGGCGGAGGGATTCTTGTACAAGGAGGCCCGCAGCGGGCGGGGTGGGCACGTGATTCTGCAGGTGAGGGGTGGACGTTTTGCGGCCGAGTGCGTGATTCTGCAGGCGGTGATGGTCGTTTTGCGGCCGAGTGCGTGATTTCCAGAAAGTGATGGTCATTTTGCCACCGAATGCGTGCGGAAAATGGCCGCCTACGGGTGCGGTTCGCTCTTGGCGGGTAGCGGCGGCTCGTCTACCAGGCATTTCGCTATGGGGTCAAGAATAAGAGGGGAGCACGCCTCCCTTTCCCGCACGCACTCGCTGGTTTTTTGACCGGTACTTTTCCGGAAACACGCACTCGGCTCCCGATTGACCACCGCGCTCTCGCGCCCTGCCCGCAATCACGCACTCGGCCTCGGATTGGCCACCCCGCACGACAATCCTGACGTTCCTCATGCTTTTCTTCGTTGCGTCCGCTTACGCCATCCCGCCCACTGCGCCCCGGCCGTCGCGTTCGGCGATAGCCCCTTGCAGCGCTTCGACGAACCTCGACCGCGCATCCCACGTTTCTCGCGTTCCCACCAGGAAGATAGGCAGGTACATGGGTGGCTCGAGCGGGACCGTTGCGATAGAGGGCTGCAGCTCCGAGTAGCCCTCGGGAGCGATCATCGTGTTGCCCTCCTGCCAGTAACGGTCGTAAGCGTCCATGTTGTAGTCGTTCTCGTTGTCAACAATGGCGATGTCTCGCGCTCCGTGCGTCTCTAGATACGACCGAACGGAGTCGATGGGCGGTACGTGGCCGCGCTTCACCATGCCGACGGTCATGCCGGAGAGATCGTCAACGGTCGCATGTGTCTTTTTTGCAAGGGGATGGTCACGCTGGACGGCGATACAGAGCGCGAGTTGCCCGATCTCGAGGCCTTCCAGCTTTGGATGGCGTTCGCGGTCGAAGGGGCCGATGACGAAGTCGGTGACGTTGTCGAGCAGGTCGTATACCTTTTCGACGGAGTCGTACTTGATGCCGATGGGAACGACCTGGATGATGAACTGCGCAGAGAAACAGCCAGCATGGTTCCAAAGGTCGGTCAGAACTCTGATCGACCCGGCGTAGGGGGCACTGACGCGCACGGTGCTCGCTTTGGCGCCGGCGACCTTCCAGGCGCGGTCGACCATTTCCCGCGTTTCCGCAAGCAGGCGCCGGGCGTCTCCGTACACCGACTTTCCCGCCTCGGTCGGGACGACGCCCTTGTTGGTTCGCGTGAGCAGCGGAAGGCCGACCCACGATTCAAGTCGGTTAATGCGCTTCATGACGGCGACCGGAGATAGATACAGCTCAGAGGCAGCCTGAGAGAGGCTACCCCTCTCGACGGTGCAAACAAACGCCCTGAGGTTTTCGTACATGGCCGCCGCCTTTCGACGAGAGCGCTCTTTCAGAGGCGCAAACCGATGCCAGTATGGTAACGGCCCTTCCGTTGCTGCGCACAATGCGCAGGTGACCACTCCTGTCAAATAGCTTTAACCGTCGGTTAACGCATCGTTATCTACTTGGATATTCCACACCGCCGCGCGACGGTACAACAATACATCCAGGCTGCCGGTTGCGGATCGGCGCACCGGCGTTATGGAAAAGAGGGAGAGGGCACTATGGGAGCATCCCTAACTCGACGCAGCTTCGTGAAGGCCGCGGGCACCGCGCTTGCGGCGGCGTCGCTGTCCGGTCCGCTCGCATCCGCGCAGGCGGACAGCCTCGAGGTTGACGAGCAGGCGGCCGCGGGCGCCGCCGCCGAGGGCGAGGAGTTCACGTGCACGTGCTCGTGGAGCTGCTCGTTCTGCCAGTACCACATCTACGTGCGCGACGGCAACGTTTCGCACATGCTGCCCAAGGACGGCTTTACCTACCGGACCTGTCTCAAAGGACGCTCGCGCATCCAACGCACCTATTCCGAGGAGCGCATCCGCTACCCCATGCGCCGCGTCGAAGGCACTCCGCGCGGTGGCGGCGAATGGGAGCGCATCACTTGGGACGAGGCGGTCGATGCCATCGTCTCCCAGTGGAAGAAGACCGAGGAGGAGTACGGCCCCCTCGCCAACACCTACTATCAGGGCGGCGGCGGAGCCCAGGGATCGCTCAACGGCAACGCCGGCCTCATCATGCGCCTCTTCAACGCGCTCGGCTGCACGAAGTGGGACTATTCGTTCGACAACGCCACCAACACGGGCCTGACCCGCGGCGGCATCCAGTGGTTCGACCAGAACGAGCCCGAGGACTTCGTCAACTCCGACTACATCCTGCTCATGGGCGCCAACCCCGTGAATGCGCAGATCCAGATGTGGCAGCACATCGCCAACGCCCAGGATGCCGGCGCCAAGCTCGTCTGCGTCGACCCGCTGTTCTCGCCGACCGTCGCCAAGGCCGACAAGTGGATTCCGGTCAAGCCGGGCTGCGACACGGCCCTGTATCTCGGCCTTATCAAGCGTTTCATGGACGAGGGCACCTACAACGCCGACTTCGTGCTCAACCACACCTGCGCCCCCTACCTGGTGCACGTGGGCGGAGACGCCGACAAGATGTACGTACGCGGCAGTGAGTTCGGCGAGCCCACGCACGTCGGCCCGAACAACTGGGTGACCGGCCTGCCGACCGAGATCGACCCGATCATGGTGTGGAGCGAGAGCGCTGGGGCGCCCCAGCCCTTCGATACCTGCACAGACCCCGTTATGACGGGTGTGCCTTCCGAAGAGTACGTCACGGCGTGGGATCTGTTTACGGAGCACGTGCAGGAGTGGACGTTCGAGAAGGTCAGCGAGGTTTGCGGAATCTCTCAGGAGGATTTCGACTACCTCTACGACGTCCTGCAGCCCGAGCACAAAGTTGCCCACTACATCAACTTCGGTACGGGCGCCTATGAGAACGGCCTGCATGCCGCCTATGCGCTGGTCGCCCTTATCGCGATGACCGGCAACTTCGGCGAGCCCGGCCGCAGCGTCGGCGGTTTCGACTCGATGTACGGCAACTTCTTCGGCCACGCGCTGTGCACGCCCTCGAACGGCAACATGTGCAAGGCCGTGACGTTCCTCGCCGCGTGCGACATCATGAACTCCGGCGAACTCATGGGCGAGCCCTATCCGATTAAGAACATCTGGATCAGCCATGGCGGCCTTATCGGCGGCAGCGTCAACTCCAACCGCGTGAAGCACGAGCTGCTCGACAACATGGAGCAGATTGTCGTCCAGGACCCGTTCATGACCGACACGGCGCGCTATGCCGACATCCTGCTGCCCGTCACCGACATGTACGAGTACGAGGACGTCGTGCCGCTGAGCCACGAGAAGGACGTGCGCATCTCCGAGAAGTGCATCGAGCCGATGTACGAGGCCAAGACCGATTCCGAGATCGCCCGCCTGTTCGGTGAGGCCTTCGGTCTGGCCGACGCGGTGTGCGATGTGACGGATGACGACTGGTGGCGCGGCACCTTCGACGACGTCCAGGCGGCCGTCGACCACGGCATCACGATGGACACCCTGCGCGAGAACAAGATCATGCGCTACGTCGACGACCAGCCCTACATCGGCAACAAGGGTCTCACGAACTTCATCACCGAGACTGGCCGCCTGATGTTCTACGTCGATGCTCCCGCGCCGCGCACGCCGTCGAACTACGACACTTCCAATGTCGAGCGCGAGCGCATGCCCACCTACTTCGAGAACCTCATTTCGGGCGAGAACAGCGAGTACGCCGCCGACTACCCGCTCGTGTGCATCTCGTGGCGCAACCCGGCCCGCGTGCACATGACCCAGTTCATGAAGACCTGGGCGCGCGACGTCATGCCCGAGCCGACGCTGTTCATCAACCCCGAGGACGCCGCCAAGTACGGCGTCGAGGACGGCAGCCTGTGCCGCGTGTACAACTGGCTCGGCCAGTGCGTGCTCAGGGTCGCCTATCACACCGGCATGAGGCCCGGCATGACCTGCTACTACAAGGGCTATGCCGAGACCGAGACGAAGCTGGGCTCGCTTGGCGAGATTACGACCGACTATGCCGACCCCTATGCGGTGAACTGCTCGTTCTTCGACAACCGCATCGCGATCGAGCCCTGGTCTGACGACGAGGCGGAGGAATAACCACCATGGCACACTATGCTATCGCGCTCGACACCCACCGCTGCATCGGGTGCTTCTCGTGCAGCGTGGCCTGCAAGCTTGAGAACAACCTCCCCGACCAGGTTTGGTACGCCGAGGTGAAGACGGTTGGCGGCAACTCCATGCACACGCCTGCCGGAGAGTACGGCGCCAACACCCTGAGCTACCTGGTCACGCAGTGCAACCACTGTGACAATCCCGCTTGCGTTGCGGCGTGCCCCACGGGTGCGACCTACAAGGACGAGGCGACCGGCATCGTCATGCAGAACACCGAGGAGTGCATCGGCTGCCAGTCCTGCATCGAGGCTTGCCCCTACGAGGGCGTCCGCACCTACGTCGACGGCGACCCCGTCTCGGCACTCGACTTCCCGGTCGGTTCGGTCGAGGCGCCGGTGCACCTGGCCAACACGGTCGAAAAGTGCACGATGTGCCACCATCGCGTTTCCCAGGGTCGTATTCCTGCGTGTGTGGAGGGCTGCCCGGCTCGCGCCCGTGTCTTTGGTGACCTCGATGATCCCGAGAGCGAGATTTCGAAGCTCCTGGCTGAGCGCGAGTACACGCAGCTGCTTCCCGAGGAAGGCACTGGCCCCAACGTGTTCTACCTGTCGTAAGGGGTACGTGTAAGGCAAGCTTCCCGCCGAGGTGGCTTGCTGTTCCTGTTGGAGCGTGTTAGAAAAGCGTGGGGATGCGGGCGCGTTGGTTTACCGGCTGCCCGCATCCCCGTTTTCCTGCATGCCCGTCTATCTTGCGCATGTCCGCCCCTCTCGATGGCTGCCATCGGCGGAAGCCGGTGTCTCTGATGCCCGCTTTGCCACAGGCCGGATTTGCCCGAACCTTCAAGGAGGTTTTCATGTCGACGAACCTTGGGAACATGTTTCGGCTGCTCTCGGTCGCGTTCAAGCCGCCGACCTCCGATTTGGCAAACGTCGTCGTATCGGGGGAGTTGTCGAAGGCGATGGCCGACACTTGGCGTACCCTGGGGCTTGACGGTGAAAAAGCCGCCGCGTTTACCGGCGTTTTGGATGGCTATCGAGGCGACGACGCCGAGGATGTCCTCCACGAGCTGCGCCGCGAGCACACTCGCTTGTTTTTGGGCAATCCACCGCTCGTCGAGAACTCCGAGGGCCCCTGGCGCAAGAAGGCCGAGGGCAAGATAGGGGTCGACCTCATGGTGAACTCCTACTCGCTCGAGATTCAGGAGTTCATGCGCCAATGCGGCGCGGTCAAGGCCAAGGGACGCAACGATTGTATTGACTATATCGAGGTTGAATGCGAGTTTGCCGCCATGCTGGCAGAACAGCCTCGGTATCTGGTCGATTTGGGCAAGGATCCTCTCGATCTGCTCGATTCGTTTATGGATGAGCATCTGAAGAAGTGGGTGCCCGGATTCTGCGTTGAGGTCGCCGAAAAGACGCGCCTGCCGTACTATCGCGAGCTGTGCGGGCTCATGGCGGCGTTTATGGGGGAGTTCTAGCCGAGGGTAAGGGGACGGGTGGGCTGTGAGCCGACTGTGGCGAGTGCGGGCTGCCTATGGAGCGGATGCACGTGCCCACCGTTGGAGATGACCATTTTCGGCGCGAGTGCGTGATTTCCAGAAAGTGATGGTCATTTTGCCACCGAATGCGTGCGGAAAATGGCCGCCTACGGATGCGGTTCGCTCTTGGCGGGTAGCGGTGGCTCGTCTACCAGGCATTTCGCTATGGGGTCAAGAATAAGAGGGGAGCACGCCTCCCTTTCTCGCACGCACTCGCTGGTTTTTTGACCGGTACTTTTCCGGAAACACGCACTCGGCTCCCGATTGACCACCGTCCCTCACCGCGCGCCCGCCGTCTTCCGCCGCTCGCTCCCCGCGCCCGTCTCGCACTGCACCCGACGCCGCCCGCCCCGCCGCCGGCTCGGAGACCTGGCGACGGGGCGGGCGGTTGACCTGCACGTTCGATACACTCCTGCGTGTTCGGCGTGCCTCTGCGCGCTTGCACGCCTCCGCGCTTATGATCCCCGCGCTTATGCGCTCTTGCGCTCCTGCGCGCCTGCGCGCCTACGCGCCTGCGCGCCTACGCGCCTACGCGCCCGTGGCGGCGATGCGGCCGGCGCGGCGGGCGAACGTCGCGGAGCGGCCGGCGGCGAGGCCCGCCATCTGGTCGGGGTAGGTGTAGGCAAAGAAGCTGCCCGAGTCGTTGCCGCACACGTAGAGGCCCTCGATCAGGTTGCCCTCGGTGTCCAGGGCGTTCATGTTCTCGTCGATCTTGATGCCGTCCATGGTGCACAGCATGTAGCCGGTGTTGCGCACCCCGTAGAACGGCGCGGTGTCGACGGGCGACAGGCGGAACGGCTCCTTGCCGAAGTCGGGGTCCTCGCCGTTGGCGTAGTTCTCGTTGTTGCGCTCGACGGTGGCGACGAGGTTGTCGGCCGGGATGCCGAGCTTCTCGGCGAGCTCCTCGATGGTGTCGGCCTGCTGGATGAAGCCCTGCTCGATGAGGCCCTGGTTCATGGCCTTGGCCGTCTCCAGGTCGATGGCCGAGACCGGGGCGCCGTTCGTGAACGGGAACATGCGCGAGCAGCCCTGCGTCTTGAACTGGTACACGTAGTCCTCGAAGTTGGAGTCCCAGATGGTGGCGTAGGTGTGGCCCGGCTGGTCGATCGAGGCGTGGAGGATGAAGTCGTAGGGAGCGCTCTCGTTGGCAAAACGCTCGCCGTTGAGGTTGACCTTGAGCCAGGGCTGCGAGGACATCCAGAACATGCCGTTGACCATTTCCTCGCCGGCGATCATGTCGGGCATGAGCGGGCAGCGGTCGAAGAGCATGCTCGTGTGGACCTCGTCGAAGGCCGCGCCGGCCCAGATGCAGGCCTTGATGCCGTCGCCCGTGGAACCCGGGATGCCCGAGTTGAACGAGAAGGTCAGCTTGGTCTCGGCCTGCAGGGCGCTCATCATGTCGTCGTTGAGCGCGTAGCCGCCTGTGCACACGAGCACGCCCTTGGCGGCGTTGACGCGCAGGTGGGCGCCCTCGGCGTCCTGGGCGACGATGCCGGTCACGCGGCCGGTCTCGTCCTGCTCGAGCTTGACCATGGCGGTGCTGTAGCGCACCTCCACGCCGAGCTCGGTGGCGTAGTCGATGAGCACGGCGCCGTCCTCGCTCGTGCGGCCGTCGGCCACGCAGGCGTGGCCCGTGGCCCAGTGGCGGTAGTTCATGATGTCGGCGTACTCGTCGAGGTCGTGGTCGGCGTCGTACATGAACTCGCGGCCGGCCTTGACGCACAGGTCGCCGTACCACTCGATGGCCTCGGCGCTCTCGTCGGCCCACAGGCGCAGCAGCTTGGTGTTGACGTTGGAGGCGGAGTACATCGTCATCTCGCGGCAGATGTCGGTGGCCTTGATGTCGCAGTCGTCTTCGAGCTGGTACTTGGTGCCGATGGCGCCGAGGGTGCCGCGGATGCCCGGGCTCGCCTCGTTCTTCTCGACGACGAGGACCTTGGCGCCGTTCTCGGCAGCGGTGCACGCGGCGAACAGGCCGGCGGTGCCGTAGCCCACCACGAGCACGTCGCACTCGAGGGTCTCGGCGATCTGGTCCTCGGCGACCTCGGGGGCCGTGCCGAGCCATGCGGGCACGTCGGCGTTTGCGGCGGCGGTTGACGTGCTGTCAGCGGAAGCCGCGCCGTCGGCCGCCGCGCCGTCGCCGGCGGTCTCGGCCGCCTCGTCGGCCAGGGCGACGGAGGCCGCCAGCGCCGTGCCGGCGGCAAGGGCTGCGGTGCCGGTCACGAAGCCGCGGCGGGTGAGCTTGTCCATCGTGTCCATGGGTGCGTTCCTTTCTGTGCGTTCCCTCCGATTGAAGGGGGACGGGGTGTCACGCCGACGCCGATGCCGATGCCGACGTCGGCCGTGCCGTGCGGCTCCCACCATAGGCGCGGCGGGTTGCGAAGACCTCACCCACTGTTCATGATTGTCGGCATGGGGTGTTTCGGGGGCCGTCGTCACCCGGAGTTCACGACGCCGGGGAGTAAGATTGACCCGAAACGACCCGCCCTCCAAACCGGGCGCAGGGGTGCGACGGGGATGCGGGGGCGGTCCCGGGGCGGGCTGACGCGGCGAGGGAGGCGGACGCACATGTCAATCGGCGTGCACGGAAGGCCGGCTGCGACCGCCCTGATCTCGTTTGCGCTTTACGCCCTGTGCAACTGGGTGCTCACGAGCAAGGTGTTCCCCCTGGGGACGGAGGTCGCCCCGCTGTGTCGCGATGTCGCCACGCTCGTCGAGGCGCTGGGGTTCCTCGTCGTGTCCCTCGTCGCCGCCCGCGCTCCGCACGCCCTCGGTCGGAGGTTGTTCTGCGTCGCCCCCGTGGTCCTCACGACGGTCGGGGCGCTGCTGCTCTGGCTGGGGCGCGGCACGGCCTGGACGGCGACGCTCGCCCTGTGCCTGCTGCTGCTCTCGGCCGTCTTCGTGATGCTGTTCGTCGGGTGCGCCCTGTCTCGGCTCGACGAGCGCCTGGTGGGGCCGTGCGTGCTCGCAGGCCTCGTCGTCTCGTACCTGGCGCGGTTCTGTCTGGTCGATGTCCCGGGCATTCCGATGCTTGCGCTGTTCGCGGTGGGGCAGGTCGCTGTGATCGCGGTTGCGCGCGGTGCGGTCGCCGACGCGCTGGACGTCCTGCGGAGCGGCGCCGCGCCCGAGGAGCTCGCCCTGACCAACCCGTTCTCGTTTCTGCCGCGCACCCACCGGCTGTTCGTCTGCGTGCTGCTCTTCCAGACGGCCTATGGGGCCGGCCTTTCGTTCGGCGAGGTCGACAGCACGCCGCTGGCGACCTTTGCCGGTGTGGTGCCCCTGCTCGTCGTGTGCGTTGCGGGTGCCGCGGCGAGGAGGCTCCCCAGCGGCGACACGATGTTCGGCGTGGCGCTGCTGTTCGTTATGGCGGGCATCCTGTTCGCCCCGCTGTCCCAGGAGCTGGGCGGGTCGCTGACGAGCAACCTGCTCGAGGCGGGCAGCTCGTGCTTCATGCTCGTGTACTGGTCGGTCCTTGCAAGCCTCGCCCTGCGCAACCGCTCGGGCGTCCTGCCGCTGTTTTCGTGGAGCGGGTTTTTGCTGAGCCTAGGCGTGGTGGCGGGGGCCGCGCTGGGACGCGGGTACTACGCCGTGCTGGAAGGCGGGCCGGTCGTCGGAACCGTGACGGTGGGGGTCGCCGTGCTCGCCCTGATGGCGTTCGCCCTGTTCGGCTTGAAGAGGTTCAGCTTCGACGACACGGTCCGGGCCCTCGTGGAAAGCCCCGAGGTGGCCGAGGCGTCCGCCGCGCCCGCCGATTCCGGCAGCGGGGACGACGCCGTGGCGGGCATGCCGGAGCGCTACGGCCTCACCGCGCGCGAGGCCGAGGTGTTCGCCCTGCTCGCCCAGGGCCGCAACGGCGCCTACATCCAGCGGCAGCTGGGCATAAGCTACAACACGATCAAGACGCACGTGGCCCACATCTATGCCAAGCTGGGCGTTCATGCGCACCAGGAGCTGATCGACCTGGTGGAGGCCGTGCGGGGTGGCGAGGGGTGAGGGGAAGGGCCACCGAAGGGGGAGCCGCTGCATGTGGCTGTGCTGTACGGCTGTGCGGGCTGACAGGTGTCTACTTTTCATGCATGTTGTAACTACAACATCCGCGAGCTGGGGTTTGTCGGAAAACCCTCAGCTTCTTTCAGAAAGTAGACATGCGTCAGCCCGCACAGCCGTCTGAGGGGCGCTCACGGTCGGCCTTTTTGGCCAGGCAAGGGCCAAAACGCTGACACGGACCGGCAAAGCCTGCCGTTCTCATGGTTTGGATATTCGGGGCACTACTCGGTGTCGAGCCTCGTGCCTGCACCCCCACAACCAGCCGGCCACTGAATACCCCGGTGGCCGGCTGGTTTCTGTTCGGGTGAGTTTTTCTTACCGGACGCCTTGCGCCTCCCGGCCCCGCGCTCGTCTTATGCCCGTGCCCCTCTGCCGCAGCAGTTCTTGTACTTTTTGCCGCTCCCGCAGGGGCACGGCTCGTTGCGGCCGACTTTGCGCACGGTGCCGTCGGGGTTGTAGAAGGTCTTTTGACCGGTCTCGCGCTCGTGGAGCTCCTGCTCGGACCAGCCGCACAGCTGCCAGGCGGGCAGGGCGTTGTAGAGGTTGGTCGCGAGCTGCACGAGGGCCTTGGGGTCGTCGGTGGCGTCCATGAGCCCCATGTCCTCGAGGTCGCCGGGCAGCTCGGAGACCCGGGCGCCCGTGTAGAACAGCTCGAGGATGTCCTCCATCGTGCGGTCGGCGTAGGCGTAGTCGTCATCGTCGTCGGGGACGTGCTCGTCCAGGTAGTCGCGCAGGGCAACGGCCGCCGGCATGTCGTAGAAGCCGTCGAACGCGTCGTCGCACACCAGGCCGTCGAGGGGGCGCAGCTCGCGCTTTGCCTGCTGGGCGAGCAGGTAGTCGCGGTAGACGTCGAGGTCCTCGAGGGCGTCCGGGCCGGCAAAGGCGTCCGAAAGCATGAAGTCGACCAGGTAGATGCCCTTGTCGTCGTCGCGCTCGGTCAGATCGAAGCCGTAGTCGCCCGACAGGCCGCTGCGATAGACCGCCTCGGCGAAGTCGCCGGGCTGCAGGGGGTCGTCGGCGAGCGAGCAGTACTGCCGATAGGCTGCGTCGAGGTCGACGATGCCGTAGTAGGTCGTCGCGGTTTCGGCATATGCGACGGCTCCGGCGATCTTGGCCCGCTGGGCGCGCACGGCGTCGAGGTCGACGGCGCGGATCGCCGCGGCCAGCTCGTCGGGGACCGCCGCGGTGAACGTGTCGCCCTGCTTGAACAGGAAGATGTAGGGCGGCAGGGGGACGAGGTTCGCCGAGGAGAACACCTCGCCGTCCGCCAAGTCGTCGGGCCCAAACGAGAGGGGGCCCTTGTCGACGAGCCCGACGAGGAGCTCGAACTCGAGGTCGTCGAGGTTGAGCAGGTCGTAGGAGGTCTCGTCGGCAGCCCCCGCAATCTCGTCGGCGATGCGCTGCGCCAGGTCGCCCTTGTTGAGTTTCGAGATGCCCGTCAGCCCCATTCCGCGTGCAAGCTGCTCGAGCTTGGCCTTGGGGAAGAGCGCGAACGTCTCGGCGAGGCCGGATGTCGGGGCGTGGCCGAGTGCCTCCCCGTCGAGGTGGGCGAGTAGGTTCTGCCGCGCGTCATCGGAGCGGGTGTGGCCCGCGAATGCGCCCATCGCGTCGAAGTGTTCGTTGATTGCCCGTTCGCGTTCCTCGGAGGAGAGGCCCGCCAGCACCCCGCGGTGCCAGCTGGCCGAGGGGGCGGGGTTCGCCCCGCTCGCCCCGCGGGCCAAGTGGCCCATGTGGTCCACGCTCAGCCCGGCGTTTCGCCCGGCGATGCCCGCCTCGACGTCCGCCGGCGTGACACCCGGGAAGTAGAGCAGGTTGTTGTCGTCGAACGATGCCGCCATGGGGACCTCCGGGTGTCTGCGGGTTGTCGGGCGCGTGTGCGATGCTTGCGTGATGCCTGTGCGATGCCGAGAAGTATAGCCGACCGGAGGCCGGGAGGTGTGCCGGCGATGTGCCGGCGCGAGGCCGGTAGGCGGCGGATGTGTGGGCTGGGGCTGCCCGCTGGAAACGGCTGTGCGGGCCGGTGGGCGGCCCGCTGGAACGGCCGTGCGGGCTGACGGCTGTCTAATTTCTGAAAGAGGTTGAGGGTTTGGCGGAAAAACCGCAGGTCGCGCTATCCCAACTTGAGGGTTTTCCGAAAAGTGAACACCCTGTCAGCCCGCACAGCCGTTTTGGGCTTGCACAGCCGCCAGCCCTGTCAGCCCGCACAGCCGTTTTGGGCTTGCACGGCCGTTCGGTCCGGCCCGCACAGCCGTCGGCTCGGCCCGGCTCGCGCAGCCGTTCGACCGTGGCCCGCTCCGCATGGCCGCTCCGCATGCGCAGCCGCCGGTCCCCCCGCTCTCCCTTCTATCCTGCCCGCCTGTGTCCCTTTCGCCTCACCGTACCCGACGCAGCGCGTTGCCCCTTCCGGTTCCGGCGACTTTCTCGACGCGTCCGGTTGCGAGAAGCGTGTCGACGGCGTTGCGCAGTTTGGCGGATATGCCCTTGTATCCCAATGCGTGCGCGAGTTCGGTAAGCGAGAGGGGCTCTCCGTCGAGTGCCCGCAGGATGCCGTCGAGGTAGGAGCCATCGCCTCCGGGTGCCCTTTTCGGAAGGAACGCCGGATGTGCGGGTATGGTGACCGAGAGGAAGCCGCGGTTCTCGTCCATCTCGAAGACGGGCAGAGGCGAGCCGTTGCGTTCCAGTGCCTCGAACGCATTGGGAAAGCCGGTGTTGCGTCCTTCGATGAGGTGGAGCTCTTTCAAGAAGTCTCCGATGCGGCGGTTGCGGTAAACGCGGGCGCGGATGCGGCGGCGGGCGATGGCCTCGTCGGTGATGCTGCGGTCGAAGCCCGGGAAGCTGGTTATTTCCATGGCCGAGGGTGTGATGCGCACCGTGACGGGTTCTGCAATCTGGTACGAGCGGTGATAGACCGCGTTGGAGAGGATCTCCTCGACGGCTCGGAAGGGGTAGTTGTACACGACGTCAGCCTCCGCCTTGTCGGGATGCTTGGTTGTCTGACGCGCGATGACGTAGTTCTCGATGAAGGAGAGTGCGTCTTTGAGCTGGCGTTGGATTGGCCCTGTGAACGTCCTTTCGAGCATGTCGGCGCCGGTGGGGTTGGGGATGTCGACGATTTCGATTCGCGCGTAGCGGAAGTAACGCTCCGGGTGCTCGGAGAACATGAGGATGCCCACGTTGCGCGGATGGAGGTCTTCGGGTGGCCCTGACACGAGCTGCAGGTTCTCGGCGAGCTCGAGCAGCCCCATGGTTTCGGAATGCCGATAGAGGTCGCTTCCGACCTCTTTAAGGTGCTCACGGATGAGGGCGGGACTGAGCGCGTCGATTGGGGCGAGCAGGTTGGGCCGGTCGTCGAAGGGGATGTCGCTCGATGCGTAGAAGAGCTCCTTCTCTTCTTGTGGGGATGCGACGATGGTGCTGCTGAATTTGCGGATGTAATAATGCTTCTCCGACTTCTGAGAGAGCACATCCTTAGATGCCTTGTAGGGCCGCCCGTGGCCGCCGGGCACCCAGATCACAATGATGTGGACCCCGTCGAAGAGCACGGGTTCGACAACGGGGTTGTAAAGCGGCTCGATGCAATGGCAAAGACCGACCAGGCGCTTGAGGATGCCGTCGATTCGTTCCGGCTCGATGCCCTTGGGGGGAAGAACGGGCATCCCGTCGCGTTCTTCGGCCCCGATAACAAGGTAGCCGCCTCCGATGTTGTCGATGTCGTTTGCAAAGGCGCAGATGGTGTGAATGACGGGCGTTGGGTTGAAATCGGCTTTGAACTCGATGCGCGACGATTCCACGACGTGGCCGTTGACGAGATCGCCGATGTTGACGGGTATTCCCATGGTCATCTCCGCACAAGACGATGGTTTGTCGAGTCACTCGATAAGTATATATCGAGTGACTCGACAATATCTTATCGAGTCCGGAGGCCCCATCGAGTATGCAAGGTCCCATCGAGCGTGCAGGCGTTGCCGCAGAAATCGCGCCGACGGCCGTGCTGGCTGGTGGGCGGCCCGCCGGAACGGCCGTGCAGGCTGGTCGGGCCGAACGGCTGTGTGGGCTGACAGCTGTCTACTTTCTGAAAGAGGTTGAGGGTTTGGTGGCAAAACCGCAGGTCGCGCTATCCCAACTTGAGGGTTTTCCGAAAAGTGAACACCCTGTCAGCCCGCACGGCCGCCGACCCGGCCCGCACGGCTGTTCGGCCACCCGTCCGCGCGGCCGTCGGCCCGGCTCGCTCGCATGGCCGGTGCAGGCTGCCGTTCGCGGAAAACTCGCTCACCGAGCAAATTCGATGAACTAACTCATTGAACAAATTCACCGAACCGATTATAGTGTGCACGTACCGCGAGAGGCATGAGGCGGCCGCAGGCGCGTTGCGGGATTGCCGGTGTCCCTCGGGGATCCCTGCAAGGGGATGTATCGAAACCAGGGAATTGCCCCGCGGAGGGGCAGCGAACGAGAGGGGATTTGCAATGAAACTGAGCCGCCGCAACTTCCTGAAGAACGCCGCAATGGGTACCGCGGCCGCCGCGGCCGCGAGTGTGGCCGCCAGCGCCGGTGTCGCGCTGGCCGACGAGGCCGCTGCGACTTCCGACCAGCTTGTCATGCCCGACGTGCAGCAGGCGCTCAACACCGGAGCCGACGCCGCCGCCATCCAGTGGGCCGACCAGGCCGAGGTCGTCGTCGTGGGCTGCGGCTCGGGCGGTGCCCCCGCCGCAATCGAGGCCGCCCGCGCTGGCGCCGACGTGCTCGTCATCGAGAAGATGGACTGGCTCGGCGGCTGCATGCGCCGCTGCGGCGGCGGCCTCATGGGCTGCAACACGCTCGTCCAGCAGAAGCTCGGCATCGAGGACCCGGGCACCGACGTCCTCTACGACTACATGGCCGCCTGCGCCGGCAACCACTACGACCCCGACCTGCTCCGCACGTACGTTGAGAACGCCGGTCCGTGCGTCGACTGGGTCATCACGCCCGTCGAGGAGGGCGGCCTGGGCGGCCAGCCCCTCGAGGAGTGGGAGCTCGGCCCCGAGGACGGCATGCAGGGCATCGTGTCGCCCGGCCTCAACGTGGGCGCCCCGAGCGACGTCGAGAACAACTACTGGGAGGAACTCGGCTTCGGCTCCGACATCGAGCACCGTCGCGTGCACTGGTTCAAGTCGAACCCTGAGGACGTCGACCCCGGCGACCGTCAGTACACCGCCTACACTGGCAACGACTTTGGCGCCGGCTACGGCTCGGTGGGCGGCGGCGGAACCGGCCTGTGGAAGCCGTTCGAGGACGAGCTCTACAACCTCGAGAACGTCCGCATCCAGATGGAGACCACCATCAAGGGCATCATCATGAACGCTAACGGCGAGGCCATCGGCGTGAGTGTGGCCCCCACCGCCGGCGGCGACGTCTACAACATCAAGGCCACCAAGGCCGTGATCATCGCCACGGGCACCTTCGTGTGCGACAAGGAGATGTACGAGAACTTCACCGGCAAGCCCTGGACGTACGAGGAGGACCCGCGCTCCATCGTGAACGGTAGCCCCTACAACGACTACCAGGCCGACGGCGCCGGTGTCAAAGCCCTGCTCGCTGTGGGCGTCGCCCCGCGCTACATCATCGAGGGCAACTCGGGCGGCATGCGCATCAACAGCAACGCCCAGGCCATCAACACCTACGGCGAGATCGTCCCGCGCCTCTACATCACCTCGCGCGCCGTGGGCGGTCTGTTCGCTGAGGACCACTACCCGCAGTGCGGCGTGTTCGTGACGTCGGGCATCGTCTTCGGCCGCATCGCCGGCATCAACGCCGCTGCGCTCCCGGCTTGGGAGTAGGCGTTCTGCAGCAACGGGGGCGTGTCCGATGGGTTTGCTGACCGTCGGCGCCCCCGTTTCCGCGTGGTCGGCACCTGCCGGCGCAGTCGGCTGCCGGCCGCGCCCGGTTTGTTGGAGAAGAGGGAGCGTGTCCCCATGAGTATCAACGCAACAGAATCAAGACGTCTCAGACTTGCGATATGCGCCGTCGGCGGCATGCTGGTGTTGGGGCTCGCCGGCGCGGCATGCGGCATGCGGGCGATTTCGAACGCATCGGCCGAGGAGGCCGCCCAGACCCCCGCCGTTGAAGCCGCCCCTGCCGCCGACGGGTCCTCGGCTGCCGAGACGGACACCCGCCCGCAGCTCACCCCGTCGAGCGCGACGTCGCAGGCGATTTCGGAGAACCAGCCCATCAGCGGTAACATGACGCTTCCCGGTGGGGGTGCAGCTGCGGGTGCGGGGACGGGCGGCATGCCCCAGCTCGCCGCTACGAGCGAGGGCTCGCGTGCCAACCTTGAAGGCCTGCAGGACCTCTCCTACCTGGGAGATGCTGCCTCGCAGGCTTCGACCACTGCCGGCGCCGCGTCTTCGGCCGGCTCTTCGTCTGCGCCGACCCAGACCGCATCGGCGACCGAGGACATCACCGCGCTGGTGGGCGAGTCGTTCTCGATGGACGTGGACTGCACGCTGTGCCACACGAAGGAAATCGACAACATGCAGATCGAGGGCTTTACCGGCTACAACCACAAAGACCTCACCTGCATCATGTGTCACGACGATGAGGAGTCGCTGGCTGCCGCGCACGAGGAGTACTCCGTCCGCCAGGCGACTCGCGTGGTCGCCCTCGTGAACACCACGGTCGACGAGGAGCTGTGCTTCTCGTGCCATGGCGACCGCGAGGCCCTGATTGCCGCCACCGCCGACTCGACCGTGCTTGTGGACGAGAACGGCACGCAGGTCAACCCTCACGACCTGCCTGCCGGCGACCAGCATGCCAGCATTACCTGCGGCTCGTGCCACAAGATGCACAATGACCTGACGACCCAGCAGACGGCGCAAAACACGTGCCTCACCTGCCACCACGCCAACGTGTACGAGTGCAACACCTGCCATGTTGCGTAAGGCCATGCGCGCGTGAGCCACGGCGCAGCAAGTCGTGGCGTCGCAGCGAGTTGTAGTGCGGGAATGTAATCCGCAACGCGACCGTCGAAGCAGGCGGTCGCGTTGCGCTATCCTTGCCAGTGCCGCACGACAGAAAGGACGCCCCCATGATGACCTCCCGACAGAAACGCGCCCAGCAGACGCGCGCCAACCTGTTGGAGGTAGGTGCCCGGCTCATTGAGGAGCGGGGGTACGAGAGCGTCTCCATCAAGGACATCGTGGAGGCGGCGGGTGTGTCGGTCGGCACGTTCTACCATTACTTCGACTCGAAGGGCGTGCTCTACTACGCCTACATCGACCAGTACTTCGTATCGCTGCGGGAGGGCCTGGTCAACAACATGGACCGTCCGCCTCTCGAGAATCTGGGGCTGTATGTCGACGGCCTGCTCGAGACAATCGAAACGGCGGGGCCTGAGTACGTGTCGCATTGGTTGAGCCATACGGCCGACGCGGAGTATCACCGGCAGATTGGCTACGAAGGCGATGTGAGCCTTATCCACGCATCGCACATCCGCGACTGCATCGACGCGTACGTCGAGCGCGGGGTGCTGAGACCCGGTGTGCGTTCGGCGGTGATCGCCGAGACGGTCATGACGTTGTTCTACGGCATCGACGTGCGCTACTGCATGAGCGGCGGGACGCTCTCGCTTGAGGCGTGGGGTCGCAACATCAAGTCGTTCCTCTACAAGAACATCGTGCCGTTCATGGCGGAGCCGCCTGCGGAGTCTCCGCACGACTATGACCCCGATGTCTATCTGGACACGGGCGAGGATGGGCCGGGCGTCGCGCAGCCCTGAGATGCATGCGGGCCGGCGGGCGATCCACCGGAACGGCTGTGCGGGCTGGTGGGCGGCCCGTTGGAAACGGCTGTGCGGGCTGACAGGGCGTTCACTTTTCGGAAAACCCTCAAGTTGGGATAGCGCGACCTGCGGTTTTGTCACCAAACCCTCAGCCTCTTTCAGAAATTAGACAGCTGTCAGCCCGCACAGCCGTCAGCTCAGCCCGCACGGCCGTTCGGCCCGGCCCGCACAGCCGTCAGCCCGGCCCGCCCGACCTCCGGTCTGCAGGTGGGCCATGCGGCCAGCCGTCGCCGGAGGTGCCTCGCCTTCCGGCGGCATTTTCTGGACGGCAGGGTCTTCAGGGCGGCCCTTATGCCATCATATGGCGCATGGGCGACCCGGCCGCCGCCATCGCTGCCCTGGCGCCCGGATTGTCCTGCTGCACGCGTCCGCGCACGAGGAGAGGAAGCGACCCCTATGACCGATACGACCGCCGCATCGGAGAGCGCCCCCATGAAGCGCTTCGGTTTCGGCTGCATGCGCCTGCCGGTGACCGACGAGAACGACCAGACCACGTTCGACATGCCCCAGATCGAGCAGATGGTCGACGAGTTCCTCGCCGCCGGCTTCACCTACTTCGACACCGCCTACATCTACCACGGCCGCGAGGGCGAGAACGCCGTGCGCCGCGCGCTCGTCGAGCGCCACCCGCGCGAGGCGTTCGTGCTGGCCGACAAGCTCCCCACGATGTCGCTCAAGGAAGAGGGCGACCAGGAGCGCATCTTCGAGGAGCAGCTGGCCAAGTGCGGCGTGGAGTACTTCGACTACTACCTGCTGCACCACCTGGGCGGCCTGTTCTACAAGAACGCCGCCAAGTTCGACTCCTTCTCGTTCATCCGCCGGCTCAAGGAGGAGGGCAAAGTCCGCAACATCGGCTTCTCCTACCACCACGACCCGGCCTTCCTCGACCAGCTGCTGACCGAGCATCCCGAGGTCGACTTCGTGCAGCTGCAGATCAACTACCTCGACTGGGAGGACCCGGCCGTCCAGTCGCGCGCCTGCTGGGAGATCGCGCGCAAGCACGGCAAGCCGATTGTGGTCATGGAGCCCGTCAAGGGCGGCGGCCTGTCGCAGCTTCCCCCCGAGGCCGTCGAGCTGCTGCGCGAGGCCGACCCGGACGCCTCGCCCGCGTCGTGGGCCCTGCGCTTCGCGGCCGGCGTCGAGGGCGTGATGATGGTGCTGAGCGGCATGTCGACCATCGACCAGCTGCGCGACAACGTCGCCACGATGGGCGACTTCAAGCCGCTGACCGACGACGAGCACGCCCTGCTGCGCGCGGTGGCCGACATCGTGCACAACCAGACGGTCGTGCCCTGCACGGCGTGCCGCTACTGCGTCGACTCCTGCCCCAAGGGCATCGCCATCCCCGAGTACTTCGCGCTGCTCAACGCTGACAAGCGCATGGTGAGCCAGGGCTTCTCCACGCAGCGCATCTTCTACCGCAACCTCATGAACGCCCACGGCAAGGCGTCGGAGTGCATCGGGTGCCGCCGCTGCGAGCGTATGTGCCCGCAGGGCATCCACATCCCCGAGGAGCTCAAGAAGGTCGTTGCTGCGTTCGAGGGGTAGGAGTGTCGCGGCGACCTGCCCCCGTCGCTTGCGGACGGGTTGTCGTGACGTCGGGCCGGCATGCGAGATGCCGGGCCGGCATGGGGGCGCCCCGAGCTGCGCGGCTTCGGGGCGCCCCTTGCCGTGCGGGCAAATCGCCCAGTTGTCTGAAAAAATTGCAGTTGCGAACGATTGTCGGAGGCTGGAGCGGCCCCGCGCTGCTCTTTTAGGGCCCGAACCGTAAATTGTCTTTATAGTTCAGCTACTACATCTTTCACTCGTCCGACATCGCCCCCATCGGTGCGATTCGAAATCGTTCGCAACGGTTATTTTTTCAGGCATCCCTGCGTTTCGGATATCTCTACGTCTCAGACATCCTTGTGCTTCAGGCATGTCTATGCCTTCCCCTGGGGTACGCCATGCCGGATGGTCTGGACGACTCGGCGGCTGGCCCGCCGTCCTCGCGGGCGACAGGCCCTCTTCGGTTTGCCTCGCCGCCTGCCCGGGTCTTCTACCCCTCGATCGCCCCCGCTTCCAGTAGCGCCACGAGCTCGCGCGCGACCTCGACGCCGTCGCCCACCACGTTGTAGTCGCTCATGCCGAAGATCGGCGCGTCGGGGTCGGTGTTGACGGCGATCACCGTCTGTGCGCCGCCGATGCCGGCGAGGTGCTGGATCGCGCCCGACACCCCGACGCTGAGCAGCAACTTGGGCGCCACCGAGCAACCGGTCTGCCCCACCTGGTGCCAGTACTCGCACCAGCCCGCCTCGACGAGCGGGCGGGTGCACGCCAGCTTGCCGCCGAGCAGGTCGGCCAGGCGCTGCATGAGGGGGAGGTTCTTCTGCGAGCCGATGCCGCGGCCCACCACCACGAGCGTCTCGGCGTCGGTCACGGTGTCGCGCGCGGAGGTCGCGAACGTCTCGACGACGCGGACGCGCGGATCGCCGAGGTCGGGGAGGGGCGCCTGCGTCACGGTTCCCCTCCGCGCGGGGTCGGGCGCGGGTGCAGGCAGCACGCCGGGGCGCACCGTGGCCATCTGCGGCCGGTGGTCGGGGCACACGATGGTCGCCATGAGGTTGCCGCCAAAGGCCGGGCGCGTCTGCTGGAGCAGGCCGGTCGCAGGGTCGATGGCGAGGACGGTGCAGTCGGCGGTGAGCCCGGTGCGCACGCGGGCGGCCACGCCGGGGGCGAACTCGCGGCCGAAGTCGGTCGCCCCGAACAGCAGGGCGTCGGGCCTGCGCTCTTCCACGAGGCCGCAGATCCAGGCGGCGAAGGCCTCGGCGTCGTGGCGGGCGAGCCGCTCGTCGCGGCAGAGCAGGACCTCGTCGGCGCCGCAGGCGACGAGGCGAGAGGCAATCGCGTCGGGTGCGAGATCTGTTGCGGAGACGCCCGCGACATCGGGGGCGGCCGCGGGGACTCCACACCCGCCGTCCGCGCCGCCGGTCCCCAAGCCGAGCAGCGCCACGAGCCGGCAGCCTTTGGCGTCGGCGAGCTCGCGGCCCTTTCCGAGAAGCTCGAACACCACGGGTGCGGGCTCGGCGCCGTCCATCTGGGCAAACACCCACACGTCGCGGTAGTCGCCCAGCGAGGGGGCGCCGCACGCAGCACCTTCGGCGCCGCCGGCCTCGGTTCCCGCTCCTTCGCCGCGCCTCGCCGCCCTCGGCCGCACGATCTCGATTGCCCCAAACGGACAGGTCTCCACGCACATGCCGCACAGGATGCATGCCTCGGTGGGCCGTGCCGCACGATGCGGTTTCTCCCCCACGAGCTCGATGCCGCCCGACGCGCAGGCGCGCAGGCACTTGCCGCACCCCACGCACTTCGCGGCGTCGATGTGCAGGCCGGGCGTTTGTGCCGGTATGCTGCCGACCGCCCGCACCGACCTGGCTTCCTGCGCCGCACCCTCCATCTCAATCCCGCTCATCGCGCACCGCCTCTCACGATGTCCAGCAATGCCGCCGCCTGCTCGCGGGGCGTGCCTGCCACGACGGTCCCGCCCGCGCCGCGCTCCGGCGTGAACGAGCGGACCACCTGTGTGGGCGACCCGGCGAGTCCGATGCGCGCGGGGTCGGCACCTACCTCGGCCGCCGTCTTGACCTCGACCGGGCCCGTCTCGCCGAAGCGCACCCCGGCGATCGAGGGCATTCGGGGGATGCAGATGTCCTTTGCCACGGTGATCACGGCGGGCAGCTCCACCTGCACGACCTCCTGGACGCCGTCGGCGCTGCGGCGCAGGAGCAGCGAGGTCGCGCGGACTTCGGCGACCTCCTCGACGTTGGTGACGCAGGGGACGCCGAGCACGGCCGCGAGCTCGGGGCCGATTTGCGCGGTGTCGCCGTCCACGGCCATCTTGCCGCACACGATGAGCGAGACGCCGGCATTCCCGGTGCCCGTCTCCGCGGCATTCGCATTCCCAGCGCCCGCACCGCCGACGCCCTCGCCGTCGTCATCCACTCCCTCCGCGGCCGGTCGTGCGATCCCGCCGACCTGCTCCACCGCGCAGCTCAGGGCATACGAGGTCGCGAGCGTGTCGGCCCCGGCAAAGGCGCGGTCCGAGAGCAGAAGGCCCCGGTCGGCCCCGCGGGCCAGGCAGTCGCGCAGCAGGCGCACCGTGTCGGGGATGCCCATCGAGAGGACGGCCACCTGCCCGCCGAGCTGCTCCTTGATGCGAATCGCCACTTCGAGCGCCGCAGCGTCGAAGGGGTTCACGACCGACTGGCGCCCGTCGCGCACGATGGTGTTGGTCACCGGATCCATGCGGACCTCGGTGGTTGAGGGCACCGCCTTGATGCATACCGCGATGTTCATCTCCTACGCCTCCTCTCCGGGCTCGTCGAGCAGTTCTTCGGGAAACAGGTTGCCGCGCCCCAGGATGCCCTGGGGGTCGAGCTGCCGCTTGACGCGCGCCATCTCCCGAACGTGCTTCTCCCCGTACATCGTGGCGAGGAAGTCGCGCTTGAGCTTGCCCACGCCGTGCTCGGCGGAGACGGCGCCGCCCATCTCGGTCACGGCCTGCGCCCAGCGCGTAAAGAGTTCTTTGCCGTGCCGGTGCTCTTCGGCGCTGCGCGGCAGCACGTTGACGTGCAGGTGGTTGTTGCCGATGTGCCCCCACACGGCCGTCTGGAGCCCTTCGGCGCGCAGGGTCGTGCGGTAGAGGCGCACCACGTCGAGCAGGTGCTCGTCGGGGACTGCCATGTCGCTGCCGAGCTTGGTGATGGAGGGGTCCGTCTTGCGGCGCTTGTCGATGAACATGTTGACGCTCTCGGGGACGGCGTGGCGGAAGAAGCGCTGGCTCTCACGGTCGAGGTCGGTGCGGCCCACCCAGGTGTCCCTCTCGCTGCCGCCCGCCTGCTCGAGCAGGGCGCCGAGGCGGTAGAGCCCCTCGAGGGCGGCTGCCTCGTCGCGGCACTGCAGCTCAACGTAGATGCAGCATCCCGTTTCGGGGTCGATGTCGGGCAGGCTGGCAAAGGCGGTGCTCGTCGCTTTCTGTCTGCGCAGGATGGCGAGGGCGTCGTGGTCGAAGTACTCAATCGCCGCGGCCGCGGGCATGTTGGCCCGCGTCAGCACCGTGAACGCCACCGCTTGGTCCTCAGAGTCGAAGAAGCAGCTCACGCCCCAGATTACCGGGGGCTGCACTGCAAGTTCGAGTTCGATTTCGGTGATGACGCCGAGCGTGCCGTCGCTGCCGACGAACAGATCGACGGCGTCCATGCCGTCTGCGGCGTAGTAGCCCGAGGCGTTCTTGGCGCGCGGCATGTCGTAGGTGGGGAGGTCGACGTGGATCCTGCGGCCGCCCTCGGTCTCGAGGTCGAGGGAGCGTCCCCGCGCGCGGACCGCCCCGCGCCGCAGGTCGAGGAGGTCCCCGTCGGCGAGGGCCACGCGCAGGGCGGTTACGTGCGGGCGCATGGGCCCGAAGCGGTAGCTGCGTGCGCCCGAGGCGTTGCAGGTCGCCATGCCGCCGATGGTGGCCGAGGTCTCGGTGGGGTCGGTCGGGAAGAAGAAAGTACGCTCGTCCTGGCAAAACGCCTCCCAGGCGGCAAGGCTCTCGGCGTCCCATCCGGCGGTGCGAACGTTTTTGTCCTCGAGGTCCTTGCGCAGCTGCGCCAGCACGACGCCGGGTTCGACGCGCAGGAAATAGGTGTCGCAGGGGAGGGCTTCGTGGGCGAGGGGGCCGCCAGCGCCTGCCTGCGAAGCTTCGACGCCCGCCGTCGCCGGGCCGCGCCGCATGCCGAGGCAGCGGTTCATCTTCGAGAGGTTCATGGCATGCCCTCCGCGGGGGACCGCCCCGGCGGCCAGGCCGGTCCGCCCGCCCTGCACGGTGACGGGGACGCGCTCGGGCGCGAGGCGTGCGAGGACCTTGCGCACCTCGCGTTCGCTTCGGGGGAACGAGATGCTCTCCGCCGTACCGACTGTGCGCGACTCGTCCTTGCGGTACTCGTCGAACTCCGAGGTGAACGGCTTGATGTCGACCATAAGGGGTCCTTCCGGTCGTGGCGGCGACTGCGGTGCGCGGCGGGTGCGGCCAGCAGCGACCAGTATCGGGCAGGCCGGTTGCCGGGGTGTTACGGGATGGGCGGGCCCGCGGCTGAAGGTGGCGTGGGGTCGGCGGGAGGCCGGTTCGCTGGCAGAGTGCTCGGTGGCCGAGCACGGCCTGCGCAAAGACGTGCGGCGCAATCCGACGGAATACGACCTGCTGTCGATCGTGGTGGCGTGCCTCCCGCACCCGGGTGGGTACAATGGCTTCATGGAGACGATGGCGACGCTTCTGTCGTTCGAGACGTCGGGGCGCGACAAGATGCGGGCGTTGGAGGCGGAGCTCGGCCGTGGGCTGGCCGGCGAGTTCAGAGGGGCGATGGTGGGCATGTCGAGCTTGGGCGAGGCTGCTATTGACTATGGGTTCGCAAAGGGTCTCGAGCAGGGCATAGAGCAAGGCATGGAAAAAGGTATAGAGCAAGGCACGAAGCAGGGCGCCCGCCGGGGCGCGGAGCAGGCGACGCTCGCTTCGATCCGCAACCTCATGCGGAGCATGTCGTGGGAGGCGTCCCGCGCGATGGGGGCCATCGGCGTCCCCGAAGGCGAGCGCGACCGTTACCGCATGCTTCTCGATGCGCCGAGCGAGTAAGGTGGTACCGTTTTTCGCGGTCCCGCTTTGCGCTTGTCGCGTGCCGTGCGGCATTTTTCCCGCCGCGCGCCGGCTGCCGTAGCATATGCCCGAATCGTATTCCCGTTGTAACGCTGTAGCGCTATTATGCGAAACTACGCATTTTCGCGTAGACGTCCGGCGGATCGAACCGTGAAAGGCACGCGCATGAGCAAGCAGCAACCCATTCTGACTGCGCCTCACGAGCAGATTGAGGCGATTCAGCTCGAGGGCATCAAGAAGACCGTCGTCAAGTGCTACGAGAACGTCCCGTTCTACAAGAAGAGCTTCGACGAGGCCGGCTTCAACCCCTACACGCTGTCTTCTCTCGATGACCTCAAGAAGGCCCCGTTCATCTGCAAGCAGGACCTGCGCGACAACTACCCGTACGGCCTGTTCGCCGTGCCGCTCTCCGAGGTCAAGGAGATCCACATGTCCTCCGGCACCACCGGCGTGGCGACGGTGGGCGGATACACCCAGCACGACCTCGAGATTTGGGGCGATTGTTTCGCCCGTGGCATCGAGTACGCCCACGGCGACGAGAACGACATCTGCCACGTGTGCTACGGTTACGGTCTGTTCACGGGCGGTCTGGGCGCGCACTACGGCGGCCTGAGCGCCGGTTGCACCACCATCCCCATGTCGGCGGGCAACACCGAGCGCCAGATCCGCGTGCTCAAGGAGATGGGTTCCACCATCATCTGCTGCACGCCGAGCTACGCCATGCACATCGCCGACACCGCCCTCGAGATGGGCATCGACCCCGCCAAGGACTTCCACCTGCGCGCCGGCATCCACGGCGCCGAGCCGTTCAGCGACAACTTCCGCCGCGACCTCGAGCGCAAGCTCAACTACCGGGTGCTCGACGTGTACGGCCTGACCGAGACCATGGGCCCGGGCGTGGCCATCGAGTGCTGGGAGCAGACGGGCCTGCACCTCGCCGAGGACCACTTCTATGCCGAGATTATCGACCCGGCCACCGGCGAGAACCTGCCCGACGGCGAGTGGGGCGAGCTCGTGCTGACGAGCGTCGACCGCGAGGCGTGCCCCGTGGTGCGCTACCGCACGCGCGACATCACCCGCATCCTGCCCGGCGAGTGCGCCTGCGGCCGCACCCACCGCCGCATCGACCGCCTGCACGGCCGCACCGACGACATGCTCATCATCCGCGGCGTCAACGTCTTCCCGAGCCAGATCGAAGACGTCGTCAAGACGTTCCCGCAGGTCGCCTCGTGGTACCAGATCGAGCTCGACACCAAGGGCGCGCTCGACACCGTCACGCTCAAGCTCGAGGTCAACCCGGGCTTCGCGTTCGACGTCATCGGCGCCATCGAGCAGCTGCAGAAGGAGATCAGCGCGGCGCTCAAGAGCGCGCTGTCGGTGGGCATCACCGTGAAGCTCGTCGAGCCTCACACCATCGCGCGCAGCGAGGGCAAGGCCAAGCGCGTCGTCGACCTGCGAAAGGGGATCAACTAATGATCGAGCAGATTACCGTCTTTCTTGAGAACCGCGAGGGCCGTCTCGCCAAGATGTGCCGCTGCATCGCCGAGGCCGGCGTGAACATGAGCGCGCTGACCATCGCCGACACGTCGGAGTACGGCGTGGTGCGCATCATCTGCGACGATCCCGCCAAGGCGGCTGAGGCGCTCGAGGCGGGCGGCTACCGCGCGATCGCCACGAAGGTCGTCGCCGTTGCCGTGCCCAACCGCCCTGCCGGTCTGGCCGAGCTGCTCGAGGTGCTCGACGAGCTCGACCTGAACATCGAGTACGGCTACTGCTTCTCGCTGCACGGCGATCGAGCCGTCGACGTGCTGCGCTTCCAGGACGCCGACAAGGCCGCCGAGGCGATCAAGGCCGCCGGTTTCACGCTGCTGGAGCTCGACGACCTGAAGTAGCGGTTGCCTGCGCGGCGGCCGTCGAGATTTGAGGCGGCCAATCGATTCGCGGGCTGCAGGCGAAAAAGGCTGCATTTTGATGCGCGCCGTTCTCGGGGAACCGGGGGCGGCGCGCGCTCGTCTGGGGTGACCTCCGGGGAAGGTGAGGGTTGAAATTAGTAGTATAATATCGTAGTATCATTTTATGCTAGGCAAATATCCGTTGAGGGGGCGGGTCCATGCGGGAGCTTGAGATACATCCTCGAGTTTTTGCGCGACATCCGCATTTGACCGAAGACGATGTCAGGTTTGCCTGGGAACATGCGTATTTTGAGGCGCTGCGTCTGAACAGCCCCAATTTTCCCGAATACCTGTGGATAGGGGAGGATGGGGAAGGACGTGAGATAGAGATGGTGGGTGTTCCCACCGAGCATGGGTGGCTAATCTACCATGCAAACACACCGCTCTCGAAACGCGTGCGGGAAGAGGTCGAACGGGGGAGGAGGCGTCGTTGATGGCTGAGTATAAACTTGCGAACGGCTATGTCTTGAGTGACGATGAGATCGAGCGCAGGGCGCGCGAATGGGAGGACGGCACATGGGAAGGCCCCCTGGTCGAGTTGCGTGTCGGGCGGCCGCGGCTTGCCGATGAGCCCAACGCCAACCTGTCGTTCAAGTGCCCGGTCTCCGGTGCCGCCATGATCGAACGGGCCGCATCGCTGCTCGGGGTGAAGAAATCCGCCTTCATGCGAGACGCGGCCCTTGAAAAGGCCGTTCATGTGTTAGCCGCATCTAGCTGATGGGCCTCGCGGGCCAGAGGGTGTGCGGCGGATCCGACGCAGCCAGCAGGTTCTCGGAGGTGGCGTGTGGGATTCGATGCGTGCTCGCCTGGGGCTGCTCTTCGGGGAAGATTGTGCCGCGAAAGCGGGGTTCGTGCTAGGCTGAGTTGACGGCAGGGCGGGCGTTTGGATGCGCAGGTCCTTTGCGGATGGATTCTACCGCATGTGAACATGCCATCTACCTGGGCGTTTCTTGCATCGTGTTTTCCGGCGCTCCTCGCTGCCGCCTGCAACGCCGCCTGCCGCATGATTCGCCGCTAGCACGAACCTCCGTTTTGCGGAACGATTCTGCCCGACAGACGCGTCGGCGCATCCGCTCCGTCCGATTGCCTGCCGGTCGCCCGCCTCTCGCCCGGCGCGTACCGGGGCGCTCACTGCCGCGCGTTTGCCGACCGCGTCCTTTCGACCGGTCGCCCTTGTGCGCCTCCCTGCCGTTCGCCTATCATCGTCGCATCGTCGAACCGAAAGACGCGGGTTGCGGACGCGACAGGTTGCGGACGCGGGGCCGCAGATACGCAAGGGAGCGTGCGGGCAATGGGCATGATCGACATCGGGCGCGACAAGGCCGACCTCAAGGCGGTGCGCGAGAGCATCGGCATCAGCCAGATCGACCTCGCCAACGAGATGCGGGTGACCGTCCGCACGATCAAGCGGTGGGAGCAGATTGGGTGGGAAGAGCCGCCCGAGGAGCTGTGGGAGCTGCTTGATGACATGGTCTACGACCACGAGCGCAGCGTCGACGAGCTGGTCGAGCGCACCGAGGAGGAAGCACGCCGCAACGCTGCCGACGCCGAGGTACGCGGGGAGGACCTCAAGGTCGTCTATCTCGCCTACTACAAGAACCAGAAGCACTACGAGTGCTTCCCCCACCAGCGCGGCACGACGCACACCTGGGGCAACGCCATCGTGCGCCGCGCGGCCGACATCCTGCGCCTCAAGGGCTATCGGGTGTTCTTCTACTATCCGGAGGGCTATCAGGGAGGGGAGGACTAGGGAGACGGTTCCACAAGGCCGGAACCGTGGCCGCGGCGGTGTCCCCGCCGGCTCGCGGTCGTGCACCTCGGCACTTTCCGGTCGCATGCCGCGCTTTTTGGTGAGTGCGCCCCACGAATGACCCCGTGCGCCTGCCCTTTCTAAACTTGGGCCTCCTCTACGGCGGTGAGCAGCTCTTGCTGCGAATGGATGCCGAGTTTGGAGTAGATGTTCTTGCGGTGTGCGTTGGCGGTGTTGCGCGTGATTGAAAGCTGCCCGCAGATATATCCGACGTCGCGCCCGCGGGCGAGCAGCGTCAGGACCTCGGTCTCGCGTGCCGTGAGCCCGTGCTCACGTGCCACGGCTGCGCAACGTTGCCTCACTGACTCGTGGCTCATGCCAAACAGCAGGGGCGAGAGCGAGAGCAGATTGCGCTCGGGGAAAACGGCGACATAGGCGAGGGCGAGGAGGACGGTGAGTGCGAGGACGGTCCACGGCATGGCCTGCTGCCCCGCCGAGGGGCCGCCCATCCTTGCGAGTGCCTCGACCACCGCGAATCCCGAGCACATGCCCAGGTATTGCCCGGCGAATACGGGACCGACTACGCCGATCGGCTCGGCGCGGCGCATGTGCGCATAGCCGAGCGCGAGCATCCACATCGTGGGCCCTATGAGCGAGTACCCGATATAGACGAGCGCATACGATGCGAACAGCTCGGCCATCGGGACATTGGTTGCGGCGACGCCGGTTGCCGTCACGCCGCAGAGGCAGCAGGCAAACATCACGCGGTAGTACAGTTCGAGCCGGTAGGCGCCGCGCTTTTGCATGGCTCGGGCGCAGAGGAGCACGGCGGTGGCGCTTGCGAGCACCACCGCGGCAAACACGGCGGGAAACAGGCTTATGTCGAGGCGTCCCGGCAGCAGCTTAATGAAGTAGCACCACACAAACTGGGTGACAAACGAAAACACCGCTATTGCCAGGGCGAGGCGGGCAAGATCGTGCCTGCCTCCCGTTTCCATGTCGGTCGGCTTTCCAAAGGAGCGTGCGGAACGGTGCTGGGGAAGTGTCCCGACGTCGCCTTCGCTCGCGTCTCCCTCGTTCGCGTCGGCACAGTACAGAAGGTGTCCCGAGACGAGTGGCGCCAGGATAACGAGGGCGACGCGGACCGGGAACGGAAGCCAGGCCAGGATGATGAACGGCAGCCATTGCAGGCATGCTGCCGCCGAAACGAGCACGAGGGCCTCGCGCAGGTCGAGGAGGGAGAGGTGCCTGCCCCAGGCAAGCGTAGACCAGGCAATGCAGACGCCCACTCCCAGGCCGGCAAGGACGCTCAAGAAAGTGGGGGAGGTGGGGGCGAGCTCGGTCAGCAGCACCGCCCCTGCGGCTCCTACGGCGCCGACGAGGCAAAAGACGAGCAGGACGGGCCGGCGGGAGAACGCCCCGAGCCGTTCGAGGACGCCAACGCGCCCCGTTTTGGCGAACGCAGCGCAAGCGAGCAGGGCGATGCTCGCCACAATGGTGGCGCAGAGGAACACGGGGTCGTGCACGAGCCCGCCCTTCATGACCTCCCGGTCTCTCAAGACGCCCTCGAAACAAAAGAGCAAGTCGATCCAGGCCAACAGGAGTGCGAGACCCAACCAGGTTCCGGTCTTGGTGCATAGAGACCCCGCGGGCAAAAACGATCCGTGTCGCTGCTCGGCCTCACCGGTGCAAGCCGTTGCGTCTTTCGCCATGCGCATCCCCCCGACAAGCGTTTCCCAAACGTCGCTACGTGCATGATACGACATCGTCCGACAAAACGTCCGTACCTGGGGTGTCTGTCGACCGCGTCGCGGGCGCCTCGGTACCGGAAGTGCAAAGGCGTGCAGGAAGTGCCAAGAGTGATTGTCTTCCCAGCTCAGAACCATCTCACCACGTCGAGGTGAGGGTGAGGTTTGGCAAGATAGCCCTGCGGTGGCAATGGACGGGCGCATGCGTTCAGACCGAACATCGCCCCGACGCCGGATGCGGGGCGCGGTGCTCGGGCGCCGCGTCGCGCTGGCTGGGCGGCGCAATTGCCGCCTGGCTGAAACCGGTTCTGTCGGGATTGGCCTGTGTGGTGCGGTTGAGATGCCGCAGGACTGCCGCGCGGCGGATCCCACGATGCGAAAGAAGGTCGAGTGTTCATGCGGAACCAAGCTCAGCTGGTCGAAGAGCTCTCCAAGGTGCGCGGGGCCATCCCCCTGCCCGCGTCCCTGACGCGCCGCGGCTTCGTCGCCGGTGCGGCAGGTATGGCCGCTGCCGCCGTCGCAGGCGGCGCGGCCTCCGCCCTGGCCGAAGAGGCCGCCCCCGCCGAGGGCGCGCCTGCCGAGACGCCCGCCGAAGACGCCGCTGCGGCACCTGCCGCCGCTGCCGGTATGGCGTTTTCCGGCAACGAGGGCAAAACGATGGGTGAGGTCCTGGGTGCCGGCTGGCTCGGGGAGGAGCCCGAGATCCCGGCCGATCAGATCTCCGAGACCATCGACACCCAAATCGTGGTGTGCGGCGCCGGCCACGCCGGCACGGCGTGCGCCCGCAAGGCTGCCGAGCTCGGCGCGCAAGTCGTCGTCGTCGACCCCCAGACCGAGGAGAACTTCATGGTCCTCGGCAACGACGTGGGCCACCTCAACTCCTCGTGGCAGACGGAAACCTGCGGCGTGCCGCGCTACGACGAGACCGAGTTCATGAACGAGTACCAGATCTATTGCGCCGGCCGTGCCCAGCCCAAGCTGGTGCGCGACTTTGCCTACCGCTCGGGCGAGGCGTTCGACTGGTTCATCGACAACTTCACCGATGAGGAGAAGGCCGGCATCGTCTGCCTCAACTGGCCGGTCACCGAGGGCTACAGCTACAAGAAGGGCATCTTCACCTCCTACGTGGGCACGCCCAACTTCGGCGGCGGCGTGGGCCTGCAGGAGGCCGTGATCCGCACCCAGCAGATCGCCAAGGATGCCGGCGCGCAGTTTATGTACGAGACCAAGGCCGTGCGCCTGGTCCACAGCGACGACGGCACCGAGGTCACCGGCGTCATCTGCGAAAAGGGCGACGGCACCTACGTGCAGATCAACGCCCAGGCTGTGGTTTTGGCCTGCGGCGACATCGGTGCCAACTCCCCGATGTACAACGCCATCTGCGCTGAGAACTACGCGCTCGGCGAGTATCGCGACTGCTCGGCCATGAGCGGGCGCGACGGCAGCGGCATCGCCATGGCCATGCGCATCGGCGCCAAGGTCGAGATCGGCACCGGCGGCGACATGGGCAGCCACGCCTCGTTCCCGCTCGGCCCGATGGAGGGCGCCGAGACCATCTGGCTCAACAAGTACGGCAAGCGCTTCTGCAACGAAGCCTACGGCGGACCGCTCCTCTCCGGTTGCGCCACTGCCCGCCAGCCCGGCAGCATCATCTACAGCGTGTGGGATTCCGACTGGAAGACCGTGCTGCTCAACCAGATTGCCGGCCACCTCGCACTCAAGAACTGGGACGAGGAGAGCGTCGAGAAGATCGGCGGCTACATGGAGGCCGCGATCGGCTCGGGCGCCGAGGGCGACGACACCTCGGGCAAGTACCTCTACTGCGCCGACACCCTCGAGGAGCTCTTCGAGTACATGGGCATGCAATAGGGCGTGGCCGCCAACGCCCTGGCCGAGATCGAGGCCTGGAACGCGGCGCGCGAGGCGGGCGTGGACACCGAGTTCGGCCGCGACCCCGAGATGCTGTGGCCCATCGCCACGCCGCCGTTCTACGGCTTTGTGGGTGACAAGCGCGTGGGCGGCGGCTCGCTCGTTGCGACGTCGGGCCTGCTGTGCACCGGAGACCAGCAGGTTCAGGGCCAAGGCTTCGAGCCTATCAAGGGCCTCTACGCCACGGGCAACTGCTGCGGCGGGCGCTTCCCCATGGGCTACAACGGCATCATGAACGGCGTGTCCATCGGCATGTGCCTCACGCTGGGCATGACGCTCGGTGAGTTCCTGGCTACCGGCGACCTCGATGCGGCCACCACGCTCGGCCTCAACAACGCCGCGCCCAAGCAGTCTGCCAATGGTATGGGCCCCGGCCCGATGCCCGGAGGCGACGGTGCTGAGGGCAAGGGCGCCGAGGGTGAGGGCGCCCCTGCTGGGGACGCTCCCGCCGAGGGCGGTGAGGCGCCGGCCGCCGAGGGCGAGGCTCCTGTCGAGGGCGAGGGCGCTGCCGCTCCCGTCGAGGATGCTGTCGAGTAACGCGGCGTCCGGCCCGGACGAGCCGGGCTGAAGGCAAAGGGTAAAAGGCAAAGAAGCCGTTTGAGAAAGGGCCGTTTGGGGCGAGCGAATCGTGCGTCCCAAACGGCCCCGGTTGTTGACCCGGCTTTTGCGGGATGCGCCGGCAGGGGCGAAACGCCTCCCCTGCGTTATGCACGGTTGTCGGGTGGCTCGCGCGCCGGCCCGCGGAGCCTATGCCGCCCGCCCGCCGCGCGCCATCTGCCGGGCGCGCCGTTCGGCGACGCGCAGCGCGGCGGCGATCAGGCCGACGATCGCGATGCTCGTCCCCACGGCGCAAACCGTTCGCAGGTGGATGGCCGGGATTCCCACGAGCATGCCGATGACGTAGGGCACGAGCCATACGAGCCACACCAGCGTGCTGAACGTATGGAACGTCCGCTGGGAGCGCTCGTTGCGGCGCAGGTAGACGACGGTAGCCCACAGTGCGTGGACGAGCATGAGCGCGATGGCGAGCATGCCGGTGACGCCGTGGACGCCGATGCCCGCGGAGGCGTCGGATTGCCCGGCGATGCCCGACATGATGGCGGTGCCGGTGGTGTCGAAGGCGAGGCCGCCCCAGAACAGCAGCACGTGCCTGAGCCCGAGCGTGCCGGACGCCCGCTCCGAGAACACGCCGACCGTATAGAGCACGAGCGCGAGCGTGATGGATATAGTGGCGGCGACGAGCTGGATGCCCATGGATTTCCTCCTTGATGTGCTATAGTGAAGCCGTCTAATATGAACAAGGTTCAGCCTGAACGATGTTCAAGATACCGTGCGCCGGCGCGGCCGTCAAACCGACGCCGCGGCGCACCCTGAACGCTTCATCGCGATGTTCACGAGAGGGGAGACCATGGGCAGCCGGGCGACGATATCGCGGGAGCAGATCCTCAACGCCGCATGCTCGCTGGCGGAGGAACGCGGCCTCCATGCGCTGGGCATCCGCGACGTGGCCGAACGCTGCGGGGTGTCGGTGGGGTCGGTCTACAACTACTACCCGCGCAAGGCCGAGCTGGTCGCCGACGCGGTGGAGCGCTACTGGCTCTCCTCGCTGCCCGAGGGCGTCGTGCGCGCCATGCATGCGAGCGCGGGGCTCGACTTTCTGGCCTTCTGCGAGCAGGCGGCATCTCAGCTTGCCGCCCCGTTGCGGGAGTTTCGCGAGCGGTGGCTGCGCGACGTCGAGAAGCTCGACGCCCGCAGCCTCGCCGCCGCCCGAGCGCGCGAGGCGGCGTGCTTCTCCCATATCCGCCGGGGGCTGGCCGCCGTGCTTGCGGGCGACCCGTGCGTCGACCGGTCGCTGTTCGGCGGCGCCGTCACGCCCGAGGCGCTGTGCGAGCACGTGTGGGAGGGCCTGTTGGCGTCGCTGCACCGCGGGGACGGTTCGTGCGCGGTGCTGTTCGCGCTGCTCGGCCGGGCGCTGTACCCCGACCGCCGCACTTCGCGCTAAAGCGTGTTTCGCGCTAAACTCGGCCTCGAGACGAACCCGCGCGGCGGGGAGAGCGAGGAGGGACCATCCATGGCTATGCTGCGGTGCCCGGTGTGCGGGCGGGTTTTGGAGGAGGACGGGCGGGGCGCCCGCTGCGCCGCCGGCCACACGTTCGACCGGGCGCGGGAGGGCTACCTCAACCTGCTGCGCTCCTCGAAGGCCGGCGACAGGACGGGCGACCCCAAGGCGGCGGCCCGCAGCCGGCGCGACTTCCTCGACCGGGGCTACTACCGGCCCTTGCGCGACGAGCTGGTGCGCCTGGTGGGGGAGCTGGTCGCCGAAAAGGCCGACGGGGCGACCGGCGAAACGGACGTTGAGGAGCTCGGCGACGACCCGACGCGCGCCGCCCGCAGCCCGCTCGCCCTGCTCGACATCTGCTGCGGCGAGGGCTACTACACGAGCGCCCTCGGTGCGGTCGCGGGCGTTGACGCATACGGTTTCGACCTCTCGAAGGAGATGGTGCGCCTTGCCGCCAAGCGGGGCGGGGCGTCCTGCTTCGTCGCCAACATGAAGGCGATTCCCGTTGCCGACGGCTCGTTCGACGTCGCGACGCACCTGTTCGCGCCGTTCATGGAGCGCGAGTTCGCGCGCGTGCTCAAGCCGGGAGGCGTGCTGTTCACGGTGATTCCGGGCGAGCGGCATCTGTTCGGCCTCAAGGAGGCCGTCTACGACACGCCCTACCTCAACGACGAGCGTCTGCCGCAGACGGCGGAGCTCGAACTCGTCGCCCGGCACAGGGTTGCGGCGGACATCGTGCTCGAGACCTCCGCCGACATCGAGGCGGTGTTCCAGATGACGCCGTACTACTACCACACGAGCGAGCGCGATCGGGCCAAGCTCGCCGGCCTGACGGAGCTGGCGACGCCGATCGAGTTCGTCATCGGGGAGTATCGGAAAGCCTGAGGAACCGCTGGGCCCGCATGTGGTCATTTGGCGAGGACGCCCCGCAGGCGGGGCGCCGTGGCCCCTTCGGCCTTCGTTAACCGGGAAGAAACCTCCCCAGCCCGTATGATGGGTTCCGCACGTCCCGCGGCGTTTGTCGGGCGCCGCGTTGGCCGCGGGGGTTGCGCCGTAGTATGCTGGTAGGGTATGCGCGCGGTCCAACCTGCGGGCGCACTCGCGCTCCGCAATCCGCCGTCGCGGCAAAAGCCCGCGGGCCGCGTGCGCGTTTCCGCACGCGCGTTTCACAGGAACTGGAGAGGAGAGACTGGATGGCACGAGCGTTCAAGTCGATGGACGGCAACACCGCCGCGGCGCATGTCTCCTATGCGTTCACCGAGGTCGCCGGCATCTACCCCATCACGCCGTCGAGCCCCATGGCCGACCTGGTCGACCAGTGGTCGGCCAACGGGCGCAAGAACATCTTTGGCTCCACGGTCAGGGTCGTCGAGATGGAGTCCGAGGGCGGTGCCGCCGGCATGGTGCACGGCTCGCTGTGCGCCGGCGCGCTGACGTCCACCTACACGGCCTCGCAGGGCCTTCTGCTCATGATCCCCAACATGTATAAGATCGCCGCCGAGGAGCTGCCGGCCGTGTTCCACGTGAGCGCGCGCACCGTGGCCACCCAGGCGCTCAACATCTTCGGCGACCACTCCGACGTCATGGCCTGCCGCCAGACCGGCTTCGCCATGCTCGCCGAGGGCAACGTCCAGGAGGTTATGGACCTCTCGGCGGTGGCGCACCTCGCCGCCATCAAGGGGCGCACGCCGTTCCTCAACTTCTTCGACGGCTTCCGCACCTCGCACGAGGTCCAGAAGATCGCCGTGTGGGACTACGCCGACCTCGCCTCGCTGTGCGACTTCGACGCGGTCAAGGCGTTCCGCGACCACGCGCTCAACCCCGAGCACCCCGCCGCGCGCGGCAGCCACGAGAACGGCGACATCTTCTTCCAGCACCGCGAGGCGTGCAACGGTCGTTACGACGCGCTGCCCGCGGTGGTCGAGGAGTACATGCACCGCGTGAACGAGAAGCTCGGCACCGACTACGAGCTCTTCAACTACTACGGCGCGCCCGACGCCGACCGCGTCATCGTCGCCATGGGCTCCATCTGCGACGTGGCCGAGGAGGTCATCGACTACCTCAACGCCAACGGCGAGAAGGTGGGCCTCGTCAAGGTGCGCCTGTACCGCCCGTTCGTCAACGAGAAGTTTGCGGCGGCCTTGCCCCCGACGGTCAAGAAGATCGCCGTGCTCGACCGCACCAAGGAGCCGGGCAGCGTGGGCGAGCCCCTCTACCAGGACGTCGTCACGGCGCTGTTCGAGCAGGGGATGCTCGGCGGGCTCACCGTGGTGGGCGGCCGCTACGGCCTGGGCTCCAAGGACACCCCGCCTAGCTCGGTGTTCGCCGTCTACCGCGAGCTCGCCAAGGACGCCCCGGCGCGCGAGTTCACCATCGGCATCGTCGACGACGTCACCCACCTGTCGCTGCCCGAGGATGCCGACTGTCCCAACACCGCGGCTCCCGGCACCATCGAGTGCAAGTTCTGGGGCCTCGGCGGCGACGGCACGGTGGGCGCCAACAAGAACTCGATCAAGATCATCGGCGACCACACCGACAAGTACGTGCAGGCCTACTTCCAGTACGACTCCAAGAAGACGGGCGGCGTGACCATCAGCCACCTGCGCTTCGGCGACGCGCCCATCCGCAGCCCGTACTACATCAACAAGGCCGACTTTGTGGCGTGCCACAACCCGAGCTACGTCACCAAGGGCTTCCGCATGGTGCAGGACGTGAAGCCCGGCGGTATCTTCCTCGTCAACTGCCAGTGGACGCCCGAGGAGCTGGGCCACCACCTCGACGCTGCCTCCAAGCGCTACATCGCCCAGAACGGCGTGCAGCTCTACACCATCAACGCCATCGATCTGGCGCTCGAGGTGGGCATGGGCAAGCGCACCAACACCATCCTGCAGTCGGCGTTCTTCACGCTCGCCGGCGTGCTGCCGCTCGACGAGGCCATCGGCTACATGAAGGACGCGGCCACCAAGAGCTACCTCAAGAAGGGCCAGGACGTCGTCGACTGCAACCACCGCGCCATCGACGCGGGCGCCACGGCGTTCACCAAGATCGAGGTGCCGGCCGAGTGGGCCAACGCCCAGGACGAGACCGTCGAGCGCTTCCTCGAGGGGCGCCGCGCGCTCGTGAAGATGGTTACCGAGATCATGGAGCCCGTCGCCCTCATGGACGGCGACCGCCTGCCCGTGTCAGTGTTCATGGACCACGCCGACGGCCAGTTCGAGCTGGGCGCCTCGGCCTACGAAAAGCGCGGCGTCGCCGTGAGCGTGCCCGCGTGGGACGCCGAGAAGTGCATCCAGTGCAACAACTGCTCGTTCGTATGCCCGCACGCCACCATCCGCCCGTTCGCGCTGGGCGCCGAGGAGGCGGCCGCCGCGCCCGACGCCATCAAGCTCGCCGTCGCGCGCGGTCCCAAGGCCAAGGCGGCCGGCTACCAGTTCACCATGGCCGTCTCGCCGCTCGACTGCATGGGCTGCACGCTGTGCGTGGGCGCCTGCCCGGCCGACGCGCTGACGATGGTCGCCACCGACACGCAGCTCGACCAGCAGGACGTGTTCGACTACTGCGTGGCCAAGGTCGCCCCCAAGCCCGAGCTCGAGGGCACCACGGTCAAGGACAGCCAGTTCAAGCAGCCCTACCTCGAGTTCTCCGGATCGTGCGCCGGCTGCGCCGAGACGTCGTACGCGCGCCTGGTCACCCAGCTGTTCGGCGACCGCATGTACGTGGCCAACGCCACGGGCTGCTCCTCGATCTGGGGCAACCCCGCCGCGACCTCGCCCTACTGCACCGACAAGAACGGCCGTGGCCCGGCGTGGAACAACTCGCTGTTCGAGGACAACGCCGAGCACGGCATGGGCATGCTCATCGGCCACGAGGCCGTGCGCGAGGCGCTCGTCGAGAAGACCGCGCGCCTGCTGGCGAGCGAGGGCGTGAACATGGTCCTGCGCCACGCCGCGCGCGAGTGGATGGCGACCCGCCACGACGGCGAGGCGAACCGCGCGGCCGCCGACGCCTACATAGCCGCGCTCGAGCAGGTCGTCTCCGACGACGTCGAGACGCCCGAGGTCGACCAGCTCGCCCGAGAGATCCTCGAGCGCCGCGACTTCCTGGCCAAGAAGAGCGTCTGGATCTTCGGCGGCGACGGCTGGGCGTACGACATCGGCTACGGCGGCCTCGATCACGTGCTGGCGAGCGGACGCGACGTCAACGTGTTCGTGTTCGACACCGAGGTCTACTCCAACACGGGCGGCCAGGCCTCCAAGGCGTCCAACATCGGCCAGGTGGCGCAGTTCGCCGCCGCCGGCAAGGACGTCAAGAAGAAGAGCCTGTCCGAGATCGCGATGAGCTACGGCTACGTGTACGTGGCGCAGGTGGCCATGGGAGCCAAGCCGGCCCAGACCATCAAGGCCATCACCGAGGCCGAGGCCTACCACGGCCCCTCGCTCATCATCGGCTACAGCCCCTGCGAGATGCACTCCATCAAGGGCGGCATGAAGAACTGCCAGCTTGAGATGAAGCGCGCCGTGGACTGCGGCTACTGGAACCTGTTCCGCTTCAACCCGGCGGCCGAGCCAGGCAAGAAGTTCGTCCTCGACTCCAAGGACCCGGCCGGCGGCTACCAGGAGTTCCTCATGAACGAGGCGCGCTACAGCCGCCTGACGCGCGAGTTCCCCCAGCGTGCCGCCGAGCTCTTCGAGAAGAACGAGGCTGCCGCCATGGAGCGCTACGAGCACCTGCTCAAGCTGCGCGACGTGTACGACGCGTAAGACGCGACGCGGCGCGCAGACGCGCTGCCTACTTGCGACGGCGGGCCCGCTGCGAAGGAGGGCCCGCCCCGGCGCCCCGGGACCTGCGCACGAAACGGCGCGCGGGTCCCGGGGCGCCGTGCGTTTGGGGTGTTGCGGGCGGGTGCAGAGGCGCGGGCGGGGCCGGGAAGTGCGGGCGGGCGCGGGCGAGAAGAGCGTGCAGGGGGGGGACGGGCGGATGCGGCTGCGCGGGCGGGGAAGTGTGTGCGCGCGTCGGGCGGCGGTCGAAAAGCGTGCGAGTGCGTGATTCTGAAAAAATGCCGGTCAAAAAACCAACGAGTGCGTGCGAAAGCATGCCCCTGCGAACCCCGTCGGCGATGGCCCGTATGCAAAGCCGCAGGTAGAGCGTGTGACATCGGGAAAAGGGGGCGCCGGCGTCCCGGAACGAGCATACATTCGCCGTCCAATTGACCAACACTTTTCCAAAAACACGCATTCGCGGATTATTTGGCCACACCGGCTGGCTGCCGGCTCACTGTCGGCCTGCAGCTGCTCCTGCCGCCCTTCCGCTACGCCAGCTCGCCGTCCCTCCGCCACACCGGCCGGCTGCCGGCCCACTGTCGGCCCGCGGCTGCTCCGTCCTGCCGCCTAGCGCGCCTCGCGTTCGTACAGGTCGATGAGCTCCTGCTTCCCGCCCACGCCCGCCTTGCGGTAGATGTGGGCCGCATGGGTCTTGACCGTCCCGGCGGTCACGTAGAGCTGCTCGGCGATGAAGGGCAGGCTGCGCCCGCGCAGCAGGTAGGCGCACACCTCCGCCTCGCGCCTGGTCAGGTCGTGGCGGGACGCGAAGGCGTCGAGCGCCCCGGGAACGTCGGGTCCGCCGTCGGAGCCGGCAAGGTCTCCGTCGGTGCTGCCCGGCTTTCCGTCGGCGCCGCCTGGTCTCGCGCCGCGGCCATGCCCGCCTTCGCAGCCTCCGCCCGCGCCGCCTTCTCCGGATGCTGCCGTGCGTGCCCGCGGTCGTGCCTGGGCCTGGGTTTGGGCGGCGTCCTCCTCCAGGGCGGCAAGCCGGTCCGACAGCGTCTCGGCCATCATCACGAGCAGAAAGAAGAGGACGAACACCCCGCCCGCGCATGCCAGGGTGAGCCAGGCCTCGTGTGCTGCGGTGCCGCTGAGCGCGCGGCCGAGCACGTTTCCCGCGAACACGACGCCGCCGATGAGGCCCTGGCCCACGCCGAACGACAGCAGCGGCGAGGCCCCCGTCAGCTGGGTCGCCTCGGTGACCTTGAGCATGACGAGCGCCTGCAGGAAGATGCTCGCCCCGTTGACCATGGCGCCGGCGAGCGCGCGCTCTCCGGCGGGGACCGCGATGATGAGGAGCATGCCGAGCACCGCGAAGGGAAGGCAGTAGCGGTAGAGCCGCTCGACGCCCACGCGCCTGCGCTCTTTGGGGACCAGCACGATCGCGGCGCACGTGATGCACCCGCACACGAGGAACCCACCGGGGAACATGACGGCCGCGCCGTTGTAGGTCGAGCCCATGAGCAGCGCGGTGGCGAGGTTGCCCACCAGCGCGGTCGCGGCGAAGAGCGCCATGGTGCGCCACGGGAGGACGCCGATGTCGGCCGACCCCTCCGCCGCCTCGCCGAGCAGCGGCCCGCTCGGCGTCCGCGAGGGCCAGACCTCCATCGTGAGCCGGTGGCGTCGCCACGAGTCGACGAGCCACAGACCGCCCGAGGCGAGCGGCAGCACGTAGGCGAGCAGGTGGGCGCAGGCCGTCGGGAGGCAGAGCGAGACGAGGTAGAGGACGTAGCCGAGCAAAAAGGACAGCAGGACGGGGCGGCGCATGTCCCGAGATCCCAAGGAGAAGCGCGCGCCCCAGGCGACGGTGAGCACCATGCCGCCCACCCCGTAGAGCACGCCGCAGCCGACGATGGCGGCGACGGGCGGCTCCGCTGCACTCAGCATGAGCGCGATTGCGAGGGACGACAGGGCAAGCAGGCCGGCCGCCCCCACGACGGTGGCGGGGGAGAGGTTCGGGCGCCAGCGCCCCATGGCGACGGCGATCAGGATGCCCAACACGAGCATCGTGAGCTGCGAGGCGTAGTAGGCGAACTCGATGCTGATGCTGTCGACGACGTCCTTGGAGGGGAAGAGGGCGGACGAGAGGTTGGCGACGTAGCCCCACGCCCACAGGCACGCCGCGCCGGCGACGGTGCAGGCGGTCGAGCTCCGCCGGGGCCGTTCCGCCCGCGCGCCGCGCGAAGGCGTCGGCGATGATGAGCCGGGTGTGCCCGTCTGCTGCACGGAGCCTCCGTTTCTCGCGTCCGGTGCGTAAAGCCGGCTTTAAGGACGGGGACGCCGGCGGGTAATGATAGAGTCATAATACACCTCTATCTACCTGCATGTTTATAGAATATCTGCCATTTCGGCAGATGCCTTCGCCCCGGGGTTTGAGGCATGATCGGCCTGTCGGGCGGCGCATGCGCGCCGCTTTCTCGCGCCCCTCGCACAATGCGGGAGGACGGACCAAAGGAGGAACGCCATGGACAAGATCAGCTCCAAGCCGGTGAGCCGCCGCACGTTCATCACCACCGCCAGCGCCACCGCGGCCTTTGCGGCCGCCGCCAGCGCCGCCGGCATCGCCCTGGCCGACGAGGCCGCCGAGTCGGCCGACTCCAGCAAGCCGGTCGCCGAGGGCTCCCTCGCCGGCGAGCAGGCTGTCGCCGGCACCGCCAACGCCAGCTTCCCCACCAACGACCCCAACCTGTTTGCCCCCTGCGCCGCCGGCGAGGGCGAGATCGCCTTTGTGGCCGAGCCCATCGCCGACGACGAGATCGTGGCCACCTACGACGTCGACGTCGTGGTGTGCGGCCTGGGCCACGCCGGCACGCTGGCCGCCCTGTCCTGCGCCGACCACGGCCTGAACGCCGTGGCCGTCGAGAAGCGCGGCATCGCCAACGTCTGCTCGGCCACCATCGGCGGCACCACCTCCAAGCTGCACCAGTACTGGGGCGTCTCCTTCGACGAGAAGGAGTGGCTCGACGACGCCATGACCGACTGCGGCTTCCGTGGCAACATCGATCTGTACAAGCGCTACCTGGCCTGCAACGGCGAGGCCGTGGACTGGTACGTCAGCCACTTCGAGGGCAAGACCGAGGAAGACTTCCCGCTGACCTTCGCCGCCGGCGACTTCCCCGACTTCCGCGACTCCTACGACGTGACCTCGCTGTCGCGCTCGTGGAACACCTCGCTCAACCTCCCCTACACCCCCGGCGAGATGGCCGAGCTGCTGCCGCAGTGGATCGAGGCCGCCGGCGCGACGATTCGCTGGGAGACCCCGGCCTGCCAGCTCGTGACCGACGAGTCGGGCGCCGTGACCGGCGTCATCGTGAAGAGCGCCGACGGCTATGAGAAGTACAACTGCGCCAAGGGCGTCGTGCTCGCCACCGGCGGCTACGGCTTCAACCTCGAGAAGCTGCAGCGCTGCTGCCGCCCGCGCGACCTCGCCCTGTGCGGCTGGATGAGCCCCTCGATGGGCAACACCGGCGACGGTCACGAGATGGCTGTGGCGATCGGCGCCATCGAGGACGAGTACCCGCACCCCCTCATGCTCGACCCGCAGCAGCTCATGCCCTACCTGCGCGTGAACAAGCTCGGCAAGCGCTTCACGCCCGAGTATGAGCCCTACAACCACCTCGCCAGCGCCATCCAGGCCCAGCCCGGCGCGTGCGACTACTACATCGTCGACGGTGACATCGCCAACAAGATCGACGCCATCTGGACGCCTTCGAGCTCCTGCTACGGCCCCAAGGACGTGTGGGTTGCCGCCGCGACCAGCGAGAACGCCTTCAAGGCCGACACCCTCGAGGAGCTCGCCGAGCTCATGGGCGTGCCCGCCGACGCGTTCGTCGAGACCATCAACCACTGGAACGAGATGTGCGACGCCGGCGAGGACACCGACTACCACTTCCCCGGCTCGATGATGGCCAAGATCGACACCCCGCCGTTCTACGCCACCCTCGAGGGCGCCGAGGCACTCTCCACCGCCGGTGGCCTGCAGGTCGACATCCACTCCCGCGTGCTCGACAGCAACTTCCAGCCGATTCCCGGCCTGTTCGCCATCGGCCTGACCTCGGGCGGCATGTTCCAGAACACCTATCCGCACAACCTGAACTGCCTGTCCCACACCCGCGACTGCACCTTTGGCTACCTCGTGGGCAAGTACCTCTCGGGCGACGAGAGCTAAGAGATCTGTCTGCCCGACCACGGCCGACCGGTCGCAGCATGTTTGCCGACATGCGGCGTTGAGGTCTGAACGGCCGCGATGCACAAGGGCCGCCCGCTTAAAAGCGGGCGGCCCTTTGTCGTTCGGCTTTGCCGGAAGCGGCGAGTGCGTTGCTCGGGAGTCGCCGGGCGCCGTTCTTCGGTAGGCCGGGTAGTGCAGGGGCTTCAGCAGTTCGGAAAGTGGACTTCGGGCGGTGCCGTGTCACGAAAACGGCCTCTGGGTGGCCAAAAACCTCGATCGTGAAGAGCAACGGACGGGGTGGGATGGTCGCTGGAGGGCGGAAACGGACCCCGGCGCCCACTGCGGTTCTACAGGCGAACGGCTCTGCCGGCAAAAGGCCAGGTGACGTCCGTCCCTCACCCGGCTGGGAACACTATCAATCCTATAAATCCCTTCACGATCGAACCTTTTGGCCAGGCTGGGGCGAAACTCGTGACAGGGTTGCCTTCCGACCCGTGATAACCCGGCACGCAGCACCCGGCTTGCAGCGCCGGGTATAATCTTGCGCGACCGGACAGGGTCGACATTTTGAGGTGATGCACCATGCCGCTGCCCGTCAACAGAGTCTATACGGCCGATGACTATTGGAGCCTGCCCGATGGGGTGCGGGCGGAGCTTATCGATGGCGAACTGTATGACATGGCTCCGCCAAGTCCGACCCACCAGCTGTTGGTGACGGGCCTGGCAACGGATTTCACCATCTACGTCCGCCAGCACGATGGAACTTGCAAGGTAATGGCATCCCCCGTGGCGGTCAATCTGGACGCCAACGACACGACGTGGGTTGAACCCGATGTCGTGGTGGTGTGCGATTCGAGAAAGATTTCAGACCGCGGAGTCGAAGGGGCGCCCGACTTGGTCGTCGAAGTAACCTCTCCTTCGAACTCCGGTATGGACTACGTGACAAAACTGGTACGCTACAAGCAGGCTGGCGTGCGCGAATACTGGATTGTCGATCCTGGTTCGCAGCGCACGATCGTCTATGGCTTTGACGGGAACGATGTTGTGCTGAACGCGTATCCGTTTTCGGAACCGGTGCCGTCCGGCATATTCGTCGGCTTGTTTGTTTCGATGCAAGGTTTGCTTGCGTGACTCGAAGAAGCATCGCCAGCGGGACAGACCCGGCTGGGGCCGGTAGAAGGTCGGCGAAGAACGGAGGCGACCATGGGCTTCTTTAGCAACTTTCGACGCGGACTCGAGGACAACTGGGCGTTCGAGGTCGCCGGCAAGCAGGTGGTCTGCTCGCATTGCGGCGGCACGGAATTCGAGCAGTCAGAGGCTCTGCTTGACTCGGCGGGCATGTCATTCGTCGGCTTCGAGTGGGCCGGTAGCAGCGCCACTGTCTTGATTTGTAAGCACTGCGGCCATGTCGAGTGGTTTCTCGACGAGCTCGGGGAGATCGAGTAGCCGTGTTTGACAGCAGGGCGTCGCCTTGTCGGTGCGCAAGATAAAGTCGAAATGAAGGTCAAGTAAGTAAAGACGGGCAACGTGAGTGCAATAATCATGCTCTGGTACCGATATGCATTTTTCTGCATCAAGAGATGTTTCTGCCGCGTATTGCACGCCATATGGCACGGGGCAATGTCAGTATTCAGGGTTATCTCGGCACAAAGGGGCTCTATTCAGTGATTAAAAAGTTTGATATCTTCTGTCTTCTATAGAAAGCGCAGGCCATCTTGCTTCTCAAGACAAGGTTGCGGTGGATGCCGGGCACCGCGGTTCACGAATCCTGGGGTTTTACTAAATACTGAAATAGAAAATTACTGAATACGCGAGTTTTGGGGCGAGATAGGCCTGAAAGCTGTCAGCGCTTGGAATCGTGGCAAGCTCTACGTGGTTTGCAAATGAAGGGACCGCCCGCCCTGCCGTGCAAGGCGAGCGGCGCGTAAGCAAAGGTGCGGTCCGGCCTTACTCTTCGGTCGCGGCAAAGAGTCCGGCGATGTAGCCGCTCGTGATGACGCGGCCCAGGCCGTGGATGCGCTGGCCGCCCGAGGATTCGCCGGCGCAGTACAGGCCGGGGATGACCTCGCCGAACAGGTCCATGACCTGCATCTTGCGGTTCACACGCAGGCCGGTGGTCGTGTCGTGGAAGCCGGGCGTGGACCAGGCGGCGTAGAAGGGCGGCGTGTCGATCGTCTCGGTCATGCCCTCCTTGCCGAAGTCCTCGTCGGTGCCCGCCTCGGCGAGCTCGTTGTAGCGCTCGACGGTCGCGACCAGGGTGGCCGGGTCCATCTCGATCTGCTCGTAGTACTTGTTGACGATCTTTCCGGCGAGCTCCTCGAGCGTGTCCGCCTCGAAGAAGCGGCCGTCTGCGCGGTCGACGGTGGTGTCGTCGATGGTCCACTCCTCGCGCTCGACGGCCTTGGCGTCGAAGATCGTCCAGATGGGGCCGCCGTAGCGGTGCAGCTCGCCGTCGTCGGGGTCGACGGTCAGGACGCTCGCGAAGGCCGCCTTGTTCCACTCGGTGCTGCCGTCGGCCTCGTTGGCGAAGCGCTCGCCGAGCATGTTGACCTGCAGCAGGTTCGACCAGTCGTACACGCGCAGGCCCGTGGCGCGGCTCAGCTTGAAGAGCGGCGAGGTGGGGTACACCGTGGCGAACGAGTCGGTGTACTGCGTGCCGATCATGGCCGCCTTGGTGAGGAAGCTGTCGTCGACCACCTGGTTGGCGACGTCGCCCAGGCAGGCGCCGATCGCCATGGCCGCAATCTCGCCCGAGGCGTCCTTGGGGCAGAACGGGTCGCCCGAGGTGCAGTCGTACTCGACGGTGCGGCGCGGGTCGATCATCGTGCGGAAGTACACGTTGCCCGAGGAGCCGCCGGTGCAGATGATGACGGCCTTGTTCGCCTTGACGTTGACCGTTTCCTTGGCCTCCTCGATGTTGCCGTCGGAGAAGGGGCTGAGCGGGGCGAGGGGCTCGGTCTCGCCGGGCAGGATGGTGGGCGAGTAGTGCGCCTGGACGCCGAGCACGCGGCCGGAGAGGTTGCCCTCGCGGTAGATCTTGTCCATGTGGTAGTTCATGAGGAACTGGGCGCCGGCCTCGCGGGCGGAGCGCTCGAGCGGGCGGGTCAGCCCGATGCCGCAGCGGTCGATGAGGGCGCCGTCCTGCGAGGGCGACAGGTAGTCGGCGTAGGAGACCCAGTCCTCGGTCGCCTGGTCGGTGAAGGTCCAGCGGGGGACGGTCTCGGGGTCGGTGCCGCCCTGCGTGTAGTCGTCGCCCTGCTTGATGGGCTCGACGTCGCGCACGATGACGCCCTTGTCCTGGATGTACTCGTAGGCCTCGACCATGTGGTCGGCGACGGAGCGCACGTAGTCGCGGTCGTTGTAGATGGATTGGCCGGTCTGGTTGGTGGTGTGGTCGATGTAGTACTGGTCGGGGGAGTCCTCGATGCCGTACCTCTTCTGGATCTCGGTACCGCAGCCGGAGTGCAGGTTGCCGCCGGAGAGCGCCGCGCGGCCGCCCACGTCGTAGTTGGCGTCGACGAAGATGACGGTGAGGCCCTCGTCGAGGCAGCGCAGCCCGGCGGGCAGGCCGGCGCCGCCGGCGCCGAGCACCACGACGTCTGCCTCGTAGTCCCAAGCGACGTCGCTCGCGTCGGCCGTGTCGCCGCGCACGAGGTCGCCGTCGGTGACCTCGATGTTGGCGTCGACGTCGGCCAGGGCGGTGCCGGCGAGGGCGCCGGCCGCCGCGGCGCCGGCGACGCCGCATGCTGCGCCGCGCAGGAAGCTGCGGCGGGAAACGGTTTCTGACATGGCAATGCACCTTTCTGAAGGGTGCCCGGCGCGGCGGCGTGCCCGCATCGCCGCGCCGGGCGTCTGGTTGGGGTCGGATCTGCGCGCTACCTGGTCGCCAGCATCTCGCCGATCGTCATGTCCTGGGCGAGGGCCTCGCCGATGAGCTGGCCGTACACCAGGGAGCGGCCCGTGGAGCAGCCGGGGCAGTGCACCGGGTAGTTGAAGCCGAAGAAGTCGCCCTGGCAGTTGCCGGCGGCGAAGAGGCCCGCGATGGGCTGGTCGTCGTCGGTGCACACCTGCGAGTCGTCGTTCACGTGCACGCCGTAGGCGACGGCGAGGTTCGAGGCGTAGATGCGCGTGGCGTAGTAGGGGGCGGTCGTCAGCGGGTAGAGCATCTGCTCAACGACGCCGAACTGGGAGTCCACGCCCGCATCGCAGGCGGCGTTGTACGCCTCGACGCTGGCCACGAACGCCTCGGTGGGCACGCCGATCTTCTCAGCGAGCTCCTCGAGCGTGTCGGCGCTCACGAGCGTGCCGTTCTCCAGGCGTTCCTCGATCTCGCCGGGAATCGTCTCGAGCATGGTCTCGTAGCCTTGCGGGAACTGCTTCTCCACATAGGTGGCGTAGGCGCCGTCGAAGATCGACCAGGCGATGTTGCCCTTGGAGTTCATGCGCGCGTCGGTGATGAACGGCTCGAAGGGCATCTCGTTCATGAAGCGCTCGCCGTCGCTGTTCACCGCGAGCATGCTCAGGAAGAACGGCGTCATGTTGTAGCTGCGCGTGGCGATGGTGAACTGGTGGATCATGGGGGCCGCGGGGCTCTTGGAGATGCCGCCGCCGATCCACTTGGTCATGAGGATGGCGTCGCCGGTGTTGGCGCCGATGGGCAGGTAGGCGCTCTCGTCGGCGCGGTTGGCGATGGGCGCCCAGCAGTCCACCATCTCCTGGTTGCCGGAGATGTCGCCCGTGCACAGCACCACGCCCTTGGCGGCGTTGAACTGGATGTGGTTGCCCTCGGCGTCGGTGGCGACGACGCCGGTCACGCCGTCGGCCGCGCTGCCCACGAGCTGCTCGGCGTGCGTGTTGAAGAAGAACTGGCAGCCGTTCTCGGTGGCCGAGGCGATGAGCACGTCGCCGAGGTTCTGGTGCGGCTCGAGGCCGTCGGTGCGGAAGATGCCGAACTCGGCGCTGCTGAAGCGCACGGCGTCCTGGAACACGACGTAGCGCTCGGGCATGGTGTCCCATCCGGCCTTGGAGGTGCCGCCCGTCGAGGGCTCCACGGTCGTGTCGTACTCGGCGCACAGGTCGGTGATGTAGTCCATGACGGGGCCGGTCTGCTCGGCCCAGGTGCGGATGAGGTTGTAGTTCGCGGTCTGCTGCGAGGCGGCGTACATGAGGCGGGCGGCCTCGAGCGGGTCGATCTCGATGCCGTTGTCGGCGAGGACCTTGCTGCCGATGGCGCACATGTCGAGGCCGCAGAAGCGCCCCTTCTCGCCGCGCTCGATCACGGCGACCGACGCGCCGCTGCGCGCGGCGGCCTGGGCGGTGCCCATGCCGGCCATGCCGCCGCCCACCACCACGATATCGAAGTCGTAGGTCTCGGCGATGTCGGTGATGGGCTCGGGCGCCACGTCCCAGGTGTGCAGGGCGGCGCTGCCCGCGGTCTCCTCGGTCGCGGCCTCGTCGGCGAGCGCGGTGCCGGCGAGGGCCCCCGCCGCCGCGCCGGCGGCCACGGTGCCGGCGATGAACGACCTTCTCGTGAGCTGATCCATGCGATGTCCCCTTTCGCGAACGGCGCGGAAGCGCCTACGGTGCGGATGCCCGCGGTGCATGCCGTCGTCTGGGGCGGTGCCCGCGGTGCATGGCATCAGTTTCGGGAAGGGAGGCGGGGTGCGAAACGACCGAAACCCGCGATGGGCGAATATCGCGGGTTTCGGTCGAGCGGACGGGAGGCATCGACAGATTCAGGGGATTGCGTTTTGAACGCGCCCGTGCAATGTGCCCGTGCCACCGGTTCGATTGGCATCGGGCGGTTTATTGCGGTTGACTTGCCGTCAATACGGTGCGTGCCCCTTAAACTGCCTTTGCTGGAGAGATGTATTCATATGACATGTCATAAGCGGCTTGCGGGGCAAGGTCTATTGCACCGTCAAGCCAAACGAGTGCCCCATGGTCCACTTTTGCCGACTCGGCTATGACGGGGTCGGCAAGAGGGGCAAATGCCGGCATATCAAGGAGTTCCGTGGTGTCTAAAAGGCGATCTTCGCCTGTGTCGAACGTAACGACGAGGCAGGCGTTGCCGACCCCACGGACCGAGCTGACTCGCATCTCTTCGGTTGGGTTGCTGGCGTATACGATACCGTTTGCCTCAAACATAGGCGCTCCTAAGAAAGAGGGGCGATCATTCCGGGGTCTTGGCCTGCGACTGCTCGATTCCAGGCCGCGTAAATTTCCTCTTCGTGCAGGGCAAGCCATCCGGAGAGAATTTTGAACTGCCTCGAAGGGAAAGAGCCGGCAAGCAGTTCTCCGTCGATAGAGACCGATGCTTCGTATTCCCCATAGTACGCATGGATATGGGGTTTGTTGTGCTTGCCATAGTCGCGGTACAACATCTTTACGATGATGCCCCTGAATCTGCTTAATTCGGGCATGTGGTCTCCTTGGTTCGCAAGGATACTTGCAGGGCAAGTATATCAGGGTGGTTTGAGTGTTTTCCGGATTCTGGTTTCAGCAAATCTTCGGCCCGGCGCTCTCGACCTCGCCTCCCAATGCCGACTGCCCTACCGCGCCTCCATCACCAGATCGAGCAGCTCCTGGCGGTTCCTGATGTTTGACTTGCTGTAAATGTGGCGCACGTGGGAGTTGACGGTGCTCTCCGAGATGCCGAGGTTCTCGGCGATCCACGGTTGCGTGCGGCCGATGGCGAGCAGCGCGAAAATCTCGCGCTCGCGCTCGGTCAGGCCCCAGGTTTCGGAGAGCCGGGCGATCCGCTCGGAGCGCGCGTCGGCCGCCGCAGGGTCGGCGGGCGCCGCCGGCCGCGCGTCGAAGAGCTCCCAGATGTCGCGGGAGCTCAGGACGAGCACGATGGCGATCGTCATGAGGTAGCCCACCAAAATGGCGTCCGCGTTGGGAAACGCCGCGGCGTGGGCGACGCCGTCGAGCGCCATGCCGAGGATGCCGCCCAGGCCGCAGAACGCGCTGCGCACGACCATCTGGACGGTGCACACGATGCGCGGCGCGTCCCCGAGCCCGGCGTAGACCGACTGCGCGACGACGATCCAGATGAGCACGTCGAACGTCGTGTACCCGACGAGGATGACCGCCCCCGAGGTCCAGAACGCCCCGGTCCCGTAGAGGAACGGCATGAGCGAGAAGCCCGCGACGATGGCGAGCAGCCCGACGCGGTAGACAATTACCCCGCGGCGGGGGAACAGGGCGACGACGGCGAACAGGACGATCGAAAACGCGCCGCGCACGATCTGGAGCGTGACCCCGCTGTCGGCCTGCGCGACGCCGGCGACCGGCGCGAACGAGATCTGGTGCTGCATGTAGCCCAGTCCGAGCATGATGAGCGCGACGCTGCACACGGTGGGGACCGAGACGCCGAGCGTCCGGCGGATGAGACCCGCAGGGCTCTGAGGGAGCGAGGGTGCGGGAGCCGCGGCAGAGGCGCGTTCCGGATAGGAGCGGGCCGCGGCGGGCATGGCGAGCAGCAGGGCCATGGAGAGCAGCGGCAGTACCGCCGGCACGATCGCCGCGGCGGGGGGAGCCATGAGCAGGAACAGCAGGTCGGGCACGATGGCGCAGGCAAAGCCGCCCGCCACGTAGAGCACGGCGCTGCGCATGCCGTCCCTGCAGTACACCGCGCCCCAGGCGAGGATCGCCGCGGTCATGAACAGCGCGCAGAGCACCGCCCCCGCAATGGCCAAGGGCCTGCTCGCGAGGTGCGCGGAGAGGGCGAACAGCAGGGATCCCGCCGTGCCGGCCGTCCCTGCGGCGAGCAGCGCCGGCGTGCTCCCGCTCGCGCGCCGGGCCAGGTCCCGCCCGAAGAGGGGCACCAGGCTGAAGGGGACCACGAGCAGGAACGTGGTCCAGGCGGCAAGCTCGGGGAAGGTGCCCCGCTGTCCGAGCGGGGCGAAGAACATGCTCCCGTAGAGCGCGTCGACCCACGCCCACAGGCAGGTCGACCCGATGACCGCACGAGCGTCGAGAAGGGCGAAGAGCGCGGGTCCCTTATGCGATTTGCCTGCCGACATGGCGATCCCCCCTACTTGCATGCCCCGATGCGGCCCCTATGGTATAGCAGCGCCGCGGGTTTTGCCCGCGTCGTCTTAGAGCAAACCCGTCAGCATGCCACCTGCATACCGCCCCGAAAAAACTCGACCCACTTGCGACATCTTCGAATCGAGGCCTTACATTCCCTTTACAATAGGGGAGTACGGTATCGGCGGTATGCCATGCTGAAAGAAGAGGCACCGGCATGGGGCCGACATGTCAGAGGACCAGGAAGGGCCGGAGAGCCGCATGGACCCAGTAACGCTCATCGTCGTGGGATTGGTCATCGTCACCGCGCTCGTGTTCGACTTCACGAACGGCTTCCACGATACCGCCAACGCCATGGCAACCTCGATCGCCACGGGCGCGCTCAAGCCGAAGGTCGCCGTCATCGCGGCGGGCACGCTCAACCTGGTGGGCGCCTTCCTGTCCACCGAGGTGGCCAACACCATCTCGGGCGGCATCATCAACGAGGCCGAGGTCGCCATCGGGCCCGAGTTCATCTTCGCCGGCCTGGTCGGCGCCATCGTGTGGAACCTCCTCACGTGGCTCGTCGGCCTGCCCTCGAGCTCGTCGCACGCGCTGTTCGGCGGCCTGGTCGGCGCCGTCATCGTGGGCGCGGGCGTGCAGGGCGTCAACTTCGGCGCCGTGCTGACCAAGGTGCTCATCCCCGCCCTCGTCTCGCCGGTCGTCGCCGGCCTCGCGGCGTTCGCCGCGTGCAAGATCATCTTCCGGATCGTGAGGCGCCTCGACGAGAAGTTCGTCGAGAGCGGCTTCCGCCACGGCCAGACCGTCACCGCGTGCCTCGTCGCGCTCTCGCACGGCACCAACGACGCCCAGAAGACGATGGGCATCATCACGCTGTGCCTGATCGCCGTGGGTGCCCAGCCTTCGGGCAGCGACCCGCAGCTGTGGGTCGTCGCGGCGTGCGGCCTCGCCATCGCCCTCGGCACCTACTCGGGCGGCTGGCGCGTCATCCGCACGCTCGGCAAGGGCCTGACCGAGATCAGCACCCCGCAGGGGTTCGCCGCCGAGTGCAGCTCGGCCGCCACCATCCTGGCCTCGTCGCACCTCGGCTTCGCCCTGTCGACCACCCAGGTGTGCTCGGGTTCCATTATCGGCTCCGGTCTGGGCAAGGGGACGGCGGTCAACTGGGGCGTCGCCGCGCGCATGCTCGTCGCGTGGCTCGTGACCTTCCCGGCCGCCGGCCTGGTGGGCGCCGCGGCGTGCGCGCTCGCCAAGCTGGGCATCGGCGGCACCGTTGTGGTCGCCCTGCTGGTGGTCCTCATCGCCCTCATCATCCTGCGCCTGTCCAAGCGCAACCCCGTCAACTCGTTGAACGTGAACGACCAGTCCGACGTCAAGATCAACGCGGGAACCGCAACCCACGCCCAGGCGACGGCGTAAAGCCCGGCGGCGAAGGAGGCATCCATGATCGTTGTCCAAGAGCTCGAGAGTTTCTTTGCCGTCATCGTGGTCACCGTGGCCGTTGCCGGCGCCATCAGCTCGCTGTACGCCACCGGGCTTCTGCTGTGGGCGCGGGGCACCGTCGTCGACAACAAGGGCGGCGCGCACATCACGACCCGCTTGGGCGCCGTCGTGTGCTTCGCGGCGTGCGTGGTAATCGTGCTGTTCGCGCTGTGGCTGATGATCCCGCTGTTCCACTAGGCAAAAACGCCCGGAAGGACTGATAGGCATGACCAGGATTCTCGTCGGCATCGACGGCAGCGAGCGCGGCGAGCGCGCGCTCGAATGGGCGGCGCGCCGGGCCGAGCGCGACGGCGCGAGCCTCACGCTGCTCTCGGTCGTCGATCCCGCGGTCGCCCGCGAGGCGGGCGTCGACACCGAGACGATGAAGCGGGCCTCGCAGGAGACGGTCGACGCCGCCGCCGCGAAGCTCGCCGCGGGGCATCCCGGCGTCAAGGCGACCACCTCGGTGGTCGAGGGCAAGATCGTCGAGTCGATGATCGAGGCGGCCGCGGCGCACGACATGGTGGTCGTCGGCTCCCACCACGGCGCGACGATCGGCGAGACCGTGGGTGGGGCCAAGGGCCTGCGCATCTCGGTGTCGACGGTCGCCCCCACGGTGGTGGTCCCGTCCGACTGGAACCCCGACGAGTGCGGCGAGGGCATCGTCGTCGGCGTCGGGCCCGACAACGTGAGCGAGCGCGCGGTGGCGTTCGGCGTGCGCGAGGCGCTCGAGGACGGTCAGCCGCTCGACCTGGTCTCTGCCTGGGGTCTGCCGCCCGTGCTGACCCGCCCGGCCGAGGTGCTCGGCGGCGGGCTCGCCCCGGTCGGCGAGCAGTTCCAGCGCGACCTCGACCGCCGCGTCGCAACGCTGGCCGAGGCCAATCCCGGGCTTGCGGTGGCGGGCCACGCGGTCGAGGGCTCCTCGCCCGCGAGCACGCTGGTGAAGTACAGCGCCGGGCATCGGCTGCTCGTGCTCGGCACGCACTCGCGCAGCGCGCTGGGCCGCACGCTGTTCGGCTCGGTGACGCACGGCGTGCTGCTCGACCTGAAGGTGCCCACCGCGGTGGTGCCTCAGGCGTAGCGGGGCGCATGCGGGGCGCGGGCGTGCCGACGAGGTATGATTGGTTTTGAGGCGAGATATGCCCGGAAACTGTCAGCGGACCGCGCGAAAGACTTCGAGTTGGCGTTGGTTCATGCGGGCTGCCCCCGATCTTGACGCAGCCGCCTTTCCAGCAGCTCGATCAACCCGGTGCGGCTGTGCGCACCGGTTTTGCCGTAGATGTTGCGCAGGTGGGTGCGCAGTGTGCTCTCGGTAATATACGCCTCTTGGCAGATGCGACGGTTGTCGTGACGTTTGAGCACAAGCAGGGCTATCTCGCGTTCCCGTTCGGAAAGGCCCAGGTCGGCGACGGCGTGTGCGAGATGTTCAAGCGTCACGGCGTTCGCGTCGAAAGGCGTTTGGGACGCCGTGGTATCTGCGGCATCCAAGTCCTCGCCCTCCCGGCCGCTGCCCGGACTGTCCGGCGCATCGACGGCACCCTCGCCCCGCGCCGTCATAAGCTTCGCCACACTCACCTCGTCCATGACGAACGCAGAGGTGAACACGGCAACGAAGATGATCGCCGAGGCGGCGACGGCCAACGGTGCGGCCGAAAGGTCGACAATCGAACAGAGCAGTTCGCCGACGGTGCTGCACAGGGTGAGGCAGATTTGACCCAAGGCGAAGACGCAGGCACCCCCTTTGGGGTCGCGCATGCCGATGCGACCCCAAAGAGTCCAGGTAAAGATGCGGAAGAACGCCCACGTTCCCCCGATGGCCAGGGCCTCGTAGTACTGTCGTCCCGGCTGCAGCACCAGCGTGAGGAGCAGACAGCCTATGACAAGCGGTGTGATGAGGCGGTAGAGAAGCGAGAAGTTGCCGTGCATGCCCCTGGTCGCAATTGCTATCGCGACCAATGCCGCCGCGACGACGATGCCTGCGACGAGCGTGTAAAGCTCGGTGGAAACCTCGGTCTTTGTTTCCGAGAGGTGGTTCGTCGCCACGAATATCGCCCCGAGGATGCCCGTGCCGAGCGAGAGGCGCAAGGGGAGCGGCGCGGTTCTGCTCGCCGGCGGAGTCGCCGGTTTCGCCGCAACCGCGGTGTTCGGGCCAGTTCCGTTGGACATCGCTTCGCCTGCAGGCGGTGTTGCGGCTCCGATGGGCAAAAGATCGTGACGTAGGATAGTTAAAACGGCTCCCGATAGCAGGGGAAGCAGCGGGCGCAGTGTCAATGCCGCCAAGGGGGAGAGGTTCGCCTCGATCAGGCAGATTCCGAACGACACCGCATAGCCCGCGGCGACGCAGGCGAGTGTGTGCGACGGTTTGGTGCGGCAGAGCAGCTCGCCCCAAAGCACCACGAACGCGGCGCTCGTCCCCGCCAAGGTACGCCCTAAGGCAACGCCGGGCATCGAGGCCGGGTCGCTCAACCATCCGCAGGCGTAGAGGACGGCGGTCCCGACGGACGGCCCGAGCGCGGCGAGGGCGACGATCCAGGGAGACCTCAGAAGCGGGCCGCGCCGCCAGGTATAGGCCGCAAAGGCGGCGAGGAGCACGACGAGCAGCGCCGTACCGGCGTACGCCCAGCCGACGAGGGCGTCTTGGACGCCCGGTGCAGGTGCGGGGAAGAGCGTCGGCGAGATGTCGATGGTCTGCCAGCCCAGGTAGCAGCCCAGGCCGATTGCGATGAGCGCGGCCGTCGACGCGTCCGTCTCGCGCGGGTCGTTGGGTGTCTGTGCCTTCAACATCGATCCCCTGCATGCCTCTCGTTGTGCCGATTTTGGCGAAACACCTGCTCGCGCATACCGGCATCGCTGCAATACCTCACAGTCTACCTCAGCCCTACCTCACATTTCGCGAGGTTTACCCCACGCGGCGTATGTTCGCGATGGGCGCTGCAGCGCTATTGATGGGAACGGATCGCACGGCGTTAGTTCCACGCGGCGGAAACGCCGCATGCCGCGCCGCGCATATCGACCGTAAGGAAATCCGTTAGAAGGAGGATGTGTTGTGATGAAGGGTGCAACCGAGATGGATCGCCGTCATTTCTTCCGTGCGCTCGGCGCCGCCGGCGCTGCTGCCGCCGTTGCGGCGACCGGTGTGGGCTCCGCCCTCGCCGACGAGGTTTCTGCCGCCGGTGCCGCTGCGCTCGGCGACGCCGCTGTGAACTTTTCCCAGGAGGTCGACGTCCTCATCTGCGGCGCCGGCATCTCGGGCATGATGGCCGCCTACGAGACCGCCAGCGCCGGGCTCAGCACGCTCATCGTCGAGCAGAACGGCTTCTATGGTGGAGACGCCATCTATTCGGCTGCGTGCATGATGTGCAACACCGCCCGTCTCACCCAGGAGGAGCGCCCCGAGAAGTACTCGACCATCGACGAGCTTCGCGAGCGCTTCGCCCCGTACTACGAGAACGACGAGGCGGGGCTCGACCAGCTCATGATGCTCCAGGAGTGGGGCGGCAAGTGGATGGACCTCATGCACTACGACTGGGGCTATCAGTTCCAGCCTAAGATGGAGGGTCCGTACCAGCAGGCGTTCTTCCCCCAGGGCGGCATCTGCACCATGCCCGACGCCTTCACGCTGATGGACGAGAAGCTCACCGAGGCCGGTGCGACCTACCTGTACGATACCGTGCTCAAGTGCCTGATCGTCGACGAGGCCGGCACCGTCTCCGGCGCGCGTTTCACCTCCAAGGACGGCGGCTATGTCGACATCCAGGCCAAGGCCGTCATCCTGGCCTGCGGCGGCTACGTCTCCAACCAGGAATGGATGACCCAGTACGCCCCCGATACGGCCGACCTCGGCTGCATCGTCTCGGGCCGTACAGGCGAGGGCATCAAGGCGGGCCTTGCCGCCGGCGGCCAGCTTGCCGGCATGGTGACCCCGGGCAACTTCAACCCGCGCTATGAGGCGGGCCATATGCTCGGCATGCACTACCCGATCCTCGGCCTGCTGCCCAACGGCAGGCGCTTCTACTGCGAGACCGCCGTGCACGATGCGGCGACCGGCTGCCTGAACAACGGCTGGCACGAGTGGTGGAGCATCTGGGACAACACCGCCCAGAACGGCGTCGACCAGGAGGTCATCAAGCACGCCGGCGACAACGTGAAGACCGCCAACTCCATCGAGGAGCTCGCCGAGGGCATGGGCATGGGCCTCGACATCCTGCAGGCGGCCTTTGACAACTGGAACACCATCTGCGAGAACGGCGAAGATCCCGACTTCGGCCGCACGCTGTTCCTCCAGCCGCTCGAGCCGCCGTTCTACTATCTGCTCAACGTGCCCGTGCGCTACAAGAGCAAGGGCGGCCTGGCGGTGAGCAGTCGCTTTGAGGTCGTCGATGCCGAAGGCAACCCCATTCCGGGCTTGTATTCCTGCGGCTGCAATGCCGGCACTGAGGACATCGTCCCCGCCGCAGGGTCGGGTATGCTCGTGGGTACGAGCGTGGCCGAGGATCTGGCGTAGCGCAGGGGTTCGCACGAAACGGTTTGCGCGGGCGCAGTTGCCCGCGAGTTCGTAGGGGGCGCGCAGTCTCGAACTGGGATTGCGCGCCCCTTTTGTGTGTTTGGCCTGGCGGTACGCTTGCCGGCGTGCCGGGGAGGAGAAGTGAATGTCGATCGATCGCAGGGTATAATCCTCCCGAGTTGCCTGACCGATGTATTGAGAGGAGGATGGTGCCATGCCGCTGCCTGCGAGCAGAGTTTATACATCGGAAGACTACTGGAACCTCCCCGATGGCGTGCGGGCCGAGTTGATTGACGGGGAACTTTACGACATGGCACCTCCGGACTGGGTTCATCAGGCAATCGTTGCGGGAATCGTTACGGATTTGAACGCCCACATCCGTCGACATAGCGGAAACTGCAAAGCCGTGCCGGCGCCGGTTGCCGTCAACCTCGATGCGAACGACGAAACGTGGGTGGAGCCCGACGTTGTGGTGGTGTGCGATTCGAGCCGCATTTCCAAGCGCGGCGTCGAGGGTGCTCCCGACATGGTGGTCGAAGTTGTCTCGCCTTCGAGTGTCGGTATGGACTACATCACCAAAACGGCTCGTTATCGCCGCGCCGGGGTGCGCGAATACTGGATTGTCGACCCCGGGTCGGAGCAGACGGCCGTCTATCGCTTTGAGGGAGACTCCCTTGCCCTGAGGGTGTACCCGTTTTCTGAGCCGGTTCCCGTTGGCATATTCGGAGGACTTTCGATTGCAATCGGACCGTTTGTCGAATGACGGCTGTAGCTGTGCGCCCGTCGAGCGGTGCGCGATTTTCGGTGCCCGCCATGAGATGCGGTCGGATGGAATCGGGCGGCGCATTCGGACATTGGTCGGGCCTTGCTGACAGAATCCGGGGCTAACTTGTCTCAAACTGCGCCTATTCAGTAATTTAGTAGATTGATGAACTTGCCTTTCCTGCGGAAACGCCGGTCCCGGTGCGTCTCGTGCGGAGCGGGCGTTTCATAGAGCAGACGGATCCTGGGGTTTTACTAAGTATCAAAAATCACAATTACCGAATGGGCCCCTTCTGAGCCGAGATGGGTGGCAAAACTGGCAGCGGGTGCACCCTCGCAGCTAAAGTCTTTGCTTGATTGATGTATCGTGCAACGAAGCGCCACCGCGTCGCTTGTTCCGTCGCGCGTCGGGGGTGTTCGGAGAGCTTGCTGCACCTGAAAATCCCCCGATGCGTGCAATCCCCTCTCGAGTGAACGCCCAAAATGGGCACTTCTGAGGTCGGGAGGTTCCGGTGCAGATTTTTACGTACCATTTTGGTAAATGAATATTCCGTCTTGTTAAATAATCTCGCTTTACCCAGCAGGAGCGGTTCGTCTCAGTCGTTCACTCAACAGCGATCTGCACGCATTGGGCAGTTTTG
>DBEYOB010000047.1:0-2347 GCA_048173955.1 Coriobacteriales bacterium
GTCCGGTACGACGCCCAAGAGACTAGCGGCGCCGTTGGCGAAACCGGCGGAAGAACGTTGGCGGGATTGGCACATCTGCGTTGGCGCAACTGGCGGGTATGCGTTTGCGGAATCGGCGGGTTTTACATTAGCGCTAACACCCCGCCTCATGCGCCTGCTGGGCGCGTTCGAGATGAAGGGTTGGGTGAGTCGCCTTCCCGACGGCCGATACAGCCTGACAGAGCAGGCCCTGTTGGAGCACAATACGGGGGAGATGCGGGGCGGCTCCTGCCGTTCCTGACGAAGACGACAGGCCGCCGCGGGGCGGCGCGGGCCCGGGGCGCTGCCCCGGAGACTGGGAAGGGGGCGCGTGTGGCGAACGGGACCGGGTTGCCGACCGTCGCGGTGATCGGCGGGGGGCTTGCGGGATGCGAGTGCGCCCTGGGCCTTGCGGACCGGGGGGTGCGCGTGCGGCTGTACGAGATGCGCCCCGGCACGATGACCCCGGCGCATGCGGGCGGGCGCCTCGCCGAGCTTGTGTGCTCCAACTCGCTCAAGGCCGTGCGCCTCGATTCGGCCGCCGGCCTCCTGAAGGCCGAGCTGCGCCGCCTCGGGAGCCGCCTGCTCCCGCTGGCCGAGCGGGCGGCCGTGCCTGCGGGCGGGGCCCTCGCGGTCGACCGCGACGTGTTCAGCGGGCTGGTCGAGGACGAGGTGTCGCGCCATGCGGGGATCGAGGTCGTCCGCCGCGAGGTGGCGGAGGTTCCGCCCGAGGGCCCCGTCGTCATCGCGGCGGGCCCCCTGTGCTCCGGCGCGCTCGCGCGTCACGTCGAATCCCTCGTGGGGGGCGCCCGGCTGTCGTTCTACGACGCCGCCGCCCCCATCGTCGACGCGGCGACGCTCGACGGCGACCGGGTGTTCGCCCAGTCTCGCTACGACCGCGGGGAGGGGGAGGACTACCTGAACTGCCCCATGGACAAGGACGCCTACGACCGCCTCGTCGAGGAGCTCGTCGGCGCCGAGCGCGCCATCCTGCGCGACTTCGAGCGCCGCGACCTGTTCCAGGCGTGCCAGCCGGTCGAGGAGGTCGCGAGGACGGGCCATGACGCCCTGCGGTTCGGGGCCCTCAAGCCCGTCGGGATCGTGGACCCCGCAACGGGGCGCCGCCCCTGGGCCGTCGTCCAGCTCCGCGCCGAGAACAGGGAGCGCAGCGCATACAACCTGGTCGGCTTCCAGACGAACCTCACCTGGCCCGAGCAGCGCCGCGTCTTCAGGATGATTCCCGGCCTGGAGCATGCCGAGTTCTTTCGCTACGGCGTCATGCACCGCAACACGTTCGTCGACGCCCCTCGCGCGCTCGACGCCACCTTCGCCCTGCGCACGGACCGCCGCGTGCGCTTCGCCGGCCAGATCACCGGGACCGAGGGCTACACCGAGGCCATAGCCACGGGCCTTTTGGCCGCCGTCAACACCTGGGCCGACCTGACCGACGGGACGGTTGCCCCCCTCCCCGCGACGACCGCGCTGGGGTCGCTCGTCGCCTACGCGACCTCGCCCGAGACGGTCGACTACCAGCCGATGCACGTGAACTTCGGGCTCGTCCCGCCCCTCGAGCGCGCGGGGAAGATGGCAAAGCGCGACCGCTATGCCGCCTATGCGCGCCGGGCGCTCGAGGACCTCGAGCTCTGGTGCGCCGGGAACGCGCGCGCGGCGGGGGTGCCCGCCGCGGCGGAGGGGGCGGCGCCCGGTGCCGGGCGATAGGGAGGTCGGGGAGCGCCTGCAGCTCGACCTCGAGGCGTTCCTCTCCTATCTCGGCTCGACGCTCAACTATTCCCCCAACACCGTGCGTGCGTACCGGTGCGACCTCGAGGCGTTTTTCGCCTGGGCCGCCCGCGAGGGGGTCGACCCGCTGGCGGCCGGCCATCGCGACCTGCGCAGGTACCTGGGGTCGCTCGACGGCGACGGATACGCCCGCACGACGGTCGGCCGCAGGCTGTCCGCCGTGCGCAGCTTCTACGAGTGGCTCGACCGCGAGGGGGAGGTCGCGCTGAACCCCGCGCAGGCGGTGGCGAGCCCCAAGCTCCCCAAGTCGCTCCCGCACGTGTTCACCTGCTCCGAGGTCGAGCGGCTGCTCGCGGCGGTCGACCCCCAGACGCCCGAGGGGCTGCGCGACCGGGCCATGGTGGAGCTGTTCTACGCGAGCGGGGCGCGCATCGGCGAGCTGAGCGCGCTCGATGTCGCCGACGTCGACCAGGCGGCGTCGACGGTCCGCCTCTTCGGCAAGGGGAGCAAGGAGCGGGTCGTCCCGATCTACCCGCTCGCGGTCGACGCGGTGCGCTCGTACCTCCTAGACGGCCGTCCCGCCCTGCTC
>DBEYOB010000048.1:0-11479 GCA_048173955.1 Coriobacteriales bacterium
CTCTCGGGTGCATGGCGAGAAGAACCGTAGCGGGTGCGGTGCCGAATGGGAATACCGGCGGTGCCGACGGGCGATGCTGGGCACCGGGTCCAACGGTGCCGAAACGCAATATCGTGCGTGCTAAAGCGCGCAATTTCTCAGCATGCATGCAATCGTAGGTGGGCAGCCACAGCAAGATGCCGCATAGCACGGTAAGGGTTTCCCAAGGAATGTGGGCTATGCCGACTCCTCCTGTCGCGAGGGCAAGGACGGCCGCGATTGCGCCGATGACAAAGAGCGGCCGGTATGTCTCTGCGACCGAAGCGCGCGAAACGGCAAGGCCTGACGCCAAGAGAACGAGCGTGCTCCCCACGAGATCCCAGACAAGCGCCCCCGGATTCTCCGAGAGGGAGACGCGGGCATTGGTTCCCCCGAACAAGACGATGGCGCATATGGAAGATACAGCCAGCGCAATCACCCAAGGGGACCACGCGGTGGCTTTGGGACGAATCTCTTCGAGCGGTGTCTCGCCTTTGCGGATTCCGATGTTCGCCATGAGCATGATGATGAACGGGAGGATGAACGCGACCAGGGCGACGACCGTATCGAAAGTCAGGTTCGTGACGGCCCCTTCGAATATCCGCTTTGCGACGTATGAGCCAAACACAAGCAAGAGGAACGAGCCTCGCGAAAAAAGGTGCAGTGCGGGGACCATTGTCGCCACGATGAGGACGATGCATGCGAAGCCGAGCAAGACCGAGCTCAAGGCGCTGAATACGGTGGAGTCGAATATGTCTTGCCCGTATGACAGACCTGCGAGCGAAGTGGCGAGCGATACCCCCAGAGCTACGGCAACCCAGGGAGGGCGGACAAAAATGCGCTCGATGCGGCGGGAAAAGACGACGAGTGCGATGTCTGCTCCTGCAAGGGCGAGGATGAACGGGGCGCTTCCGGCTGCCATCCCGACTTTTGACAAGTGGTCAAAACTCGCGATTGCCTGCACCCAGCATGTGGCGAGTACGACGGCGCAAGCCAGCAAGAGCCGGCCCGAATCGATTCGCCCGCGAACACGCCGGACTGCCTCGGTGGTGTCCATCTGCTGAAATCCTCCCGTCGATGCGCGTCAAGCCGCTTTTCAACCTTTTTCGACATTGTAGTCAAAACGGTTGATGCACGTTCCGGAACCTGTTCGGCCGATTCGTCGACTACCGGGGGGCCGTCGGCTGATCCTATGCTGCGGGCAGTCGCCCTCGAGGGGGCGCGGTGATCTTGGCAAGCTGTGCCAGGCTGTATCGAGTGACAGAGAAGGGATGCACAATGAGCGAATTCAACAAATCCATGACGCGCAGGGGCGTTCTTGCCGGCGGTGTCGCGGCTGGTCTTGCGCTGGCGTGCCCTGTCATGGGGGCCCTCGCCGACGAGGCGTCGTGGGATGCCGAGGCCGATGTCGTGGTTGTCGGTGCGGGCGGCGCCGGGGCTATGGCGACCATGCGTCTTGCCGAGACGTACGGCATGGACGTTCTGGAGCTTGAGATTTTGGGGACCGCCATCAGCGGCTCGCATCTGTGCGGGGGCGGCATCGACTTCTGCGAGACCGATCTGTGCCCCGGCTCGCGCGACGACCTCTACAACGACTTGGTGAACGCCGCGCAAGGCGACCTACAGGAGGACGTCGCCCGCTCGTATGTCGACAATGCCGCCACGGTGTACCAGGTGCTTGTCGACCACGGCGTCAAGTTCTGGGACTATGCGATTCAAATTCCCTACCAGTCCCAGCCTTGGCAGCACATGGCGGAGGGCAGCGTGGGCGCCACCGTCATGGGACCCTTGGAAGATGCCATCGCGGCCTGCCCCAACGCGACCCTGATGACCGATACCCGTGCCCGCCGCCTGGTTGTGGACGAAACCGGCCGCGTCATCGGCGTCGAGGCCGAAACGCCCGACGGCACCAAGCGCTTTGGCGCCAAGTATGGCGTCGTGCTCGCCTCGGGCGGTTTTACCCGCAACCCCGCCCTCATGAAGGCGCTCGGGCCGCAGGGTATCGACACGATCGAGCCGTCGACGGGCCAGGGCTCGCTGGGCGACGGCCTGCTCATGGCCCTTGCCGCGGGTGCCGACGTGAGCTACCTGGGGGCAGGCACGCGTCCCGGGGCCACCAAGGGCACCACGACCGGCACCCTGACCTTCCCCTACATGGGCGGCGGTGCCATCCTCGTCGGCCTCGACGGCAAGCGCTTTGCCAACGAGTCCGACAACTACGTCCTCATCACCTCGGCGGCCATCAACAAGCTCAAGGATTTCCAGATGTTCGCCATTTCCGACGCCGTGTCGATCGACCACAGCGGAGCAAATTCCGGGCACTTTGTCGGCGAGGTTGAGCCCGAGTTCAGCGGCAACACCATCGAGGAGCTGGGCGAGAGCATCCGTACCCAGTATCCCGATTTCGATTACGAGGCACTGGCTGCCGAGATCGAGCGCTACAACGGCTTTGTCGACGCCGGTGTCGATGAGGACTTTGGCAGCATCGGTTTTGTGGGTGCCATCGGCACGCCGGTCAAGCTCACCGAGCCGCCCTTCTATGCCATGCCCCTGAGCCCCGCCATCGAGGACGTGCGCGGCGGCATCAAGATCGACGGCCAGTCTCGCGTGGTGAACGCCATCACCCAGGAGCCCATCCCCGGCCTCTTTGCCGCCGGTGAGGTCACGGGTGGCCTGCATGGTTACGGCTACATGTCGGGTACCGCGTTTGGCAAGGCGCTCATCCATGCCTACGTTGCGGCCGAGACCATCGCGGCGGACGCTGGCGTGAAGGCCGAATAGATTCGACTGTCCGACTGACGACGGGCTGATTTTTACCAACAGGGCGCGCCGCTTTTGTCGTTACGACGGCGGCGCGCCCTGCGTATGGTGTCGGATGACGCGCAGGGGCCTTTTGTCGCGCCGGGAGCTTTTTGCGGCCCGTTTTCGCCGTGGTGTACGACCGTGCGGCCCCAGAGTGGCCCCGAACGTTCGTTGCTGAATGCCACCAGGGCGCCGGTCCTTCTTTCTGAAAAGAATAATACCTGGTATATAGCACCATTGCGCAATCTGATACTGAGCGTGCCTATATATCATTTTCCGAATGTCGTACACTATGCCCGAAACCGGCAAAGTAGGGGGCCATTTCGGGCGCGAATGCGTGCGAGGGGTGTGGCCGGCGGCTGTCGTGACATGCCTCGGTGGTCGTTTCCGGCGCCAATGCGTGATTTCCAAAAACTGTTGGTCATTTTGCTGGCGAGTGCGTGCGCCGGCGCGGCTTATGGCTGCCTTTTGCGTGCGTCGCCCGCGCGGTCTGCCGAATTGCACGCCGTCTACCAGGCACTTTACGCAGAAGGTTCGGAACAGGGGGCCGCGTGCCGCCTGGGACAGCATGCACTCGCCGGCGTTTTGACCAACATTTTTCTAGAAACACGCACTCGATTCCAAAACGACCATCACCGCGGGCCGCAACATGCACTCGGTGCGAAAACGACCGCCGCAGGCCGTTATATGTCGTACCCGAGGGATTACTCACGGGAATTCCGGTGGAGAGGAGGGTCTTCGACGCGACGTCCGTGCTTATCGTCGATCTCCCCACGGCTTGCTCCCATGATGTTGGAGCTCATGCCAAGCGTGGCATCTGATGGTTTCAAGGCGGCCATCGCGCACGGCTGCCCTACACCTCCCGCACGACCTCGATGAGCGCGCGGTAGTCGCCGCCGCAGGCGAGGTAGCGCTGCAGGTCGGTGGTGTTCTTGGTCCAAAAGCCGTCGGTCAGCGTCTGGGCGCCGAGGCCCACGCCGAGGTACTCGTGGCCGCGCCCCGCCGCCTTCCGCGCCATGCGCTCCGCCACAAACGCGGGCGTTGTGTCCGCGCGGGTCATGAAGTCGGGCGCGACCTCTCGATAGCCCCGGGTCGCCAAAGCGCCGCGCAGACCGGCGAGACCCTCGTCGGCGAACGCGGCCGCCTGCTCCTCCGGCGTCCCGAGCGCGACGAACTCCACGTGCGCGGGACGGTAGTGGTTGATCTGGCCCAGCAGGTAGCGCCACGTCTCGGCCGTGCGGCCGGGGACGTCGACGGGCAGGCGGAGGCCGAACTCGCCCGCGCCGTAGCTGCCGAGCACGTTGAGCGTCTTGCCGAGCGCCTGCAGGGCGTTGGGCAGGCCGAGGTCGCGGCTCTCGCGGGCCGAGAGCGTGGGGAGCTCGAACATGAGCGCGCCCACGTGCTCGTCGAGGTAGGCGCTTGCGGCGTACATGTCCACCGAACCCGGGAACGTGGCTGCCTCCACGGTGAGCCCCTCGGTCACGTAGAAGTTGCGCCGCACGGAGCGCAGGATGTCGCGGAAGTCGTCCGGGTACAAAAGCCCCAGGTATCCGCCCGAAAAGAACGCACTGCCCACGATGCGCCGCGGGGCTGCGGCATCGGTCGTCGCCGCGGACCCGGTGCCGCTCGTACCGGCGGCCCCGGTGTCACCGGCGTCCGCGCCCGCCGCCTCGACCTGCTGCGAAGCCGCAGTCTCCCCGCCGCAGCCCACGTCGGCGCCCAGGCTTGCGATCTCCGCCATGAGCGCCTTGGTGTAGCGCGCCACGAGCGCGTCGTTGGGCTTGCCTGCAGGATCGCCATGGTCGAAGTCGCGCTCGCGCCAGTACGAAAACGGCAGGTGTATGTCGAGGGCGACCACGGTGTCGCCGAAGTCGGCGCGGGGTGCTGCGACGGGCATGGGTTCCTACCTCCTGGCGTTTGCGGACTTGCAAAGGGCGGCGTGCCCCGCATGGCGCAGGGCACGCCGCGCTGACGTGCTTTTGGGAGACGCGCCCCTTGGCGGTGACGCGCCGGTGGTGAGGCGCTGGCTTACGCGTTGTCCTCGGCCAGGAACTCGGCGGCGAGCTTGCCGGTGGTCACGTCAAAGCCGTGGTTCATGCCTCCGAGCGGGGTCATGTAGCAGTTGGCATGGCGGCCGCCCACCAGCACGCCGGCGCAGTACACGCCGGGGATGGGCTTGCCGGTGCTCGGGATCACGGGCTGCAGGCGCTTGTTGGTCATGATGCCTTCCTGGCCCATGCGGCCCACGGTGCCGGCGGTCACGCCAAAGGCGTAGAACGGGCCTTCCTCGATGGGGAAGAGCATCCACGAGGCCTTGCCGTAGCGGGTGTCCTTGCCCGAAGCCACGATCTCGTTGTACTCGGCCACCTCGGCGAGCATGTTGGCCTGGGCCTCCTCGTTGTCCGGGTACACCATGGCGGCGAGCTCCTCGAGCGTCTCGGCGCCGTAGCGCACGTCGCCGGGCCAGCTCCAGTAGTTGCCGATGGCGATGCCCTCGGGGTTGCCCACGCCGGCGCGCAGCTCCTCGTCGAGGATGTCGAGGTAGAACTCGGTGCCGTCGCACTCAGTGCCGTCGGCCTTGGTCTTGGTGCCGTTGGTGTAGGCGGCGGCGTACTCGTTCTCGAGCGTGCCGGGCATGGTCCACGGCGTGTGGTTCACCGAGTCGATGGCCATGTGCGACATGTTCTGGAAGTCCAGGTCGCGCCTCCAGTTGGAGTCGTAGATCTTCCACTGGGTTTGTCCGGGCTGCCAACGCAGCTCGAGGCCGAGCGTCCAGCACTGGTCGTCCTCGTTGTGGAAGCGCTGGCCGTTGTTGTTGAGGGCGAGGCCCGCGGCGGGGTCGAGCATCGAGAGCACGCAGCCGTCGGCCTGGCGGAACGGCTCGATGTCGGCGCCCTCCCACACGAGCATGCGGTGGCCGTCGCCCGAACCGCCAAAGCCCGAGCTCGAGGGGAAGTCGTTGCCGTTGCGCAGGGTGTACATGCCCTCCTCGACGCCGATCTCCATCATGATGTCCTTGGCGGTGCCGTGGTAGCCCGTGGACAGGATGACGCCCTTGTTGGCGGTGTAGTGGTTGTAGGTGACGTTGCCCTCTTCGTCGGTGACCTTGGTGATGATACCGTTGACCTTGCCCGCATCGTCCTTGGTCAGCATGTAGCCGCGCTCGTTGAAGTGGAAGTCGGCGCCGTTGTCGACGCAGAACTGGTACAGGTTGTGGCCGGCCTGCGCCCACGACTGGTACGTGAAGTCTACGGTGCCGATGTAGGTCTTGTACTTGGCGTCGGGCTGGGACAGGTCGTAGCCCTCGGGGCGCGGGTAGTAGATCATGCTGCGGTAGTCGTAGCTGCCGTCCTCGCCCTTCTCGGGCATGAGCTCCTCGTACCAGTCAAAGGCCTCGCCGGAGTGCTCGGCAAAGAGCTTGGCGATCTCGATGTTGCAGCGGTTGTTGTGCATGTCCATGTAGTGGCGCACAAAGTCGGTGGTGTCGATCTCGTAGTCGGCCCAGTCCTCGCCGTTCTTCTCGACCTCGCGCTTGAACAGGTCGCAGTTCACCGTGGCGCACTGGAAGCCGTGGATGTCGTAGGTGGCGTCGGTCTCGATGCCGATGACGCTGCAACCGAGCTCGAGGCTGCGGCGCACGGCGTTGAGGCCGGTGAGGCCCGTGCCCACCACGATGACGTCGGCGGAGCCGGCCTCGGTGGCCTCGGGCTGCTCGGGCTTGGTGCGCCAGTCGAACATGTGGAGCTCGGGGGTGAGCCACAGGGGCGTGCCGAACTCGGTGAGCTCCACGGTCTCGGAGATCTCCATCGTGGGGGTGGCGGGGGCTTCCTCCTCGGCCGCCTCGTCGGCGCGGGCGGGGGTGGCGTTGGCGGCGACGGCCGCGCCGGCCACGGCGACGCCGGTCAGGGCGGCGCGCTTGAGGAACTCCTGCCTGGAGATGCGTTCTTGCATAGGGACCCTCCTTGATGTGGTAGGTCGTTGGGACGGGCCGGGCTCTCTTGCGGGTCCGGCAACGCTTCCATAGTCGCGCAATGCATGCTCCCTGTCACTACCCCACGGGGTGTGAGGGCTTGCTGAGCTGGGAGTTTGCCAAGTGCGAGAGGCGACGCGGATTCCTGCGCGTCTTGCAGTCGTGGGTGCGCAGGATGTTGGGATTTCGGGACTGTCGAGGCTGTCGGGCGACGATTCTGCCAGAGGGACGCGCTGTTTCGCGGAATAATTGCGGTTGAGAACGAACGACTTGGTTTCTGGATGCCCCCGGACCGCATTGCGGTCAGCCGCGGGTGACAACGTCGCAGTTCGCTACATATGTAAAACATTTGCCCGTCTTGCGGCGGCCGCCTAGAGGCCGTCCCGCTCGTTCTTAACCGCAAAAATCCCGGGGAACGGGCCGCCTTTTTGGAGGGACGTCCGTCCCGGGGCATCCCGCTGCACCGCTATGCCCGGGTCCGCTCTGCCCGGGGGCCGGCCTCCTCGTCGCGCTCGTCGACGAGGCGCACCAGCTCCTGCTTGGAATGGATGCCGAGCTTGCGGTAGAGGTTCTTGCGGTGCGTGCGCACCGTGTTGTCGGTGAGGCCGAGCGCCGCGGCGATGGCGGGCGAGTCCTTGCCGGTGAGGACCAGGGCGAGCACCTGCGTCTCGCGCGGCGTGAGGCCAAAGCGTGCCCCGAGTTCGTCTGCCTTTTGGCCGAGCAGGTCGCGCACGTCGGGCGTGGCTCCCGCGGCCGCTATCCCGACCTGCGCCTTAGTGCCGTCCCCTGCCCTTCCTTCGTTTTCAGAACCGGCGGCTGGGAAGGCGTTTCCAGGTCCGCCCGCTCCGCCGAACCCGCCCGCTCCGCGTGCCCTCACATGCCCGAGCACCTGCACGGCAAGGGGCAGCGCGAGCGCGTAGATGCACACGATCACGGCAAGGGGAAACGCGTCGGCCGTCGTGGTGCCTGCCTTTTCCTGCAGCGCAAAGCCAACGGCCGTCCCGAGGCCGAGCAAGATGTATGCGGCGCCCGTGGCGCAGCCATACGTTGTGAGGGACATGCGCACGTCGCCTTTGGCCTCACGCGCGCTGTGCACGATGGCGACGATGAGCGCCAGCTCGAGCACAAAGTACGAGAGGCTGGCAAACGACGAGGTGAAATCGTTGGCCGTCACGGAAAACACGACGAGACCTGTTGCCACGATGGGGAAGGCGACCTGGTAAAACACGATGGGCGAGACGATAGAACCACGGATACGCCACACGGCGAACAGCAGCGCGGCGACCGCCAAGATGCAGGCGAGCGATGCGAACACGAGCTCGGAGCTGCTGCTCACGACCGACAGGGTGAGGGTGCGGGACAGCCCCGTGACAAAGCCGAGCGAGCCGAGGCACAAAATCGTGGGGCCCCAACCGGCGAGGGCGCTGCGCAGACTGGCCTTTTCGGTCGCGCGGCGGGTTTCCGCCCCGTCTGCCTGGCTGCGGCGAGATCCCACCACCTGCAAGAGAGCAAACGAGGCGCCGCACAGCGCGACGGTCAGCGCATACGAGACCGTCTGGGAGGTGAACGTGCATGCCATGGCGAGCAGGGCAAACAGCACGCATCCGCCAAGCACCACGGAGGTCAGCCTGTCGATGTCCATGCGTGCGAACAACGTTTGCCATGCGAGGAGGGAGAGGCCGATACCCAACCCCGCTATCACCGCGGCAAGGGCGAGTGGTACGGGCGAGCCTGCTCCCGCTGTCCGGGCGATCCAAAGCGCGGCAAGGGCGCCCAGCATGCCCACTGCCGCACCGACGCGGCAGGCCTGCGCCCAAAAGGCCGCCCTGCGGACGCGGCATCCGATCACCGGCGTCGCCGCGAGCGTCAGGCCTGTGACGACCACGCTCGGGATGCTGTAGAACGCGCGGATCTCCTCGGTGGTGTAGAGGCTTCCCGCGCCCGTTGCCGTGAACGCGCGGCCCCAGATCAAAAAGTCGAGCACCGTCAAAAGAAGCGCGAACCCGAGGGCGGCTGCGAGGGTCGTGCGCGGGGTATGGGCGCCGGCCGCTGCCGGACCCCTGCTATGCTCGTTTTCCCCTGCGCCCATCCACGTCCCCTTCAAGCCGCCTGTCGCCATGCGGTGGCAAGAGAACTTTAGCAGGTTCGCCGCGGGTCGGGTCCGGCCGGAGGGGCCTCTGCCGGCTGTTTAGCAGTAAAACGACACCGCACCCACCGTTTGCTCCCACTGAGCGCAGATGTAGGCGTGGTTGGCCGCTATGAACTGCTGGATATCGCGCAAATCACGCGGAGGTATATCGCCTTTGTTGTGTGCGATTTTGCAACCGCCCGACCGCGTGAGCCATATCTTGGTCGCATCGCGACACGGCCGTTTAATCGCCACATGGACATGGACGGGCTCGGCTCCCTCTCCGGTCCAGAAAAACAAGACATATGGTCCGAATCGAAAAAGGCTAGGCATATTGTCGGCCGCCCTCATATGCGAACCGCATGATGAGCGGTGCATTGTTTTTGACGAATCGGTCGAGTTCGGCGAGGCTGCTTTCGTCAAACCCGTCGACCTCGAACCATGTGAAGGAGGGAAGCAGGCACTTGGCCGTATCAAAGCCCCAATCGCGGGGGCGCTCGATTACGACGAGCACCGTATTGTCATCTCGCACGTCAGAATACGAAACTTGTGTGTCATCTGCGAACTGGACATACTCCCACATCATGGAAACCCTCGCCCCCGCGTTTGGCTCGCTGGTCGGATTCGAGAGTAGTTTACCCCACGGAGGGTTGGGGTGCGAAGGCGGGCGAGTGGGCAAGCGGGGTGCGGCCGCACACGCCACAAAAGCAGCGCGCGGCCGTACACGCCACGAGGGCGACGGGCGGCCGCGCGTCATTCATCCGATATCCGAAAGCTCGGTCTTACCTGATCGCTCGGTCTTTTCCGCCCGAACCCCGAGCTTCGAGCTCCGAACTTCAGGGACCCTTACGCCACCGGGTCGTTGGCAGCGGCCTGCTGGCCGGCGATGCGGCCGTTCACCAGGCAGTCGGCCGTGGCGCAAGAGCCCAGACGGCAGGCGCCGTGGATGCCGCCGGTGACCTCGCCGGCAGCGTAGAGGCCGGGGATAGGCTGCAGACGCACGTCGAGCACGCGGCAGTCGGTGTCGGTCTTCACGCCGCCCATGCAGTGGTGCACCTTGGGCCACAGGCGCGTGGCGTAGAACGGCGGGGTGTCGATCGGCACGGCGGCCTCGGGGATGGCCTTGCCGAACTGCTCGTCGTTCTTGGCCTCGACGTAGCCGTTGTAGGCCTCCATCTGGGCCAGGAAGGCGTCCTTGGGCATGTCGAACTGCTCGGCGATCTCCTCGAGCGTGTCGAACTGCCAGCTCACGCCGGCCTCGATGCACTTCTCGAGGTTGGGGCGGCTCCAGTCGGGCACGTTGGCATCGCTCGTGACCTGGATGAGCGGCACGCCCACCTCGAAGATCACGTCGCAGTAGCGCTTGCGGTCGGTGAGCTCGTCGACGCAGCGCTCGCCGGTCAGCGGGTTGATGCTCGGGGCGTAGCCGGCGACGGAGTCGATCCAGGTCGGGCCGACGCCGTAGCCCTCCTCGTCGGGGCTGCACCAGGGGCCGCACTGGATCCAGTCGAGGTGCACGGTCAGGGCGCCGCAGTCCATGGCGGTGCAGAGGCTCTCGGCGGTCGCGCCGGCGGCGTTGGTGCAGTCGACCTCCTCGCCGAGGCGCGGGTCGTGGACCTCGCGCCAGGCGACGTCGCGGCCGAAGCCGCCCGAGGCCAGGACCACGCCGCGCAGGGCCTTCACGTAGAGCGGCTCGCCCGAGGTGGGGTCGTTGTCGGAGCAGTCGGTGCGCAGCTCGGCGCCCACCACGCGGCCGCTCTCGTCCTTCACGAGGTTGGCGAGCATCGTGTTGGTTTTGATCTCGATGCCCATCTCGGAGAGCTTCTCCTGCAGCGGCATGATGATCGAGGCGCCGTGGGCGGTCACGGGGTGCAGCGTGCGCAGGATGGTGTGGCCGCCGTAGGGGATGGGCTCGGCCTCGCCGGTCTCCTCGTTCATCTGCCACTCGGTGCCCAGAACGTCGCGCGTCCACTCCCAGGTCTCGTTGGACTTCTCGGCGATGACGCGGCACTTCTCGACGTCGTTGAGGAACAGGCCGGCGACCTGCATGTCGTACACGTAGGCGTCGACGGAGTCCTCGATGCCCATGGCCTTCTGGCCGTCGGACATGCACACGGCGAAGTCGCCGTCGGCCACCATGGAGTTGCCGCCCGTGACGCCGAGCTTCTCGACGATCTTCACGTTGGCGCCCGCCTGGCCTGCCTCGTAGGCGGCGGCCATTCCCGAGTAGCCCGAGCCGATGACGAGGACGTCGCACTCCTCGTCGAAGGTCACCTCGTCGGCGGCGAGGGCCGGGGTGGGCTTGTGGGCGAGGAAGCCCGAGGCCACGGCGGCCGAGGCGACGGCAGCGCCGGTGAGGAGGGTGCGGCGGTCGATGCCGGCGGTTGCGGTGGAGTTGGTGGTTGCGCTCATGATGGTTCCCCTGCTTTCTCCTTGGGTGTGCGGGCGGGCGCGTCCCGTGCGCCCCTCGGCCGCGTGCACTCGGTCGGGAGGTGCGCGGCGGTGTGCCCGTCCGCACGGGGTGCGCAGCGGCCGCGCGGGTTGCCCGCGCCGCGCCGTGC
>DBEYOB010000049.1:0-20826 GCA_048173955.1 Coriobacteriales bacterium
CGCCTCGCGCCCGCCGCCCGCGCCGACCCGACCCGCCGCCAGGTCTCCTAGTCGCCCCCATCCCCCATGTCGTTCGCCGCCGGTCGCCGTGTTACGCCGGTCGTTATGCGGGCGGTGCGCTGTAGTGGTTGCCTACGTTTATCGGCGCGGATGAGAAAGCCGGAAGGGGGTTGTCCATGGGCGTGTATCGCGTGGCGGTGTGCGACGACGAGCGCGCGGCGTGCGAGGAGGTCTGCCGCTTGTGCGACGACATCCTGACGCAGGACGGCATCCCCCACCGCATCGTCCCGTTCGCCTCCGCCTCGGCGCTCGACGCTTGTCTGCGCGAGGGCGACGATGCGTTCGACCTGCTCGTGCTCGACATCGCGATGCAGGGCCAGAGCGGCATGGAGCTCGCCCACGAGTTGCGCCGCAGGAGGGACCGCGTGAGCATCGTGTTCGTCACCGGCTGCGAGGAATACCTCGAGGAGGGTTACGGCGTGCAGCCGGTGCACTTCCTCCTGAAGCCGGTGACGCGCGAGCGGCTCTCCGAGGCCCTCCGCGCCGACCGGGAGCTCAACCACAGCCCCAAGACGGTCACGCTCCAGCGTGGTGGGCGGCTGCTGCGGCTTGCCCTGTCGGACATCTACTACGTGGAAACCGGCGTCAAGCACAACGTCAAGATCGTCACGCCGGCCCACGCGCACCTGTTTCCGGCGTCGCTGTCCTATATGGAGCAGGCGCTGCCTGCCGAGCAGTTCGTTCGCTGCCACAAGAGCTATCTGGTGAATCTCGAGCATGTGACCGAGGTGGGCCGCACGGCCGTGAGGCTCGACTCCGGCGAGGAGGTTCCCGTCGGGCGAAAGTACGCTGCCGAAACCCAGAGCGCCTTCGTCGCGTACCTCAACCGCTGATGGCGGGTTGGCGGCGGTTCATTCCCGCCCCTCCGTCCCTATCCTCATTCCCGCTTCCGGTCGCACCCCGCAACCTTCCGCAACGGCAAGGCACCCCGCACGACATCGCTCGTCGTGCGGGGTGCCCGCAACTCTCGCTATGTCTGCCGGCCGCACCAGCACGCTGGCCGCACCGGCGCGCCGGCCGTCCCATCGGCGCGACATCCGTCGCACCGGCACACCGCCGGCCGCAGCCCTGCGCTTTACCCTTCGAGCGGGTGGTGGCAGGCGACCAGATGCCCGGGGCGAATCTCGCGCAGCGCGGGGCACTCGGCCTTGCAGCGCTCGTCGGCGAAGGGGCACCGCGGGTGGAAGCGGCACCCGCTCGGCATGTTGATGGGGCTCGGCAGCTCGCCCTTGGCGAACGACTTCGTCTCCTTGACGCGCCCCTCCTCCATCGAAGGCGCGGCGTCGAGCAGCACCTGTGTGTAAGGGTGGCGGGGGTTGTCGTAGAGCTCGTCGGTCGGGGCGGTCTCGACGATGGTGCCCAGGTACATCACGGCCACGCGGTCCGAGATGTAGCGCACGACGCGCAGGTCGTGGCTGATGAACAGCATCGCCAGGTTGAGGCGCTCCTTGAGGTCGATGAGCAGGTTGATGATCTGCGCCTGGATCGACACGTCCAGGGCCGAGACCGGCTCGTCGGCGATGATGAGACGCGGGCGGGCCGCCAGGGCGCGGGCGATGCCGATGCGCTGACGCTGGCCGCCCGAGAACGCGCTCGGCAGGCGGGACGCCTGCTCCTCGGAGAGGCCCACGAGGTCGAGCAGGCGCTGGATCTGCGCGTCGACCTCGTCCTTGCCGCAGATGTTGTGGTGCAGCAGGACCTCGCGCAGAACCTGGCGCACGGTCATGCGCGGGTTGAGCGAGGAGTAGGGGTCCTGGAAGATCATCTGGATGTCGGTGCGGCGTGCGCGCAGCTCCTTTTTCGAGAGCGCCGCGAAGTCGGTGCCCTCGAACACGACCTTGCCCTCGGTGGGGCGGTACAGGTTGATGATCGTGCGCGCCAGGGTCGACTTGCCGCAGCCCGACTCGCCCACCAGGCCGAGGGTCTCGCCCTGGGCCAGCGTGAGCGACACGTTGTCGACGGCGGTGAGGTACTGGCGCTCCTTGCGCAGCATGGCGTCGAAGACCGTGTGCTTGAGCGGGAAGCGCTTCGAAAGCCCGGTCACCTCGAGCAGGTTGCCTTTGTCGGCCACGGGGGCCGCCGCGGGGGTCGTCGTCTCGCTCATGCTGCACCTCCTTGCTGGGTCGTCGGGGCCGCGGTCTCGGCGGCGTCGGTCGTGCGGGTCCGGTCGGTGGGGTCGGCGTGGTGGCAGCGCACCTGGTGCCCCGGGGCGATCTCGGCCATCGCGGGCAGGCTGCGCTCGCACACCTCGGTCGCGAACGGGCAGCGCGGCGCGAACGGGCAGCCGGGGATGTCGAGTGCCAGGTTGGGCGGCGCGCCCTGGATGGGCTCCAGGCGGCTGCGGGTGTCGTGCTCGGCCGGCAGCGAGTTGATGAGGCCCTGCGTGTAGGGGTGGTGCGGGTCATGCAGCAGGCTGCGAGTGTCGGCGATCTCGACGATGCGGCCGGCGTACATGACGGCCACATGGTCGCACATCTCGTTGACGACGCCCAGGTCGTGGGTCACGAGCAGTACGCTCATGCCCAGCTTCTCGCGCAGGCCGTTGAGCAGGGCGATGATCTGGTCCTGGATGGTCACGTCGAGCGCCGTGGTGGGCTCGTCGGCCAGAAGCAGCTTGGGCTTGCTCGCCAGGGCGATGGCGATCATCACGCGCTGGCGCATGCCACCCGAGAGCTCGTGCACGTAGTTGTCGAGGCGGCTTTCGGGCGAGGGGATGCCCACGAGGCGCAGCAGCTCGACGGCGCGCTCGCGCATCTCCTTCTTCGACAGGCCCTCGCGCTTGAGCGACTCGTAGAACTGCTTCGACACCTTGGTCACGGGGTTGAGCGAGGTCATCGGGTCCTGGAAGATCATGCCGATCTCGCGCCCGCGGATCTGGCGCACCTCGCGCTCGCTCATCTTGACGATGTCGCGGCCCTTGTAGTCGATTGACCCCGCCACGATCTTGCCCGACTCGGGCATGAGGCGGATGAGCGTGCGCGCCGCGGTCGACTTGCCGCAGCCCGACTCGCCCACCAGGCCGAACGTCTCGCCCTCCTGGATGGAGAAGGACACGTCGTTGACGGCGCGCACGCACGCGCTCTTGGTCTGGTAGAACATGCTGAGGTTTTTGACCTCGAGGATGGTGCCGCCGGTCGTTGCTGCGGCGGCCTGCCCCTCGGTGGAACGGTTTGCCATGGTCGTGTCGCCTCCCCTCTAGTCCTTGGTCCTGAGCAGGTCGTTGAGGCCGTCGCCGAGCAGCGAGAAGCCCAGGCCCACCACGGCCATCACGAGGCCGGGCAGGGTGGTGATCCACCAGGCGGTGGAGATGAAGCCCTTGCCGCCCGAGATGATGGCGCCCCACTCGGGGGTGGGGGAGGGCACGCCCAGGCCCAGGAAGCTCATCGAGGCCGCGCTCATGATGCACATCACGATGTCGGAGGCCAAATACACGATGGAGCTGCTGATGACGTTGGGCAGGATGTGGCGGAACATGATGGTGAGGTCGCTGTAGCCGAGCGTCTTGGCGGCCTGCACGTACTCGGAGTTCTTCGCCACGAGCACCTCGGCGCGCACGAGGCGCGTGTAGGGCGGCCAGCTCACGATCCACATCGCGATGATGAGGTTCGAAACGCCGTTGCCCAGGATGGCGACGATGGCGATGGCCAGGACCATGAAGGGGAAGGCGACGAACACGTCGAGGATGCGCATCATGATGGCGTCGAACTTGCCGCCGTAGTAGCCGGCGACCAGGCCCAGAAGCGAGCCCACGATGAAGGGCAGGCCGGCCGAGGCCACGCCGATGAGCAGGTCGAGGCGGGTGGCGTACACGACGCGGGTGAACACGTCGTAGCCGAAGTTGTCCGTGCCGAAGAGGTGCGCGGCGCTCGGGGCCTGCAGCATCTGCGACGGGTTGATGGCGAGCGGGTCCTGCGAGGTGAACAGGCTGGGGAACGCGGCCACGATGCAGGTGAACAGGACGATGACGGCACCTACGACGAGGCTCGGGCTGCGGCGCCAGATCGGCACGCGCCGAGACTTGCTCTTGGCGGGCTTGACGGAGCCCTTGACGACGGCGGTGTCTGCACTCATGCCTCCTCACCTCCCAGCTTGATGCGGTGGTCGAGCACCGAGTAGAGAATGTCGGTCAGCAGGTTCACCACGAGGGCGATGATCACGAACACGAGCACGCAGGCCTGCACCACGGCGTAATCGCGGCCGGTGACCGCCTGGACGAGCAGGGCGCCGATGCCCGGCAGGCCGAAGATGTTCTCGATGATGACGGAGCCCGAGAGCATGCCGATGATGCGCATCGAGAGCAGCGTGGCCGTGGGGATGAGGGCGTTGCGCAGCACATAGCCGGTCGAGATGACCCAGCCCGACAGGCCCTTGGAGCGGCCGAAGTCGACGTAGTCGGCGTTGCGCACGTCGACGACGTTGTTGCGCACGTTGCGGATGACCACCGCGATCGAGGCGAACGCGAGCGTGAGGCCCGGCAGGATGAGCGACCAGAAGTGCTCGCCCCAGGTCTTGCCCCAGCCCGACGTCGGGAAGATGTCGAGCGCGACGCCGAACACGATCAGCAGCATGAGGCCGATCCAGAAGGAGGGGGCGGACAGGCCGATGAGCGCGAACAGGCGGATGATGACGTCGGGGAGCTTGTCCTTCTTGGCGCCGGCGAGGTAGCCGAGCGGCAGGGCGATGACGACGGTCATGACGGTCGCCACGATGGCGAGCATGATGGTCACCGACATGCGGCTGGTGATGAGGCCTGCGACCGGGATCTTGTAGATGGTCGAGGTGCCCAGGTCGCCCTGGAACAGGTTGGAAACCCAGATGGTGAACTGTGTCCACAGCGACTGGTTGAGGCCCATCGACTCGCGCAGCGCCTCATAGACGTCGGGGTCGACCTTGTCGCCCAACGTTGCGAGGGCGGCGTCGCCGGGCAAAAGCCGCATCAGCAAGAAGATCGCGATGGCCGCGACGATCAGCACGGGAATCATCTGCAGAACGCGTCTGACCACGTAGCGCAGTGTCTCCATGTCCTCGCCTCCTTTCTTCCTCCTACTCCCTCTCCTGAGGGGATCGAACATCGGGTGCGGATACGGGTGCGGCTCCCGGTTCCCGCCGGCACGCGTGGCACATGCGCTGCCGGGCGCCGCTCTGAACGCGGAAGGCCGCAGCACGACCAAAGTCGCGCCGCGGCCTGTCGTTCGCAACTTGGAACGCTACCGGATGTGGGGTCTGTCCCACGGCATGGAACTTACGCCTCCTTGGCGATGTTCTCGAAGCGGTAGTTGCCCATGGGGGTCTGCACGAAGCCCGTGACGTCCTTGCGGAGGCAGTTCTGCCACGGCACGGTCATGACGGGGATGTAGATGGCCTGCTCGCGGAAGGTCTGCTGGATCTCGGCGTAGAGCTCCTTGCGCTTCTCGACGTCGAGCTCGACGGTGGCCTGGTTGTTGAGCTCCTGCATCTCCTCGGGCTGCTCGAAGCCGGAGTAGTAGCCGCCGTTGACGCTGTAGTCGAAGCAGAACTGCATGAGCGAGGTGGGGTCGGGCACGTCGTCCGACCAGCCGGAGATGACGATGTCGAGGTCGAGCTCCTTGCGGGCGGCGCTGTAGGCCGTGGCCTCGCGGCTGTCGATGTTCACCGTGACGCCGATCTTGGCCCACTGGGCGGCCAGCACGGTGCCGATCGACTCGTAGGTGGCGTTGCCGCCGCGCATGAGCAGACGCAGCTCGAAGCCGTCGGGATAGCCGGCCTCCTCGAGCTTGGCCTTGGCGGCGTCGACGTCGGCCACGGGCGGCTCGAGCGTGGTGTCGCAGTAGATGGAGGTGGCGGACACGATGGAGCCGGCGGTCTCGGCGTAGCCGAACGACACGGTGTCGACGATCTCCTGGGCGTCGGTCGCCAGGAACAGAGCCTCGCGCACCGCCTGGTTGGAGAGGTACTCGTTCTGGACGTTGAGCGAGATCCAGTACACCATGGTGGCGGGGTCGGGGTGCGGCTCGCAGTTGGCGTCGCCCTCGAGCTGCTGCATGCTCGAGAAGGGCACGGTGTCGGCGATGTCGATGTCGCCGCCCTGGAGCTGGATGACGCGGGAGTTGTCGTCGGCGACGACGCGGAACTCGACCTCCTGGGTGGGAGGCAGGCCCTCGACGCGGTAGTAGGGGTTGGCCTCGAAGATCATGTACTCGCCCTTGCGCCATTCCTTGAGGCGGTAGGCGCCGGTGCCCACGGGGCCCGCGTTGACGTACTCGGCCTCGCCGACCTCGTCGAAGTGGGCCTTGGACTGCACGGCGACCTCGAAGATCGAGAGGTTGGCCAGCGTGGAGGCGGCGGCCTGCTTCATGGTGATGATGACGGTGGTGTCGTCGGGGCACTCGACGCTCTCGATGTTCTCGACGCAGGAGTACCAGTTGGAGTCGGTCGCGGCCATGGCGCGGTCGAACGTCCACTGCCAGTCCTCGGCGGTGACGTCGCTGCCGTCGGAGAACTTGAGGCCCTCCATCACGTGGAAGGTGTAAGTGAGGCCGTCGTCGGAGACGTCCCAGCTCTCGGCCAGGCAGGGCTCGATCTCGGTGTCGGTGTCGTGCGTCTTGACCAGGCCCTCGACGATGAGGTTGAACATGAAGATGTTCTGGTTGCCGATGCAGGTCACCGGGTCGAGGTTGTCCGAGTCGGTGGGACGGCCGAGGACGATGCGGCTGGCGGCCTCGGTGGAGCCGGAGTCCTCGGTGCCCTCGTCCTCGGTCGAGGCGGCATCATCGGCGGGCTCTTCGGTGTCGCCGCTGTTGTTGCAGCCGGCGAGCGATGCCATGGCGGCGAGCGCGCCCATGGCGGCAGCGCCCTTGACGAACGTGCGCCTGTTGAGCTTGGTCTGTTCCATGAGTGTCTCCTCTGGGTACGGTTGTGCCCTGCGCATCGTTGGTGTGTGCGGGGCAGAGCGCATTTCAACCGCGCCGCGATCCGGACATGTTGCGGAGCGGTTCAAATGCACTTTCGCACATTATAGTAGCGGTTCAGGCTCGGTGGTGCCCAGAAGCGAAGGCAGTTTGTTGTCCAATTGGTAACAATCCGGTTACGTGGCCCTTACTGCGGTCTTCTGCGGATTTGCCAATTTGCCAGACGGTTACTGACGGCCTGCGAACGGCGGACGCCCCCGGCGCGGCGATGCGTGCCGGGGGCGTCCCTGCGAAGCTGTCTTGCGGCGCCCGGGCGGGTCCGGGTGCCCTCGGGGCGCCTACCGCGCCGTGCCGACCGCCGGGTCGAGATGGCGCTCCGCCGTGGCGGCGCGCCTGTCGAGCAGCGCGCGGCGCACGCGTAGGACCGTGTACGCGCCGAAGATCGCCGTGTAGACCGACACCGAGACGATCGAGGTCGCCGAGCCCTGGAGCATGCTCGGCCCGAGCATGAGGACGAGGTGGACGTAAACGAGCGCGTAGAAGGGGTAGGCCCACCACTGGACGGCCTTCCATGCCTTGGCGCTCATGCGGCGCTTGACGAACCGGAACGACGTGACGCCCAGTACGACCAGCAGGGCGAGCAGGATGAGCGAGACGACGAGCCCCGCGACGGCGGCGGGCATGGCGAAGCCCAGGTTCAGCGCGACCTGCACGAGCGGCGGGATCACCTTGAGGTAGATGAGGTGCCCCAGGCACAGGATCCAGGCGATGATGCTGAGCTCGCCGCGGATGCTGCGCAGGTTCTGGGCGGCCTTCAGGGTCTTGGGCAGCGCACCCACGAACATGACCACCACGAAGAACGCCATGCCCCACATGCACTGCTGGATGAGGTAGAACAGCGGGCGCCACACGGCGTCGGGCAGCTCGAAGAACGCCCCGTAGAAGAAGAGCGCCGTGATGGCGAAGCAGCCGGCGTAGTACCAGACGGCGTGCTGCCGGATGGAGCGGTACAGCACCAGGCAGAGCGCCGCGGTGAGCACCTGGATGAGCGCGTAGATCATGGTGGGTTCCCCTTGTCCCTCTTCGTGCGGTGTCTCTCGCTGTCTCGTTATCCCGTTCTTTTGGTCGGCCTGCCGGCCCTTTTGCGCCGCGCGGCGCCCTGTATATCGCGGGCCTGCGCCGCGCGGCGCCCCTGTCTCGCGTGTCCCGCGCCGTGTGCGCCCTGCACCGTCGCCATGCCCTGCCGTCATCCCCGCTCGGGGAGCGGCGTCTTCTCGAACGCCTCGACGAACTCGACCATCCAGTCCGCCACGGCGGTGAGCATCTCCTCGCCCCAGGCGGAGCTCGCCTCGCGCGGGTCGTCCGGGCCGATCCAGCCGTTTTCGGCATAGTCGCGCGTGGGACGCGGCATGGTGACCTCGACGCCCTTGAACGTCACCGTGTCGAAGTGCACGGTGGGCATGTCGGGGCCCGCGTCGTCGACAAACTGCTTGCCCGCGACGGCGTCGAGGTCGACCATCGTCGGGTCGATGTAGAGGTTGGCCGAGGTTTCCTGCGCACCTCCGTGGCCGCCCGCCCAAGCGGGGTTGAAGTCCCGGACCATCTTCCACCAGTCGAGCTCGGCGCAGCGGCAGCCTTTGCGCGCCATGTCGAGCTGGGCGTTCATGAGCGCCTTGGAGTTGCCCCCATGGCCGTTGAGCAGCACGAAGTGGCGCGCGCCGTGGTCGTAAAGGCTCTCGCAGATGCGCAGCGCCACCTGGTAGAGGAGGTCGTCGCCCAGGTTGACGGTGCCGGGGAACTCGGTGAAGCGCGGTGTCGAGCCGAACGGCAGCGCCGGTGCGATGAGCAGCCCGGGAAGCTTGGCCTCGATGAGCTCGGCGAGCTTGACGGGGGCGAACATGTCGGTGCCGAGCGGGTTGTGCCTGCCGTGCTGCTCGATGGACCCGAAGAGCAGCATGACGGTGTCGTGCTCGGCGAAGTAGGCCTCGACCTGGGGCCAGGTGGAGCGTTCAAGGCGCATGGGTGCCTCCAATGCGAAGTGGCGTGGCGGGATGCGATGCCGCGCAGCGGGCCGGTTGCGCGACGGGGTGCCGTGCGCTGCGGATGCCGCCGCGTGGTGGACGCCGCCGTGCCGCGAGCGTTGCCGTGCGACGGGTCGCGAAGCGCTGTCGCGCGACGGACCGCGAAGCGCGGGCCTATGGTAGCGCTTTTGGGGAAAACGCGGGAGAGGGGGCGCGGGCGACTTTTCAGGCGGACTGTCGGGTGGTCTGGCGGGTGGCCCCTGCCGGGGGCCAGCCGGACGGCACGCCTGGTTGCCCGGCGGATGCCCGGCGGACGGCCTGCCAGGCGACCAGCCAGACGGCTCGCGTGGTTGCCGACCGGACAGCTCGGCGGGTGACTCCCGTTGCGGTCACTTTGCGCTCGAATGCGTGATTTAGAAAAAGTGCTGGTCATTTAGCCAACGAGTGCGTGCCGTGACACGACTTTCGACGCTCGAGGATGGGCATATGGAAGATGCTTGCTTAGCCTGCAAGCCATCTACCTGGTACTTTACGGATGGGGCAATGGATGGGTCTTCGCATGCCGCCCGGAGCCGCATACATTCGCCGTCCATTTGACCAGTATTTTTCTGAGAACACGCACTCGGGGCTTTTTTGACCACCGGCTTCCGCTGGAGCCCCGCCAAACCCGCCAAACCCCCCACCGGATTCCGTGCCGGCGCCTGTTTGACCTCCGCCGGACTCACTGGGTTTGCCATACTGTTATTGCTATAAAATGAACTATATTTTTATGTTATCCTTACTAAGAAAATCAAATAGCCAGCCCGGCGCTGGATGATCCGATAGTCCATTTGACTAACGCGGATCGACAAGAGTGTTCCTCACGTTGGTGGGGCTGATTCTGCAAAAAGGGGATTCCCGGAATTCAGGGAATATTCCCTGAATTCCGGGAATCGGATGCGATTCTGGGAACGCATTCCGGGAACCGTGTTTATATAGGATTGGACCGCGAGTCGGCATGCCATATCAACCTGATGGGAGGCCGCATGATTCCTTCTCGTGAAAGCATCGACGTCGAGTTCAAAAGCGATCGAAAGACGATTTCCAACGACACGATTGTCGATGAAGTTGTCGCCCTCGCCAACACCGACGGAGGAATGCTGTACATCGGGGTGGAAAATGATGGGACGGTAACGGGCGCGCAGCCAGCGCATCGCGATCCGGTTTGTTTGGCGGCGCTCGTGGCAAGCAGAACCGTTCCCCCCGTATCGGTTCGCGTCAATTTGTTGGAGCAGGAGGGCATGCAGTCTGTTGTTTGCATCGAGGTGCCAAAATCCTCCAGTGTTGTTGCAAGTTCTTCGGGACGGATGCTTCGCCGTAGGTTCAGGCAGGACGGGGAGCCTGAGAGCGTTCCCATGTTCCCCCACGAGATTGCAACGCGACTCGCAGACCTGGGACGCCTTGATTTGTCTGCCCAACCGGTGCTCGATGCGACAACCGATGATTTCGACGCCGGAGAGTTGGAGCGTCTCCGACAGGCTGTTGCAACCTACAAAGACAGCGATCGCAATCTGTTGGGGTTATCAGACGAGGAGCTCCAGAAGGCCTTAAGGCTTACGACGCGGGTTGGCGGCGCCTGCGTGCCCACCTTGACGGGGCTTTTGCTTGTGGGGAAACCGGAGTCGATCGAACGTTTTGCGCCGACGTCGGAGGCCGCTTTCCAAGTGCTGCAGGGAACCGAGATCAAAGTGAACAGGGTATTTCGCCATCCGCTGCTTTATGTCGTGGAGAAGATGGCAGAAATGTTTGAGCCTTGGAACCCGGAATACGAAATTCCCTTCGGGATGTTCATGCTATCTGTTCCGGCGTTTGACAAGAGGGCTTTCCGAGAAGCGGTCGTCAATGCATTTGGACATAGAGACTACTCCATGTTGGGACGTGTTCGCGTGGAGGTGCAGGACGAAGGTCTTACCGTGGCAAATCCCGGTGGATTCGTCGAGGGCATCGGCGTGCAGAACCTCTTAACGGCCGAACCGCACGGGCGGAATCCTTGCCTCATGGATGCGTTCAAACGTATCGGACTCGCTGAAAGAACAGGTAGAGGTATCGATCGTATATTCGAGGGCTCGCTTACCTATGGCAAGGCATTGCCCGACTATTCGGCCTCAAACATGAGTATGGTGAAGCTCTTTATTGCGCGGAGCGCGCCCGATACGTCCTTTGTCAACATGATCGCAGAAGAGCGGGATAAAAGCGGCCGCGCGTTGTCCCTTCAGGCGCTCTTGGTACTTGATGCACTCAGACGCTCTGGACGTCGATCGATGGAGCAGCTTGACCGGGAGCTCGATATTCCTTCCGGCATGCTCGAATCAACTGTCGATGGCCTCGTCACTTCTGGTCTCGTACAGACTGTGGGGGCAAACGGCGGCAGAGGATATCAGCTGAATCCCCAGGCATACGGTTCAGCCGCGAAGACAAGCGGAAACATCACGCAGGGTGTCGATGCGAACGAGCTCTCCGACGGCATCATGGAGCTGGTCCGCAAGCGGGGGAGCATCACTACGCCCGAAGCAAAGGAGCTTCTGGGCATCAATGAGAACCAGGCATACTACGCCATTTCAAAGCTTGTGAAAACGGGAGAGCTCGTCAAAATTGGGAAGGGGAAGAACACCCGGTATCAAGCGGCTTCGGGACAGGCGATGTAGAGAAGCCGATTCCCGGAATTCAGGGAATATTCCCGGAATTCCGGGAATCAGGCGCGATTCCGGGAACGCATTCCGGGAATCGGGCGGACGGGGGACGGAGGACCCTGCCGTCCTTCACCCTCCGTCCGTTCCGTCGCGCCGCCGTCCGCCGTGCCCGTGGTTTGCGACCTGCGTGCCGCGACGTGCTTCTCGTCCGCCCGGACCCGTGCGCCGCGGCCTGCAAGCCGGGCCTGGCCGTTACGCCTGCTCGCCCTGCAGGTGCGCGATGTGGGCGTCGGCGCGCCTGAGCTCGTGGGCGTCGTCGAGCGGGCCGGGCAGCGCCGTGGCCTCGAGGGCCTTCACGAAGCGCACCAGGTAGTCGGCCGTGCCTTCGAGCATGGCGTGGCCGCGCTCGGCGCTCGCGTTCTCGGGCATGACGCCCAGGCCGTAGCCGAGCCAGCCGTTGGAGCTGAAGCGGTCGAGCCGCCGTGGGAAGTCGACGCTCACACCCTCGAACTCCACGGTGGTCCAGCCGGTCGTGGTGAACGGGCCGCCCACCGCCTCGAACGCCTCGTCGTCGGCGGAGAGGCCCATGTCGTTGCGCAGGCCCTCCGGCGCGTAGGCGGCCATGTCCACCGAGTCGGGGTCGATGGCGAGGTTCGCGCTTGTCTCCATGCCGTCGCCGTGGCCGCCGCCCCACTCCGGGTTGAGCTGCGGGGCCACCTTCCACCAGTTCACAAGCGCGGCGAGGCAGCCGCGGCGGTTGAGCTCCATGCACACGGTGCCGAGCGACTTGACGTTGCCGCCGTGTCCGTTCACAAACACGAAGCGCCGCGCACCGTAGTCGTAGAGCTGGTCGGTAATGGCGGTCATGACGTCGATGAGCCCCTGCACGCCCAGGCTGACGGTGCCGGGGTAGCCCATGAGGTCGTCGGTGGCGCCGTAGGGCTGGGTGGGGGCGATGAGCACCTCGGGATAGCGCTCGTCCACGAGCTTCACGAGATGGTCGGGTGCCATGGTGTCGGTGCCGAGCGGGTTGTGGCGGCCGTGGCACTCGATGGAGCCCACGCCGATGAGCACGGTGTCGCGGCTCTCGAAGTAGGTGCGTACCTGCGGCCAGGTGCTGCGTGCGAGGAACATGGGAGACCTCCTTTTGGGGTCGAGACGCTCCGGGGTGCGGGACGTGTGGGGCGTGGCTGGCGGCGCGCTGCTGCTCCGAAGTCCGGCCCTCCGGGGCGTTGCTGTCAAGGGCAGTGTAGCCCTCGACGACCCCGCCGGGGCTGGCTCGCACCGGTGCCGACGGAAATTCGGGATTTCGTAGCAAACCGAACGGGTATGCATGGGCGCCTGACCGCCTGGATGGCCTGCGAACGGTAAAACGGAGGGCGTGTGCGTCCGTTTGGGGAGGAAAGACCCTGGATCGCCAAGAGTTCTGGCCCGCTCTGCTCCGATGGAATCGTGCACACCCGTTCAATCTGCTACGCGAGGGCCAAATTCGGTCGGGACTTTTGCCGCGCGGAACATACCTCTCCAGCGAGTGGGGGGCTGATTCGATTTAAGGAGGCGTATACGGCCGGCGGCCCCGGTGCAGCATATGCCGCACCGGGGCCGCCGACGTCGGGGTCGCTTGTGCTATCGGTTCTTGTGGGTCGTCGCAACTACGGCCGTCGCAGTCCCTATGCCTCTGCCGTTCCCGTCGCCTGGGCGATGGCGTCTTGTCGAGGCCTGAACCCCTACCCCTCGATCGCCCCGGGCTTGCCCTCGAACGTGCCGGGGTGGCCCACCGAGCGCACGGGCAGCGGCTCGGGCAGCGGGCAGCGGCGGAACTCCCGCAGGAAGTCCACGATGTAGTCGGCCGTGCCCTGCATCATCGCGTCGCCCCACTCCTTGCTCGCGGTCTTGGCGTGGTCGGGCCCGATCCAGCCGTTGGAGGCGTAGCGCACCGCGTCGCGCGGCATGCCCACGTGCACGCCCTTGTAGAGCACGTCGCTCCAGCCCGAGCTCGGCAGGGCGTCGCTCACGTCGTTGACGATGCCCATCTCGCCGCGCTCGCCCTCGAGCTCGCTCATGTCGACGAGGGCCGGGTCGACGGCGAGCATGGCGCTCGTCTCCTCGCCCGCGCCGTGGCCGCCCTTCCATTCCGGGTTGATCTCGCCTGCCATGAGCCACCAGTTCATGAGCGCGCAGCGGCAGCCGCGGCGGTCGAGCTCCTCGCCCACCTGCGACAGCGGCTTGATGTTGGGGCCGTGGCCGTTGAGCAGCACAAAGCGGCGCGCACCGTAGTCGTAGAGCTGGTCGCACAGGCGCTTGACCACCTCGTAGAGCAGCTTGTAGCCGATGCTGAGCGTGCCCGGATAGCCGAGCAGGTCATCGCAGGCGCCGTAGGGGATGGTCGGTGCGATGAGGACGTTGGGGTCGGCCTTCTCGATGAGGTCGAGCAGGAAGTTGGGCGCGATGGTGTCCACGCCGAGCGGGTTGTGGCGGCCGTGCTCCTCGGTGGAGCCGATGGCGAGGATGACCAGGTCGTTGCCCTCGTCGAAGTACTTTTTGACGGCAGGCCAGGTCGAGGTTTCGATGCGCATGCTGCGGTCCTCCTTACCGTGGGCGGCGCGCGGTCCGCGGGGCTTGCCGCCCGATGCCCTCGCACCGTGCGTCCGTGCGCCGCGAGGCCGCGCTCCTGAAAACCTGAACGGCTGCCATTCTAGTTCCATCGGGGCTTCGCGGCGAGGTCCGCACGCGGTCGCCACAATGCCCGCGCGCCGCGGTTGCAAGGCGTCGGCAGCCGGGTGCCGGGTATCGGACGTGCTAATCTGGCGCGGCGAGAGGGGTCGTGTCAGGAAAATCGACCCTGTCTGTTCAAAAAGCCCGATTGTGAAGAGTATCCAAAGGGTCCGGAGTGAGGGACGCCTCGTTCGGTCACATGCGGGCGGGGACGCGACCTGGTTCTTTGCACTAGCTGCTGAATTGCGCGCTGCGTGTTGGTCGCCCCGCGCCGTTCACTCGGCAGTTTTCGGGCACCGAACGGGGTCGGCTGCCCTTCACGATCGGGCTATTTGGCCAGCGAACCCCGAATTCCGTGACACGCCTCCGTTGCGCCACCACTAACGCTGCGTTATACGCCCCCGCACCCGCGCGCCGTACTCGCGCGCCGCCCTTACTCGTCATGCGGCGCTCCTTCCCCGGGGGCTTCCTCCCCGCACGCCGTCTCCGGCAGCTTGAGGGCGGTCTGCACCGTGAAGACGTTCTCCTCGTCGGAGTGCGAAATCTCGAGGGTGCTGCCGTAGCTCGCCGCGATGCGCTCCATCTGCCTCAGACCGAACCCGTGCGAGACGTCGTCGGCCTTGGACGTCGCGATCTTGCCCTCCTCGTCGGTCACGAGCGTTCCCGCAAAGGAGTTCTCGCAGTGTATGGCGAGGAATCCGCGCACCACCTTGATGCGGAGCTTGATAAACCGCTTCTCCGACGGCTCGACGGCGAGGCATGCCTCGAGGGCGTTGTCGAGCATGTTCATGAGCAGGTTGCACAGGTCCTGCTCGGGGATGCCGAGCTCGGCCGGCAGGAACGTCTGGACCTCGAGGTCGATGCCGCCCCTGTGCGCTCGCGCCGCTGCGTCCTGCAGCACGATGTTCACGGCGGCGTTGTCGGTGAAGCTCGTCTGGACCTGGCCGTCGCCCGCGGCGCGCATCTCGTCGAGTAGGGCCTTCATTCCCGGGTAGTCGCCCTTTTGGTAGAGGGCATCGAGGGCGATGAGCCTGTTCTTCAGGTCGTGGCGCAGTTCCGCCGTCTCGCGGACCTTTGCCTTGAGGGCGCGGTAGCCCTCGGCCGTCATCTGGTTTTTAAGGGCGAGCCCCTGCTCGCGTGCCTGCTGATCGGCAAACGAGTGGGCCACGCCATAGGCCGAGATCAGCGTGCAAACGACGGTGAGCCACAGCACGGTCCAGTAGAGCAGGTTGCCGTAGTAGCCCGTGGTGAGGGCGTAGAGCTCCCCTTCAAGGAAATAGGCCAGATAGCCTTTGGTCAGCTTGGACACGAGGTACCATGCGGCGAGCCCCGCTGCGCTCCATGCCGTCGCAAGGCCTAAGAGGCGCCAGAACTGCCGCTTGCGGTTCATGGCGAGATAGACGATGAGCAGGGCGACCGTTACCAGCCCGATTTCCCGGCGCGAGAGGATTCGGGAGACCGTCTCGGGGAGGAAGGCCCCCCCGGGAGAGACGAGGTACACCGTCAGTCCCGCAGCCGCCAGTGCGAGGGGCACAAGGCTCCAGTCGGGTTTGGCGAAGCCGCAGCTCATGAGGAACAGCCCGACGACGAGCACGAACGCGAGGGCGGAAGCGCCCGTGGGGAACGCCGACAGGTTGGCGAGGGCGATGCTCTGCATTTCCTCGAACCCTTCGGGCATGAAGCGGACGAGCGGCGGGAAGAGGGTGTTGCTGCCGTCGATGATCGTGCAGATCGCGACGAGCTCGCCCGTCGTCCCTGCCGGCAGCGGGACGATGCCCTGCGCCATGCCGGGGGTTCCCGCCGCCGTTGTCGACGACGAGCTCCAAATCTCGACGCCGTCGAGCTCGAGCGTGATGGAGAGGCCGGAGGTTTCGAACAGCAGCTCGCCGTCGGGCAATCCCTCGGGAAGGGTGCCGATGAATCGGAAGGTGCCTTCAAGCTCGGTCGTATCCATGATGACGGTGGCGTCAAACGGCTCTTCGCTTCCGTCCTCGCCGATGTGCACCGACCCGGTCCAGTCGATGTACACCATGGAGCCGTTTTCAACGGTGAACAGGTGCAAGAACCATACGGTGAGCCCGCACACGAGCAGGAACAGGGCGGGGAGCAGCCACCGGATGGACCGTCGCATCGGCTGTGGCTGACCGGATGACCGGTTCATGGGGCGTCTCCCTTCAGGGTTCAGGATGGGCATGCGGCCGGGGCGGGCGTACGAACGGGGCAGGCGCGCGGCCGGGGCGGGCGTACGGCGTTTGTTGCCCAACGGTTAAGGGAATTGTAAGGCCAACTCCGCCCTTTGGATTCGGGAGGGCGCAAACGACAACCTCTGGGGCCGATATAGTGACGAGGGAGCTGCCGTGCGGCGCGGGGAAGGGACGGCGCCGGCGGTCAAACGGGCGGCGAATGCGTGATTCTGGAAAAGTGCTGGTCAGAAAACCAGCGAGTGCATGCCAAGAGGGTGTACGCCCGGGGCGTCGCGCTTGGGGCGGAAGCAATGGTGCCCCTTCTACCTGGCACTTTACGAAACAGGTTCGGGGAAGGGAGGTGCGCGCCCTCCGTCTCCGCACGCATTCGTTGGCTTTCTGACCGGCTTTTCTCGGAGAACGCGCACTCGGGGCGAAATCGACCAAATCGACCGCTGCCCAGGTGCGCATGCCGGCCGGGTTGGTTGGTGCCGCCGGGCCGGACATCGCCGACCCCCGTTCCGCCCATCCCTCCATGCTACACTGGCCTGCGACGAGGGGTCGGGAGGAACGCATGGATATCCGCAGGCTTTCCCTGTTCGCGCGGGTGTACGAGACGGGGTCGCTCACCGAGGCTGCGCGCGACGAGTTCGTGTCGCGCCAAGCTGTGAGCAGGGCGATCTCCCAGCTCGAGGGGGAGCTCGGGCCGCTGTTCACGCGCATGCCGCGCGGCGTGCGCCCCACCGACCTTGCGTGCGCGATATATCCCCATGCCAAACAGGCGGTCGAGGCATGCGCGGCGATCGAGGGCGAGGCGCTCCGCTTTGCCCGCGGCGCTGCGGGGGCGCTGAGGCTTGCCGTCGAGGCCAACGCGGCGCTGACCCTGCCGCTCGACCTGACGGCGGCGTATCGGCGGGCCCGTCCCGGCGTCGAGCTCCACGTCGTCTCGCTGCCCGGCGGCATGGCGCTCGATCAGCTGCGCGAGGGGCGCGTCGACGCCGTCGTCGCCGGACCCGCCCCCGATGCCGACCTGGCGTTCGCGCCCATCTTCTCAAGCACGCTCTCGGTGGTGTTTTCGGCAAAGGCGTTTGGGGACTTGTCCGAGGGCGGCGGGGAGGGCTCACCGGCTGGCACGGCGGGCGTGCGAGACGGTGGGGCGGACGCGCGGGGCGGTGCGCTCGTGCTCGGCCCCGAGGCCCTCGCTGGTCGGACGATCTTCGGCGTGGCGCCCGACAACTATGTCGAGCGCCTGCTCGTGCCCTACCTGGCCGAACGGGGAATCGACGCACGCGTGGTGTTCGACGTCACCGACACGATGCTCGCCACGAGCGAGATGGAGGTCGGCGCGGGCGGCGTCATCGTGGAGGACGGCGGAGCGGGACGGCGCTTCGGCGACGCGCGCTACGTGCACGTTCGGCTGGTCGGCGAGGACGCCCCGCGGTGGCAGGTCGGCGTCGTGTACCGACAGGGTGCGCCCTGCGCGCCCGTGGCGCGCGACTTCGCGGCGTTCGCGCAGGGGCAAGTGGATGCGGCGGAAGGCGGCAGCGACGGTCGACGGGGCGGCCGCTAGGGGGGGCGGGCGCGTCGGCCGTGCGGGCTGACGAGCCGTCAGTTTTTCGCCAGAACGGAAGTTTTACGGCAAAAGGCCAGGTCGCGAAGATAACTACCTGAACGCTTTCAGAAACTAGACAGCTGTCAGCCCGCACGGCCGCTCGCCGCCCCGCACAGCCGCTCGCCCCAACCCGCAACCAATCGGTTGCGCCTGCGCGCAAAAAGTTGCTTTTCGCCCCCGCCCCGGCGTGCTTTGATATCCCCGGTGCGGCAATAGGGGGCCGCATCCGCTCTGCCGCGCGCCCCGCAAGGACACGGTGCTCGGTCGGGCGTCTACCAGGGAGAAGGGAACAGCCTATGAGCACGTCCAGCTCCACCGCAACCAACGTCAGCCGCCGCGGGTTCCTCAAGGGAACGGCCGCCGGCGCCGCCGGCCTGGGCATCGCGAGCCTGACCGGGACCGCGTTCGCCGAGGAGGCCGCGCCTGCCGAGGCCGACGCCGAAACCGAGGCCGCGCCCGCCGAGGAGGCCGCCGAGCCCCAGGGTATCAACCCGCAGGACTACAGCTACACCACCAACTCCATCAGCGACTTCACGCAGACGACGCTGTTCTCCGACTGGCAGCTCGGCTCGCACACGCTGCACCATCGCATGGTGAAGTCCGCCGCGTTCCAGCTTGCCTTCATGGCGGCCAACCCCGACGAGTACTTCGCCTACTACGACCGCATGGCCAAGGGCGGCGTCGAGGTCATCTGGATCGAGGACGCGGCCAACTTCTGGGACATGACCGCCAGCCCCATGAAGCAGGACTACTCCGCCTACGACTTCAAGGGCCTCGTCGAGACCCTGCACGCCGACGGCGCGCAGGTCGTGGGCTACCAGTTCGACACCATGGGCGCCCCCATCGGCCCGCTCGACTTCACCACGCCCTTCATCGGCGACTACTCCACCGAGGAGATCAAGAGCTGGCAGCAGGTCGTCATCGACCTGGCCAAGCAGCTCCAGGCCGACGGCTTCGACGCCATCGAGCTCAACATGGCCGCCAACAACATGGGCCAGTCGTTCTTCAGCCGCGCCCGCAACAACCGCGAGGACGAGTACGGTCCGCAGAGCCTCGAGAACCGCACCCGCTGGGCCGTGGAGACCATCAAGGGCATCAAGGAGGCCTGCGGCGAGGACTTCATCGTGCAGGCGCTCATCAACGGCATCGAGATCAACGACACCGACCTGGGCAACGACGCCGACTACGCCTCGATCGAGGAGAGCAAGGCCATCGCCAAGATCCTCGAGGAGGCGGGCGCCGACTCGCTGCACGTGCGCATCGGGCCTGCCTACACCCACATCGCCCAGTTTGCCGGCGACCTGTACTTCAGCGCCAACGGCCTCGAGGGCATGAACTCGCACAGCGGTCGCATCGACTTCGACAAGCACTTCCAGGGTCTCGTGCGCGGCAACCACTCCGGCTGCGGCCTGTGCCTCGACATGGCCGGCGAGATCAAGAGTGCGGTGAGCATCCCCGTGGGCTGCGCCACCTACAACGACCCCGCCCAGGCGCCCGACTACTTCGAGGCCGCCCTGCAGGAGGGCAAGGTCGACTTCCTGGTGATGAACCGCCCGCTGTGCGTCGACCCCGAATACGTGAACAAGCTGCGCGAGGGCCGCATCGACGAAATCGCCCCCTGCACGCGCTGCCTGCACTGCTTCTACGACCCCGACCACGCCGGCAAGCTCATGGAGCACTGCCGCGTCAACGCCGCCAACTGGCGCGCTTACGGCGAGGACATGCCCGAGGGCTTTGAGCCCACGCCGGCCGAGACCCCCAAGAACGTCATGGTCATCGGCGGCGGCCCCGCCGGCATGGAGGCCGCCCGCGTCGCCGCGCAGCGCGGCCACAGCGTCACGCTGTACGAGAAGAACGGCTCGCTCGGCGGCACGCTGCCCACGGCCGAGGCCATCAAGGGCCCGCACGAGAACCTCAACCGCCTCGCCACCTACCTGGCCAAGGAGCTCGAGGTCGCCGGCGTCGAGGTGCAGACCGGCGTCGAGGTGACAACCGACGACATCGCCGCGGCCGCGCCCGACTACGTGGTCCTGGCCTGCGGCGCCGCCGAGCCCGGCGTGTCGCTGACGGGCACCGAGGCCACCCCGGTCGTCGACTTCAATGGCATGATGGCGCTCGAGTGCGGACCTGAGGTCGTGGTGCTCGGCAGCAACGTGCGCGCCGTGGACTCGGCCATCTGGCTCATGAAGCAGGGCAAGCACGTGTCCATCGTCACCCCCGACCCCATGAGCCTGTTCGAGAAGGGCCACTCGGTGAACGTGCAGGGCTTCGTCCGCAACGCCTTCACCGCTAACGGCGGCCGCATCTGGGCCAACGCCACGGTGACCGAGGTGGGCGACGGCACCATCACGTTCAACCGCTCCGACGCCGGCGTCGACGTGACCATCCCGGCCGACGCCGTGGTGGACCTGAGCGACATGCTGCCCAACACCGCGCTCATCGACGGCCTCGACGGCATCGAGTGCGTGGCCGTGGGCGACTGCGCCGAGCCGTGGAACATCTCCGAGGCCATCTCGAGCGGCAACCTGGCTGCGCGCAGGATCTAACGGGAAGCGGGCCCGGCAGGCGAGCGCGGCATGCTCGCCTGCCGAGTGGGCCTGGCGGGCGAGCGTGGCATGCCCGCCTGCCAGGCAGGACGAACGGCCGGGTCCCGCTGGCCCCGGCGGGTCGGGCAAGCGG
>DBEYOB010000050.1:0-46134 GCA_048173955.1 Coriobacteriales bacterium
TATTGCTCGGAGCGTCTGCCCGGAGTATACACCCGAATATCATGAAAGAAAAACTTAGAAGAAATTGTCCGAATTAGCGCCCCAAATGGCGAGAAACGCGGTGGTCGCGTGGCCAGAATCCTCCGAAACGCGGTGACGGCAGGATTCGAGAGGGGCCGGGGGAGGGTCTGCTTCGGCAAACGCCCAGGATTTTGCGACGACGATTGCTGTCCGTGGGGAAGAGAGATCCGCGGGGAACCGCATTCCGAGAAAATATGGGCGTTAATTTAAAGAATGATTATTCTTCCACCTCCACCTCCGCCTCCGGCTCTGGCCCGCGGCACGCCTCCGCCTCCGGCTCTGGCCTGCGGCCCGCCCGCGTTTTCCGCTTTCGCTCGCGCCCCTCGATTCTCGCGGGCACCTATCCCCCTTCCCCTATTCCTAGCAGCTCGAACAGCTCCTCCTTGCTGTGCACGCCGAGCTTGCGGTAGATGCGGCTCGTGTGCGCCTTGATGGTGCCCTGCGCCACGAACAGGCTCTCCTCCATCTGCTGTATGGGAACCTTGCGTGCGATGAGCTGCAAGACCTCCTCCTCACGGTCGCTCAGCTTGTGCGCCTTCGAGAGGTCCGACACGCGCAGCGCGAGCTGGCCGGGTGCGAACACGTCGGCATCGTCCTGCGTGCCCCCGCGCAGGTCGATGCCCCAGCGCGCCGAGAGGTTCTTCTCCGAGAAGGTCACGACGAGGAACATGGCGATGACGGTGGCGGTGATGGCGAAGTGGACCACGGCGTTGGTCTGCGGGGGCAGATAGGCGTCGGATACTGCGAACGTGAGCCACCCGAGGGCCTCGACCAGGTAGCGGATGCCGCGCTCGATGCCGTTGAGCCACACGGAGCTGATGCCGAAGCGGTACGTTATGTTGCTCAGCACGATCATGACGAACATCGAGAGCATGGTGTAGCCAGCGTCGAAGCACGCTGCCGTGGCGAGCGGCTCGCGGGAGAGCAGCGGCGTGACGAGCAGCAGGCAGGCGGTCATGAGCGGGAAGGCGAGCCGGTAGATGGTGTCGAAGTTGAACCAGCGCGAGTTCGACAGCGAGCCGAAGAACACGAACGCCGTCGACGAGAGCACGCCGACCACGTTGCCGATGGTGAACGGCTGGTCGGGCAGCGAGCCGAAGCCCGTGGCGAACGTGCACGTCGCCATCAGCAGAATCGGCTTCCACGGCAGCTCGCCGCGCCTGCCCGCCTCCTGGGCGTGCGGCCGCTCCACCTCGGGGAGGCGTTCCATCGAGCGCCTTGCCCATGCGAGTGAGAACACGGGCAGGCCGATCGAGAACGCCATGATGTAGGCGGCGTCGAGCCCCATGAACAGCCAGCAGAACAGCTCGCCGAAGAAGATGCCGGCGGCATGGTAGATGGCGACGCGCATGGGGTTGAGCGCCCCGAAGAACTCGCACCAGACGAGGATGAGCAGGGCGAGCCCCGCCCCGGCGAGGACGAGCCCGGCATACTTGAGCACGGTGCTCGCGAACAGGCAGCTCTCGACGACGCAGACCGCCGAGCCGGCCACCGAGAGCGCCCCGGTGGCGGCCAGGACGCGGCGGTTCGACCACAGCGGGGCGATCTTGGGGGTGAGCGCCGCGGCGATCAGGCACACGACACCGATGCTGATCTCGAAGACGGCATAGTCGGCGAACCCCATGTGGGGGAAGGCCCCGAAGCGGAAGAACGTGGCGAGCCAGGCGCGGTAGAGGCCGACGCCGAGGAAGGAGACGGGCATGAGCGCGATGCGGTGCAACAGGGTGCCCCACCGGGCGAGGAACTCTTTCATGGCCGCGTCCTCCTTGGGTGGTCGGCGTGCAGCGGCATCGAGCCGGGTGCGGCGGCATGGGGCCGGGTGCGGCGGCCGGTCTTCTTGTGGCCGTGCCATCGACTCATGATAGCCCCAACCGCGCCCGGTTTGCTCGGCGTGGCGCCCCGACTTGCCCCGCAGGGAGAGCTTGGAGCGGGTTACAAGATTAACCCGGTTTTGCATTGCATCGTTGAGCTGCACAAATGGCAAGCGAGTTGACGTTGCGTCAGTGTTACAAGGTTAAACCTCGCGTCCGGTGCCCGCCGCGCTACCGTAGGGGGCGTGAAAGGCCCGCGCCGCGTCCGGCGAACCTCCGGCGGCAGGGCGCCGCGGGGGTTTCGGCAAGGTGCCCCCGTGGTTCCCGGAAGCCGAGGGGCGCGGGCGTACATATCCGCACGGCGGTCCGCGCAGGGTGCGTGGGCCGCTCCGAAAGGATGGGATGCACGATGGCTGAAGTATCTCGCAGGCAGTTCGTCGCCGGTGCCGCCGCATGCGGCGCCATGGCCCTGGGCGCGGGCGTCGCCCTGGCCGACGAGGCGGCCGACGAGGCCGCTGCCGCCCCCGCGGTCGCGACGGTCGGTTCCTCGGTGGGCAAGAACGGCCACCTCGAGGTCGAGGTCGTGACCAACGCCGGCGCAATCGAGCGCATCAATGTCCTCTATTCGCACGAGAGTCCGGGCATCGGCGACGTGTGCATGGAGAAGCTCACCAAGCTCATCGTCGACAACCAGACCCTGAACGTCGACGTCGTCGCCGGCGCGACGCTGTCGAGCTCGGCGTTCCTGCTCGCCGTGGGCGAGGCGCTCGACGCCGCGGGCGAGGACTCCTCCGAATGGCGCGGCCGCGAGCATGCGGTCCAGCCGGCCGCCGAGGGCCTTGCCGACTCCTACGACGTCGTGGTCGTCGGCACGGGTGGCGCGGGCTTCACCGCGGCCATCTCGGCCGCCAACAAGGGCAAGAGCGTCCTGCTTATGGAGAAGCTCGGCATCTACGGCGGTTCGACGTCGCTCTCGGGCGGCGAGATGGCGGTGCCCGGCAACTGGATTCAGGTCCAGGAGGGCATCGAGGACAGCCCCGAGCTCATGGCCGAGGACATGCTCGTCGGCGGCGACAACATCGGCGACCCCGACCTGGTCGCCACGATCTGCAACAACGTCTACGACGCCGCGCAGTGGCTCACCTTCGAGGGCGGCGTGGCCTGGGAGCACAACCAGCTGTTCTTCGGCGGCCACTCGGTCAAGCGCTCCATCATCCCCAAGGGCCACAAGGGCAACGCGATGACCACCAAGCTCACCGAGCGCGCGCAGGGCATCGCCAACCTCACCCTGGTCGACAACACCAAGGCGACCGAGCTCGTCGTGACCGACGGCGCCGTGACGGGCATCAAGGCCGAGAACACCGTGACGGGCGACACCTACGAGTTCGCCTGCAAGGCGGTCGTGCTCGCCTCGGGCGGCTTCGGCTCCAACGTCGAGATGCGCGAGCAGGCCAACCCCGACTTCGGCGCCCAATTCAACTCGACCGACTCCGTGGGCGCGCAGGGCGACGGCCTGACCATGGCCTCCGCGATCGGCGCCGAGCTCATCGACATGGACCTCATCCAGACCTACCCGATCTGCGATGTCGACACCGGCGCCCTGATCTACCTCGACGACACGCGCCTCGACGAGCGCACCATCATGTTCAACAAGGAGGGTGAGCGCTTCGTCGAGGAGCTCGACCGCCGCGACGTGCTGTCGAACGCGATCCTTGCCCAGACCGACGAGCGTGCCTACGAGATCTGGGACCAGGCGGCAGCCGACGAGACCGGCGTCGTCGACATCCATCACGACGAGTACGAGAACCTCACGTCGCGCGGCCTGTGCGTGACGGCCGACACGATCGAGGAGGCCTGCGAGCCCTTCGGCATCGACGCCGAGGCCCTCAAGGCCACGATTGAGCGCTGGAACGGCTTCGTGGACGCCGGCGCCGACGAGGACTTCAACTACCGCGGCGAGATGCGCAAGATCGAGACCCCGCCCTACTACATCGTGGTGTACAAGCCCGCCGTGCACTACACGATGGGCGGCCTGCACATCAACACCGACGCCCAGGTGCTCGACACCGCGGGCAACCCCATCCCCGGCCTGTATGCCGCCGGCGAGGTGGCGGGCCACAAGATGGGCACGAACCGCCTCGGCTCGACCTCGATGAGCGACATCTACACCTTCGGCCGCATCGCCGGCAACAACGCCGCCGACTACGCGGGCTAATCGGACTGCCGCGACGGACCGGGATGGCCGGGCGGCCCGGGATGGGAGGGCCGCCCGGTAGGGGAGGCCGCCAGGATAGAGGGCTGCCCTGATAGGAGCATCCCCGATAAGAGGTCCGGCACGGTAGACGGAGCTGGAATGCGCTGCAGCGATGCCCTCCGGGGCGGCGAAAGGTTCGAACGCAGGGGCTTCTTTCGGACGGCGGCATGCCGCCTCGAGGGAAGCCCCTGCCGTTCTGCGCGGCGCACAGGGTCCGTTCCCTGAAGAAATGCGTGTTGCGAACGATTGGGGATCGGGTTTTGGCTGCGCGAGTCCTTCGTTTGACGATAATCAGAAAGCATTCTTTGCAATTAGAAAAGTACAGTTTTCAATCTTCCGCCGAAGCGCCTCACCGTATTTGATGGAATCGTTCGCAACGGCGATTTTTTCAGGCATCGGCCCCTCACCCGGGCCGCCCCCTCCGGCAGGCTTCCTCCGTGGGCCGCCCCGCCCAGGCGGTCCTTTTCCCGGGCCGCCTCCGCCCGAACGGCGCCACCACCCCGGCTTTTCGCCCCGCCCCGCTCCGGCCTCCCGCGTCCGGACCCGCATCCCCATGCGGCCTCACCCGACCAGGTCTGCCAGCAGCTTCACGAAGAACACCGCCAGCACGACGAGCATGACGGGCCGCGCGATGCGCACGCCCTTGCCCACGAAGCAGTTCACCCCGAGCCAGGCTCCCGCCATGTTGAACAGGCCGGCGGTCAGGCCGAGCACCACGAGCACGGTGCCGTTTGCCAGAAACACCGTCAGCGCCGCGACGTTCGTCGCGAGGTTCACGACCTTGCACGTGCCGGTCGACTCGTCGAGCCCCAGATGGGCGATTCCCATGAACGCGAGCACGAGGAAGGTTCCCGTTCCCGGTCCGTAGAACCCGTCGTAGAGGCCCATGACGAGCGATATCGCGGCGCAGAGCGCGGCAGTGCGTCGGGCGGGGAGCGGTTCCTTCACGTCGGCGAGCCCCTTGTGGAACATCACGTAGGCGGCGGTCGCCGGCACCACGACGAGCATGACGACGCGGAAGACGCCGTCGTCGAGCAAAAGGGCGATCCGGGCCCCCGTGGCCGATCCGACCAGTGCGAGCACCACGCAGAGCGCCGCCCGCCTCAGGTTGACGAAACCGCGCAGGGCATAGCGCAGCGTCGCCAGGGCCGTCCCCATGCACGACGACATCTTGTTCGTGCCGAGCGCCGCATGGACCGGAAGGCCGGCGATGAGGTAGGCGGGCAGCGAGATGAGCCCGCCGCCCCCGGCGATGGCGTCGACGAACCCCGCAAGGAACACGAGCGGGCAGACGACGAGGAACGTGACGATGTCGGGCGAGAAGGTCTGGGCGAGGGCTTCCACGTGATGGTCCTGTCTGATGGTTCTGTCCGGTAGTTGCGTCCGGACGGTCCCGTCGGCGAGCGTTCGGAATGTGCCGCCGGCGATTATACTTGTTTGCAGCCGCGGGATGCGGCCGGTTGGCAAACGGCGCGCCGCGCCGGGGGAGAGGGAGGCTGCCATGGTTACGATGGACGGAGAGGGCGTCAAGGTCAAGGGGACCTACCTGCCCTTCACCTACGACGAAGGCTGTGCGGGCTGCCGCTTCGCCAAACACCTCGACGAGGTCGACGGGACGCCGGTCGACCGCGACGTCTGCACGATGACCCCCGACGACGAGGACAAGTTCCTGTTCGGCAGCGTGCCCGACGACAAGCTTCCTCCCTGCATGCGGGAGTAGCGCGCCCTTCGACGCCAGCGGATGCGGGCAGCGCTTAGCTCGCAGCTAATGACGTAGGAGGCCGGTTGGTCCGAAAGGGCGAATAAATGCGCAGTTAGAAGGTATCGTTTCTTTTGACCTCCTTTCAGCGGATTGCCGCCTGGTACGAATCCGGTACGAATCGTTCTTGGGGTTGCTCTGAGGTACTTTCAGGGGCGTTTTCCACGCGCTCACGAGGTGAGCTTACGAGGGTGAGTCGGCGCCCGCCGTTGATGACGCGGGGCTCGACTTGGACGATCGGAGTGACGGCGGGGGCGGCCTCGACGGGTTCGGAGAAGAGGTCGCTCACGACGTCTGCCGCCGCACGCTTGGCCTCCATGTTCACGTGGGTGTAGATCTCCATCGTGATCTCGCTCGAGGCGTGGCCGGCCAGCTCCTGCATCACCTTGGGGTGCACGCCCCTCAGGGCGAGAGTGGAGAGGTAGGAGTGGCGAAGCTCGTGGAACGCCCAGCCATTGAGGCCGAGCGTCTCGCGGTCGCGCAGCCACCATGCCTCGAGCACGTTTGGGCTGAGCCTGCCCATGGTCGTGCTGAGAACGACCGGGGTGCTCTCGCTCTGCTCCAGGCGTTTTCCGGGCTTCTCGCCGTTCTTCTTCGCCAGCCTCTCCTGCTCCGCCGCGTACTCGTCAATGCGGGCCTTCTGCGCCTCCTTGTGCATGACGAGGGCGTCTCGGACGGAGTCGGGCATGGGGAGGCGCCGCACGCCGGCCTTCGTCTTGGGGTCCTTGAGGTTCCCGAAGCAGTCGTAGGACTTGCGGATCGATATGACCTGGCTCTCGAGGTCGACGTCGCGCCACGAGAGGCCGCAGACCTCCCCGCGACGCATCCCGGTGCTGACCGCGAGGAAGTACGCGATGTCGGCCTCCCGGGTGAAGTCGAGCTGCGCTATGAACTCCCGGATGGCCTCCGGCTTGAGGGCGCGGCGGGGCTGGGTGTCCCTGCGCGGCGTGTCCATCTCGGTGCAGGGGTTCTTGGCGACGACACCGTCCTTCACGAGGTCGTCGAACAGCAGCTTGAGCGTCTTGTGGATCTGGTTGAGATAGGTGCCGCTGGCGGGCTTGCCGGAGAGGGTGTCGCCGGAGCGCATGGCGGCGTACATCTTCTCGAGCGTCTCTCGCGTGACCTTCGAGGCGTCGGCGTAGCCGATGTGACGGTTGATTGCCTTGAAGAATCGCTCGTAGGTCACGTTGGTGTTCTCGGTGAACTCGCCGGACGCACGGCGCCTCGTCATGAAGTCCTCCGCGCACTCCTTGATGGTCGTGCCCGACCTCTTGTGCACCTCGTCGTTCTCGATCTCCTTGATGAACTCGCGCAGGGCCTTCTTCGCCTCGGTGTAGGTGCCGTTGAAGCGCCTCGTGCGGGTCTTGTACTTGCCCGTGCGGGGGTCGAGCCCCACGGGGACTCGCAGCTGCCACTTGCGGCACTTGCTCTTGGGCTTGTCCTTCTCGAGCTGGACTATGGTGCCCTCGCCCGTGACCTTTGCCATGGCTACTCACCGTCCCCGACGACGACGTAGGGCGGGCGGTAGCGCCACTCGAGGTCGCGGGCGAGCTCGCGCTGCCAGGGCTCGTCGAGGCGCAATGCCTCGCCGGGGGCGGCGACGAGGGCGACGGCGGGAACCTCGTTACCGGAGCCGTCCGTGAGGGAGAAGGACATGATGCTGAGGTTCTTCTCTGCCTTGGCCATGGCGCTCACCTCCTGCCCTGGGAGCGAGCGGCGCGCTCGCCGAGCTCCACGTAGGAGAGGTAGCTGTCCACGAGGGCGCGGCCCTCGGGGCTGAGGGCTTCGTAGCGGGGCTGGATGCCCTCGGGCTCGGGCGCGTCGATGTCCTCGCGGCCGATGACGAGGTCGATGGAGCAGCCCAGCTTGTCCGCGATTTGCCACGCGGCGGGCAGCGGGATGCCGCAGTCGGCGCCGTCGCCGGCGCGCTCGTAGCGCGCGTAGGTGGAGCCGGGGATGCCGAGCGCCTCGGCGAACTCCTTCGCGGAGCGGTAGCCCGCCTCGCGGCGCAGGCGCTGGAGTGTTCTTTTGCCGCTGATGGGCTTGTAGGGGGTTTGGGAGGTTGCAGTCAGTGACATATACTTGTCACCGTCCCTTCTGGATTTGCCTCTGGACCGGACGCCGGGCCCGTGGGAGTGCCAGCTCCCGCGGGCCCACCTGTTTCTGGGCCTCTACTCCCTCGCGTCACCTCCCCTCGCGCTCTCCGCGGAGTCGTACTCGACCATGACGCCGTGGTCGACGGAGCCCCACAGCACATGCATGCCGTCGAGCTCGAACTCGCCGTGGGTGCGGTCGTAGGCCGCCATGATCTTCTCGATGGTCCTGTTGTCGATGAGCTCCTGCGCCTTGGTGGAGAGCTTGCCGCGCTTCTTCGCAGCCTGCTCCCGGAGGAAGGACTCGAAGGCGGCGCGGGCGGCCTCGGCGCTGTCGAACGCGACGAGCTCGCCGAAGGCGGCGCCGTCGCGCATCTGGGAGAGCATCTGCTGCTCGTACTGGTAGCAGAGCGCCTCGTAGGGGCGCTCCTCCTCGCGGCGGCGGCGTTCGCGGATCTTCTCGTCCTTCATGAGCACGAACTCGCGGAGCTCGTCGGCGAGCTGCCGCGCCTCGGGCGTGAGCCCGTCGTACTCGAGCTGCACCTCGCCGCGCATGCACGCGGGGTCGGGCACCTCGCGGTCGACGATGGCGTCGATGGTGGTGCCGAAGATGTCCGCGAGCTGCCAGGCGCGGTCCATGGGGATCTTGTCGGGGTTGGACTCGTAGCGCGCGTAGGTGGAGGTCGGGATCTCGTACTCCACCGCGAACTCGTTGGAGTTCTTGTAGCCCGCCGCCTTGCGGAGCTTCAGAAGGTTGCTCGCCATGCCCTCCGCCTCTCTCGGATGTGTTCGTCCTGTGGAGGGGTGCCCTCCGTATCGTTGTTACGCTTCGCAACAGATTCTATCACTAGTTGACAAGCAGTTCAATTGTATAGGGTCATTCTACCTCAAAACTTGCAAAGAATCTCACTTGTTGACAATTCCTGTGATATTCTACCGCTGCACGGCGACGAAACGTGCCACTTCGTGACAGACGGGGTGGAGCCGCGCGTGCGGTCCAGAGGCAAATCGGAGGAGAGGGAGCGAGAGATGAGTTTCGAGGAGCTGCCGTACTTCATGACCCCCAAGCAGCTCGCCGACGTGACCGGCGAGCACGAGGGATCCATCACCCGCGGCATACGCGAGGGGCGGATCCCCGCCGACAAGGTGAACGGTCGCTGGCGGATCTGCCGCGACGTGATCTTCAAGAACGCGAAGAAGGGGGCCTCGAATGACGGAGAGGGCCGCGAGTAGCCCACGCGGGGCGGGCTCCCTCGCCGACGCGCTGGCACGCGTCCCTGCGGAGCTCAAGGCCGAGCCGCGCTGGGTGTGCTGGCGGCGCGAGGAGCGCAACGGCAAGACGACGAAGCTCCCGGTGTGCGCGGCGAACGGGCGCATGGCCAAGAGCACCGACCCCGCAACCTGGGCGACCTTCGAGGAGGCCGTGGCGGCCGTCGGCCGCTGGCGCTGCGACGGCGTGGGGTTCGTGTTCGGGCCCGACCGCGCGTTCACGGGGCTCGACCTCGACCACGTGATTTCGGATGACGTCCTCGACCCCGCGTACCGCTGGGTGGTGGACGAGGCGGGCACCTACACGGAGGTCTCTCCCTCGGGCGACGGGCTGCACCTGATCTTCCGGGGCGCGAAGCCCGACTGGGCCCAGCGCTCGAGGAAGGGGCAGCCCGGCGGGCGCGTGGTGGAGATGTACGACCACGACCGCTACTTCACGGTGACGGGGAACGTCTTCGAGGGGCGCGGGACGCTCGCGGAGAACCCCGGCGTTATCGAGAAGGCATACCGCACCTGGATCGAGCCGGGGCGGGCTGCCGCGCAGCCGACGCTGTCGGAGGCGGCGGGCGCGGGCGTCGACGTGGACGACGAGGCGCTGCTGGGGCGCATGTACGCCTCCCGCAGCGGCGACGCGATCCGCGCCCTCATGGCCGGCGACTGCTCGGCGCAGGGCGGCGACCGCTCGGCCGCCGACATGGCGCTGTGCTCGCACCTCGCTTTCTGGTGCGCGGGCGACGCCTCCCGCATGGACCGGATCTTCCGCAAGAGCGGCCTCATGCGCGACAAGTGGGACAGCCGCCGGGGCGGCACCACCTACGGCGCGCAGACGATCGAGCGCGCCATCGAGGGCTGCACGGAGTTCTACCGGCCGAGGGAGCGGCGGGCCGACCGTCCTTCTCGCCACGCGCTCACTTCCCGCGCCAATGACAAGAACATGTGTTCGACTGCTGCACCGGGCACGGCTGAGAGGGTCTACCCCGACGAGGAGGCGTCGGACTTCGAGACGGCGCCCTCCGTGGAGGGGTGGTTCGTCGACGAGCGCGGGAGGCTGTGGGTCCGCGGGCGAGACGGCGAGCTCGCGCGCTCGGTGACCTCGACGGCGCCCTGGGTGGCGGCCGACCTCGTGGACGTGGACACCGGAGACGTGCGCGCCCTCGTGCGCGTGACGGTTCCCGGCGGCGTGCGCGAGCGGGCGCTCGACCGCGAGGTGCTGCTCAACCAGAGCAAGGTGATCGGCGCGCTCGCGCCGCTGGGCGCCAACGTCTCCTCCGCCAACGCCAAGGACGTCGTGCGCTACCTGACCGACGTGGAGCGCCGCTTCGGCTGGGCGCGGCCGCGCGCGAGGAGCGTCGTGCACCTTGGCTGGGCCGACGGCCCGCTCTCCGCCTTCATGCCCTACGACCTGGGCGAGGGCGGCGTGCGCTTCGACCCCAGCCCGGACGAGGCGGTGAAGGCGCGCCCCTTCATGGAGCCGGCGGGCACGCTCGCGGCGTGGGTGGAGGGCGTAGCGCCGGCGCGGGCCGCCTCCATGGCGTTCCGCTGCGTCCTGGCGGCGAGCTTCGCCTCCCCGCTGGTGTCCCTTCTCGGTGTCCAGACCTTCATCGTCTACCTCTGGGGGCGCTCGCGCTCCGGCAAGACGCCGACCCTGAAGGCCGCCGGCAGCGTGTGGGGCGACCCCACCGAGGGCGCGGACAGCTACTTCCGCACCTTCGCCGACACGCCCAAGAGCATCGTGCGAGCGGCGGCGCTCCTTCACGACATACCCGTGATCATCGACGAGCTGCAGAGCAAGGGCGCCGTGGGCGGCCAGGCGGGAAAGCGGCAGGTCGTGGAGGACCTGCTCTACTCGCTCTCGCTCGGGCACGAGCGCGGCGCGCTGAACAGCGACCGGACGATGATGAGGGCGGGCTCGTGGCGCTGCCTGACGATAGCCACGGGCGAGATCCCCATCGTGGGCTCCTCCACGCAGCAGGGCGCGGCGAACCGCACCCTCGAGCTCTGCGCCGAGCCCTTCGAGGACGTGCGCGCCGCCCAGGCCATGCACCACCTCGTCTCCGCGCAGCACGGAACCGCGGGGCGGACATACGTGGCGGCGCTGAGGCGAAACGACGCGGCCTTCTACGCGGGGCAGTTCTCCTCCGTGCGCGACGCCGTGTGCGCCGCCGCCGGCGGGCACCCGCAGGCGGACAACGTGGCGCTGCTCGCGCTCGCGGACGCCCTCGCGCAGTTCTACGTGTTCGCGCCGGGCAGCGACTGGGCGGCGTGCCTGGAGGGCGCGATGCTGATGGCGCGCTGGGCGCTCGTGAACGCCACGGGCGCGGACGGCGGCGACACCGACGTGAAGGCGATCCAGTTCGTGGCCGAGTGGCTGGTGCGCAACCGCCTGCACTTCGAGAGCTCGGCGGAGATGGACCGGCTCGAGCGCTGGGGGTCGGTGGAGCAGTACCGCGACCGGCCGGGGTTCTGCTGGTGGGTATTCTCGTCCGTGCTCGACCAGGCGCTCGCGGGCGCCAACTTCGACCGGCAGAAGACGCTCAGGCGCATGGCCGACGAGGGCGTGCTGCTGCCCGGCTCCGGGCGCGGGTTCACGCGGCAGAAGCGCTTCGGAGACTCGCGGGTGTACTGCGTCTGCGTCGACAACGCCGCCCTGGAGGCCATGCTCGAGCGCTCGGCGGGCGCGCCGCCTGCGGTGGCGCCGTCTCAAGGGGGCGGGCCATGCTGAGACACGGGTCGAGACGCCCCTGGCGGCTGGTGAGGGTGCGCGTCCCCTCCTCCCGTCTCAACGTCTTGACGGGGACGAGACATGGGGGGGACGTCGCACGCGGGCGGGCGCGGGCGCGCGCACGCGCGGGCGGGGGCCTTGGGCGCGGTTTCGGTCGAGATGTTGAGACGGGCGGCGTTCTCGCTGGCGGCGGGGCTGGTCGGCGTCTCATGCGGGCGCGAGACGCGCGGGTGCGGTGGCTTGAGACGCGGAGGGAGGTGCGCGCGATGAGCTGGTGGACCGAGGAGCAGGACGACGTCCTGCGCGAGGTGAGCTTCCGGGGCGCGGCCTACGCGGCCGCCGAGATCGAGCGGAGGTGCAGCGTCGCCCACTCCGTGCGGGCGGTGGAGATGCGCGCGTCGCGGATCCACTGCTCGCTCGCCATCCAGACGGTGTGCCCGCAGTGCGGGGCCGTGGGCGTGAAGATCAACCGGCAGACCGGGATGTGCCCGCTCTGCACCGAGCGCTACCACCTGGAGCAGGAGCGCGCCTTCAACGAGCAGCTCGAGCGCGAGCGGGCGCACGCGGAGGAGTCCGCCGAGCTCGAGAAGGTGCGGCGCGAGCGCGACATGATGCGGCAGCGCAACAGCCGTCTGTGCAGGAAGTACGGGCTCAAGGGGCGGCGGGAGCGAAGGGGCGACTCATAAAACGGAGTCAGATTTCTGATTTCTCACTCGTGTTCGACCCCGTATTCAACATTTCCCTCAGTGTCGACTCATAGTGCCTGACAATCAGATAACGGATTTGAATGGGTTTAATCAGATGCTGTGTCTTTAGGTGGAAAAGGTAATCCTCTTCTTCGTCTGGTTTACCTACATGATCAGAGCCTTTTTTGATGTATTCAAATCCATCTTTTTTGGGGGCATCGTTCCAGTTGATGAGTATTTTATCTATTCTGTCAGCAAGTTCGGCGGGATATAAATACCTATATCGTGATATGTGGTTCCCAAGTATCGACATGTTGTCGCTGGCGCACCGCTCGATCTCCTGCAGATCGGTTTTGGACACATAGCAGCCCGCATCATTTATGCAGGTAACCTTAGCGTCTGCTTCTGAGAACACCACTTTGTCATTTATAGATCCCGTGGCGTCATAGCGCGTCATATTGTTTATTCGGTCCTCAATGCGAAGCTCATTTGGCAGAACAGCATTCAACTCATTGTTTGCCTGCATAAAAATATCGATTCTCTTATCGATAATCTCATCTCGACGCTCCCTCCTTTTCAGGCTGTATGTCTGAACTAGGGTCGCTGCAGAAAGAATTGCCGTAACGATGCAGGGAATTAACGTAATGAGGTCGGCAGTGGAAACAGCTGCCGTTGACACGTCGCTCATATGCCCTCCAAACTTATGCTTGCTCAACAGAGTGTTTACTCTCCATCCTTAACCATTTTAACCCATAAAAGTGTTTGTGACGCGCCCGGACAATCCACCGTGATGAGATCTATCGACTTTCACGGGGGTGATTGCATGGCGAGGCGTCCGAAGCTGACGCAGGAGATGGTGGACGAGGCGATTCGCCTCAAGGCGGACGGCCTCTCCAACGGCGACATCATCTGCGCGCTGGGCATCCACGAGTCGACGTTCTACCGCTGGATCGGCGACCCCAAGAACAAGCTGCAGCGCGCGTTAAGCTCACAGCTAATGAATTGCCTGCGGGACCTTCTTACAATGGCGGGCGACCAGTCAACCGGGCGGTCGCCCGCCGGCCCTTGGGTCGGACGCCGGGCGACCCCCTCATGTGAGGAGAGAATCCCATGAGTTCCGATACCACGCGCGTGCCGGCATCTGCGCCCGTCTCGTCGTCGGCGCCGTTGGCGTCTGCGCCCCGCTCTGCCATGGCGGTAGCCGGCCTGGTGCTCGGCATCGTCGCGCTCGCCACGTCGTTCGTTCCCATCGTCAACAACGCATCGTTCTTCATCGCGCTGCTCAGCGCGGCCTTTGCCGCCGTCGGTATCGTCGCCGCCGTGCGCGGCACGCGGACGGGCAGGGGGATGGCCATCGCGGCGCTCGTCGTGAGCGCCGTCGCCATCGCGGTGGTGTTTGCGACGCAGAGCCTCTACGGCGCCGCCGTCGACGCGGCGGTCGACGACCTGTCGGAGGGGCCTGCGGTGACGGGCGTCTCGCCGGCGGACTCGACCGGGGACGCCGCGGCGGGCGCGGCATCGGGTGCGCCTTCCGACGCGCCGGGCGCATCCTCGGCCGACCTCGCCGTCGGCTCCGCGGTCGAGCTCGAGGGCGGCCTGTCCGTCTCGGTCGACGGCGTCCAGGCGGGCCTGGTCAACTACGACGGCTCCACGGTGACGGGCGTGCGCGTCACCTACACGAACGGCGGCGACGGCGAGGCGTCGTTCAACATGCTCGACTGGAAGGGCCAGGACGCCCAGGGCGTCCAGCAGTACACGACCTACTACGACGACGCCGAGGACGCGCTCGGTTCGGGAGCCCTCGCACCGGGCGGCACCGCGTCGGGCATGCTGTACTTTGACGGCGACCTTGCGAAGGTGCTGTACTATTCCTCGCTGCTGTCGTCTTCTGCGACGGCGAGCTGGACGGTCGCGTAGGGGAGGGGTGGACGATGGCGGAACCTCTGACCGAGGGGTTGCTCGACGAGCTACTCAGCGCCCCGAACCCCGAGGCCTATCTCGACAGCCACGATTTCGGCGAGCGGACGCTCTCCGAATACCTCCAGCGGCTGCTCGAGGAGAAGCACCTCGAGCGCGCCCAGGTCGTCCGCATGGCGAACCTCAACGAGACGTTCGGCTACCAGATCTTCAAGGGGGAGCGCAACCCCTCGCGCAACAAGGTGCTCCAGATCGCCTTCGCCATGGCTCTGTCGCTGCGCGAGACGAACCGGGCGCTCTCTGCCGCGGGCGTCAACGCCCTCAACTGCAAGAACCGTCGTGACGCGATCATCATCTTCTGCATCGACCGCGGCTGCTCCCTCCAGAAGGTGAACGAGGAGCTCTACCGCTTCGGCGAGGAGACCGTCTGCTAGCCGCGGTCGTCTGCTAGAATCCGGCACATGGAAGAAGCCTCTCGCGACAGCGTGCCAAGCATCCCGGCCGCCCCCGGTCCCGACCGGGCGGGCGAGCCGTCGTCGGCCGCCTCGCCCGGGCACGCCGACGGGAGAGGCGGCCCCGACGGCACCCTCGTCGCCGGCGGGGCGACCCGCCGCCCCGGGGACGGCCTCGAAGGTTATCTCGCGTCGCTGCTGCGCGACGACTGCTTCCGCGTCGATGCGGTCCTCAAGGCGTCGGCGGTGGAGGAGACCCAGCGCGTCTTTTTCGAGGGGGCGAACGGCGCCGAGCAGGGCCCCTACATCCGCAAGCTCATCGACCGCGACGCCGGCATCGGGTCGGTCTACCGCGAGCTGTTCGAGCTGAGGCGCGCCGGACGCAGGCAGCGCTACCTGCCGGCGGTCTACGACTGCCACGAGGCGGGCGGGAGGCTGGTCGTTCTGATGGGACACGCCTGCGGCGAGACGCTGCGGGAGCTGGTGGGGCGAGAGCCGGACGCGCGGGGCCGCCTCGGTCTCGCCCTGCGCGTCTTCCCGGCGCTGTGCGAGGCGGTCGCCGAGCTGCACGGCGCGCTCGGGCATCCGGTCGTCCACCGCGACGTCACGCCCTCGAACGTCGTCTGCCCCGCGGGCGACCCGTCGGCGCTCACGCTCGTCGACCTGGGCATCGCGCGCTCATACGACCCCGACGCCGACGGCGACACCGCCTATTTCGGGACGCGCCCCTACGCCCCTCCCGAGCAGTTCGGGTTCGGCCAGACCGACGTGCGCACCGATGTGTACGCCCTGGGCATGGTGCTCTTTTTCTGCCTGACGGGACGCGACGCTGACCGCGGCGACCGCAGGCGGCGCTTCGCCGACCCCGGGGTGCCCGAGCCGCTGCGCCGCGTGGTCGAGTGGGCGACGATGCTCGAGCCCCTTTCGCGCTACCGGGACCCCGGCGAGCTCCGGCGGGCGTTCGACGACGCCTGCCGTGAGGCCGGGGCGCCCTGCGGCCGGGAGCGGGACGGCGGCGGGCGAGGAGGGAGCGGCGCCGTTGCGGCGGACGGCGTCGAAGTGGGCGCCGTCCCCGCTGCCGTCGCGTCGCCCTGCGGCTCGGGGGCTGCCGATCCCGCTGCCGCCTCTGCTCCCGAACCGGGCGCCGGGCCGGTCATCCGCGCGTTCGGTCCCCGCACCCCGGCGTGGGTCGGGCGGCTGTGGAACGGTGCGGTCGTGGCGGCCTATGCGTTCATGCTCGCCGTGTGCGTTCGCGCCGCCTTTGTCCCCGTGCCCGAGAACGCGGGATGGCCGCCGTGGCTCCGCGTCTACAGCTACCTGGTCGCGGTGAACGGCGTCTTTGCCGTCGCGGCGTACCTTCTGCTCGACCGGCGCAGGCTGGGCACGCGCGTCCCCGCCCTCGCCCGGCGCCATCCCGTGCTCGAGATTCTCGTCTGCCTCGGCCTGGCCGCGGCGGACTGGGCTCTCTATGCGGTCGTCGGCCTTGTCGCCGCTTCGATGGGTTTTGTCGAACTGTAGCGCCGCGGACGCCGCAATCCCGTATGATGTCGGGAAACGAGTTGCCCGCGGACGAAGGCCGCTGCGCTTGCCGGCCGCCGGCGGCTGCCGGCTGCCGGCCGCCCGCGGTCGCGAAGACGAGAGGATCCGCCCGTGCGCATCAAACCACCGTCGGAGACGACGCCGACGCCAGGCAAGAAGGCCAAGCCGACCACGCGCGCCGAGCGCTCGGCCGCAAACGCCGCCACCCGCCTCGAGAACCGCCATCTGGAGCGCGACTATTTCGGCCGGCCCATCAGGCCCGCCGCCCCCGAGGAGGGGCTGACGACCGCGGCGGTCAAGCGCGTGCGGGAGGGCACAGTGCGCCTCGACGCCTGGCTCGTCGCGCACGGCTTCGCCGATTCGCGCGCAAAGGCCAAGGCCCTGATCGACGGGGGTAGGGTGAGCGTCAAGGGCGTCACGAAGGTCAAGGCGAGCACCGCCGTGGCGGAGGATGCCTGCATCGAGGTGCAGGGGGAGTGAGCGCCGCCGGGAATCTCGGGAACGGGTCGGCCTGCGGCGATCTGTCCTACGGGGAGGCGTCGGCGTGCCTGCCGTCCTTTTTCGAACCGATGCTCGTCGCGCAGTACGGCCCCGACGCGGCGCGCCGCGTGGTCGCCGGCTGTGCTGTGCGGCGCCCGGTGACGCTGCGCGCCAACGCGCTCAAGGCGTCGCGCGCGGAGGTGGCTGCCGCCCTCGAGGAGGCGGGCATCGCGTGGGAGGGCGTGCCGTGGTACCCCGACGCGTTCGTGCTGCGGGGCGTGCGCGAGCGCGCGGTGTGGGACCTGCCCCTCTACCAGGAGGGCAAGGTCTACCTGCAGAGCCTCTCGTCGATGCTGCCGCCGCTGGTTCTGGGGCCGCGCCCGGGGGCCGACGTGCTCGACATGGCGGCAGCGCCGGGCGGCAAGACCACGCAGATGGCCGCGCTTTCCGGCGGGAAGGCGCGCATCACCGCCTGCGAGATGCACGGCCCGCGCGCCGAGAAGCTCGCGTTCAACCTCGAGCGCCAGGGCGCGGCGTGCGTCAGCGTCATGCGCACGGACTCGCGCCGGCTCGACGACTTCTTCCGCTTCGACCAGATCCTGCTCGACGCGCCCTGCTCGGGCTCGGGCACGCTCGACGTGCGCGACCCCAAGCTTGCCCGGCGCTTCACCCCCGAGCTGGTGGAGAAGTCGAGGCGCTCGCAGACGGCCCTTCTGCGCAAGGGGCTGTCCTTGCTCAAGCCGGGGGAGTGCCTGGTGTATTCGACCTGCTCGGTGCTCGCCTGCGAAAACGAGGACATCGTGCGTGCGGCGGTCAAGGGCAAGCCCTGCGAGGTGGTCCCCATCGAGGCTGTCGGCGGGGTGCCGATTGACGCGTGCGGCCTGCCGCTGCTCCCGACGAGCCTGTCCGGAACGCTGTGCGTGTGCCCGACCGAGCGGTACGAGGGCTTCTTCGTGGCGAAGATCAGGAAGGTCGGGTAGGGCCGCGGCCCCTTCCCTCACTCCAACCCCGCGAGCGTGCGCATCGCGTAGCCTGCCAGCATGAGGCCGGCAGCGGGGGGCACCCAGCTCGCCGTGCCGACCGGCCTGCCGTCGCCGAGGGCGGCGCGGTCCTCTTCGTCCGCCGGCACCCTGCACGGCGGCTCCTTCGAGTAGAGCACGGCCATGCGGCGGATGCCCAGATTCCGCGCCTGCTTGCGCACCGCCTTGCACAGCGGGCACACGCTCGTCTCGTAGATGTCGGCAATCTCGAACAGCTCGGGATGCAGCTTGTTGCCCGTGCCCATGGCGCTGACGAGCGGCGTGCCGCGCCCTTCGCAGCAGGAGGCGAGGGCGAGCTTGGCCGCGACGGTGTCCTGCGCGTCGACGACGAAGTCGGGCGCATACCGCTCCAGCAGCCCCGACGCGTTGTCGGCCGTCACGCGCAGACCGACCTGCTCGACGTGCGCGCGGGGGGCGACGGCGGCGACCAGCCTTGCGGCTGCCTCGACCTTGGGCAGACCGACGGTCTGCACGTACGCCACGGCCTGGCGGTTCATGTTCGAGGGGACGACGCGGTCGGGGTCGACCAGCACGAGGGTGCCGACGCCCCCGCGGGCGAGCGCCTCGACGCAGCTGCCGCCCACACCGCCCACGCCGACCACCATGACGGTCGAGCCGGCGAGCCGCTCGAGCGCCTCGCGGCCTATGAGCAGGCGCGTCTTGTAGGACGGGTCGAGGTCGGGGTCCATCCCGAGGTCGGGGCTGGGGTCGACGCGGGAGCCGGGGGACGCCGTGCCAGCACTGCCGATGCCGTCAGCCAAGGAGCGCCTCCCATTCGGCCTCCTTGAACCCGACGAGCACGAAGCCGTCTCCCACGACGACGGGGCGCTTCACGAGCATGCCGTCGCTTGCGAGGAGCTCGTAGCACTCCCCGTCGGTCATGCCGGCGTCGAGCCGGGCCTTTATCCCCAGCTCGCGGTATTTGACGCCGCTCGTGTTGAAGAAGCGGCGCAGGGGAAGGCCGCTCGCCGCGTGCCATGCCTTGAGCTCGGCGGCGGTGGGGGCATCCTCCACGATGTGGCGGTCGGTGTGGGGGATGCCGTGGGCGTCGAGCCACGCCTTCGCCTTCTTGCAGGTCGAGCAGGGCGGGTATTCGACGAACAGCACGGTGCCGCGCTGGTGGGCCATCGGGGTCGCCTGCCTTTCTCATCGTCGGTCGTATCGGTCGGGGCGGCGTGCCCAGTGCGTGGTGATGCCGCGCTCGGCGCCGCGGTTCGCCCCGCCGTATTGTAAGGTATACGCCGGCCAAAACGGACAGGATACGGAAACGAGAGGTAGACCAGCCATGCAGTTCTCCCACCGGCTCGACGCGTTCGGCGAAGAGGTGTTCGCGGCGCTCAACGAACGCCGTCTCGAGCTCGAGGCGCAAGGGCGCACCATCTACAACCTGAGCGTCGGGACGCCCGACTTCGCGCCGTCCCCGCACATCGTCGACGCGCTGGTCGAAAGCGCGCGCGACCCCCAGAGCTGGAAGTACACCCTGCGCGACATCCCCGAGCTCAAGCGGGCGGTGTGCGACTACTACGCGCGCCGCTACGGCGTAGAGGGCATCGAGCCCGACATGGTGACCTCGGTCTGCGGCACGCAGGAGGGGATGGGGCACATGGGGCCGACCTTGGCCGACCCCGGCGACACGGTGCTGCTGCCCGACCCGTGCTACCCGGTCTTCCGGGCGGCTGCACTGCTTGCGGGCGCAGAGCCCTACTACTACCGCCTGAGCGCCGAGCACGGCTTCCTTCCCCACGTCGCCGACATTCCCGCAGAGGTGGCCGACCGAGCGAAGTACATGGTCGTCTCGCTGCCGGCGAACCCGGTCGGCAGCGTCGGCACCGCCGAGGTGTACGCCGAGATCATCGACTTCGCGCGGGCGCACGACATCCTGATCGTGCACGACAACGCCTACAGCGACATCGTGTTCGACGGGCCGGCGGGCGGCAGCTTCCTGGGCTGCCCCGGGGCCCTCGAGCAGGGGGTCGAGTTCTTCTCGCTCTCCAAGTCGTTCAACGTGACCGGCGCGCGCATCGGCTTCCTGGTCGGTCGGCGCGACGTGGTGGCCGCCTTCGCGAAGCTGCGCGGACAGACCGACTTCGGCATGTTCCTGCCGGTGCAGCGGGCGGCCATCGCCGCGCTCGAGGGGCCGCGCGAGCCGGTCGAGGAGCAGCGCATGCGCTACCAGGAGCGCCGCGACGCCCTGTGCGACGGGCTCGAGTCGATCGGCTGGGAGCGCCCCAACGCCCACGGCACGATGTTCGTGTGGGCGAAGCTGCCCGGCGGGCGCACCGACAGCATGGCGTTCTGCGAGGAGCTGATGGAGAAGGCCGGCGTCGTGGTGACGCCGGGTGCGAGCTTCGGCCCGAGCGGGGAGGGCTACGTGCGCATGGCGCTCGTGCTGCCCCCCGCAAAGATAGCTGAAGCCGTTTCAGCCATCGCCGCCGCGGGTATAAGGTAAGCCATCGCCAACCACGACAATCGAAAGGACCAACGTGAACCAGCGAACCAACAGCGATTGGGGCTCACTGCTTGGCCAGATGTTCGGAATCCCGATGCCCGGCGGCCAGCCCGACCAGGACGGGCCGATCCCGGCCGACGCCACCGTGGGCGGGGACGGGTCGGGCGGTGCCGGCGGGCCGGGCGGCGTCCGCCGCGGGCCGGGCATCATGGAGACCATCGCCACCTGGAGCCGCCGGGCGCTCATCGTGCTCGCGGTCGTGGCCGTGGTCGTGCTCGCGGGCTGCTACTGGTGGTTCCATCCGGCCATCAACCTGCATAGCACGCAGGTGTGGAACTGGATCGTGCTCATCGCGCTCGTCGGCATCGCCGCGCTGTGGATCATGGGCATCCGCCACGACGACCGCAAGAAGCTCTTCCATCGCCTGGCGCTCATCCCGGCGGCGCTCATCGTGGTCTATGCGGTCGGCTTCGTCGCGGGCATGCCGTTCATCCCGGGCAACGCCGCGCGCTACGCGAGCGTGCTCGAGACGACCGACGGCGACTTCGCGTCCGAGATCAAAGAGGTCGACTACTCCGAGATCCCGGTCATCGACCGCGATTCCGCCGTGCTGCTCGGCAACCGCGCGATGGGCTCGATCCCCGAGTACGTCAGCCAGTTCGAGATCAGCCCGATGTACAGCCAGATCAACTACCAGGGCCGCCCCGTGCGCGTGAGCCCGCTCGTCTATGCGGACCTGTTCAAGTGGTTCATCAACCGCGACGAGGGCATCCCCGCCTACGTGCTCGTCGACATGACGACGCAGGAGGCCGAGGTCGTCCGCCTCGACCAGCCGATCCTCTACAGCGAGTCCGAGCCCCTGGCGCGCAACATCGACCGCTACGTGCAGCTCAAGTACCCGAGCTACATGTTCGACGAGAAGTCGTTCGAGCTCGACGAGGACGGGACGCCCTGGTGGGTCTTCCCCGTGCAGAAGCGCACCGTGGGCCTGTTCGACGGCACGACCATCCAGCGCGTCGTGCTCGTCAACGCGTGCACCGGCGAGACGCAGGACTACGCCATCGAGGACTGCCCCTCCTGGGTCGACCGCGCCTATCCGAGCGACCTGCTCGTGCAGCAGTACAACTGGAGCGGCATGTACCAGGACGGTTGGCTCAACTCCTGGCTCGGCCAGGTGGGCGTCGTGCAGGTGACGCCGGGCACGAACGGCATGGCGGGCTACAACTACATCGCCCAGGACGACGACATCTTCCTGTACACCGGCGTGAGCTCGGTCACGGCCGACAACTCGATTATCGGCTTCATCCTGGTCAACCAGCGCACCGCCGAGTCGCGTTTCTACGCGGTGGCGGGCGCCACCGAGGCGTCGGCGATGGCCTCTGCCGAGGGCCAGGTCCAGCACCTGGGCTACAAGGCGACCTTCCCGCTGCTGCTCAACATCGAGGGCCAGCCCACCTACTTCATGGCGCTCAAGGACGCCGCCGGGCTGGTGAAGATGTACGCGATGATCAACATCGAGCGCTATCAGAACGTCGCCGTGGGCAACACGGTGGCCGAGTGCCAGGAAGCCTACGTGCGGATGCTCGCCCAAGAGGGCGCCATCAGCGAGGAGGCGGCCGCCGAGGTCGCGGCAAGCGACCAGACCTCGGGCACCATCGCCACGATGACCTCGGCGGTGGTCGACGGCAACTCGCACTTCTATGTGACGCTCGAGGGCGACGAGGCCATCTACGACTTCGCCCTGCCGGCGATGCTCCCCATCGTGACCTACCAGGTGGGCGACGAGATCGAGTTCAGCTACGCCGAGGGCGAGGGTTCAAACCCGGTCACCTCGTTCGGCGACGCGACGGCCACCGGCACCGCGTTCGAGGACGGCGACGTCGCGGCCGAGGCGACGGGGGACGGCACGGGGACCCAGACCTCCGAGGGGGAGGACGGCTCTCAGGCGTAGGGCGCAGGGCCGGCCTTCGGGCCGCGTTTCGCCACAAGGTCGGGCCATGACGGGGCCGGCGTCTTCGGGGCGCCGGCCCTTTGCGTACCGAAGCCGGCTTTGTCGGCCGTTTCGGGATGGCCGGGTGCTAAACTACCCTCTGCCAAAGGGGCTGCCGCGGCGTCCGTCGCGGTTCTGCTTGACGAAAAAGGGGGACGTTCGGATGGGGGAGACCGTGATGGGGACCGTGTCGAAGGCTGTCGGGACGCCCCTGCTTACCGTGGCGATCCAGGCGGGGGGCGAGTCGCGGCGCATGGGGCGCTCCAAGGCGACGGTGCCCTTCTGCGGCCGCCCGCTGATCTGCCGGCTCGTGGAGCGGGTCGACCCGGTGGCCGACGAGATTCTGATCACCACCAACGAGCCCGAGAACCTCGGCTTTCTCGACGACATGCCCCAGGCGCCCCGGATCAGGCTCGAGCGCGACCTGCTCGACTACCGCGGGTCGCTCGCCGGCCTGCTCACCGCGCTCACGCAGGCCTCCCACGACTACGTCGCGGTGGTCGCCTGCGACATGATGGACGTGAGCGCCTCCGTGCTCGCCGCCGAGCTGGAGTGCGCCGTGCGGGGCGGCCACGACGTCGTCGTCCCGGTGAACGACCAGGGGTTCGAGCCGTTCCATGCCATCTATCGGCGCAAGCCCTGCCTCGAGTTCGTGCGCCGCTCCCTCGACGCGGGAAAGACGAGCATGAAGACGGTTTCCACGAGCAGCGAGCTCGACGTGCGCCGCTTCACGATGGACGAGGTCTTCGCCGTGGAGCCGCGGGGCGGATGCTTCGCCAACTGCAACACCCCCGAGGAGCTCAGGCGCGCCGAGGAACGCGTGCTCGGCCTGCGCGGGGGCAGGGCGTCGTAGCGCCCTTCCCCGGTGGCGCCGGCCGGAGCGGTCGGCTGGCCGGCGCCGTTTCTTCCCGGTGAACATTTCGCCCCGCCGCACGCCCCCGGGTCGCGCGGCGGGGTGCACTTCGCTACAATCGTGCCGTCAAAACCGCGCGACCGCCCCGGCGGCGGCGCGCCTGTCACGAGAACCAGCGAGGGACCGCATGAGCCTGACCTTAGACGACGTGCGCGGCATAGCCGAGTACGCCCGCATCGCGCTCACCGACGAGGAGCTCGTCGAGATGACCGCCTATCTCAACGACACGATCGAAAACGTGCTCGCCCCCATCCGCACCTACGACCTCGAGGGTGTCGTACCGGTGTTCCACCCCATCGGCGACCTGTCGAACGTCATGCGCGACGACGTGGTGCGCCCGGGGCTGCCGCTCGAGGTCGCCCTTGAGAACGCCGGGCAGACCGAGGGGCGCTATTTCCGCGTGCCCGCGATTCTGGGAGACGGGGGTGCGGCGTAAAGATGGCGAGCCTGAACCTTGACGCTCTGTCCGCCGGACAGATCGCGCAGCTGGTCAAGACCGGGGAGGTATCGGCCCACGAGGTCGCCGAGGCGGCCCTTGCGGCCGTCGAGTCGCGCGAGGACGCGGTGCACGCCTTCCTCGAGGTCACCCCGCAGATGGCCCTCGACGCCGCCGACGCCCTCGATGCGCGGCGCGCGGCGGGCGGGGAGCTGCCCCCGTTGGCGGGGGTGCCCGTCGCCTTCAAGGACAACATGCACCTCGTGGGGACGCGCTGCACCTGCGCCTCGCGCATGCTCGAGGACTACCAGAGCGCCTACACCGCCACCTGCGTGCGGCGCATGCTCGACGCCGGCTGCCTGCCGCTGGGCAAGACCAACATGGACGAGTTCGCGTTCGGCTCCTCGACCGAGTCGAGCCACTTTGGGCGCACGCGCAACCCGCGCGACCTCTCGCGCGTCCCGGGCGGCTCGTCGGGCGGCTCGGCGGCCGCGGTCGCCGCGGGCATGGGCGCCCTGTCCCTGGGCAGCGACACGGGCGGTTCCATCCGCCAGCCCGCGGCGTTCTGCGGCGTCGTCGGCATGAAGCCCACCTACGGCGTCGTGTCGCGCTACGGCGTGGTCGCCTTCGGCTCCTCGCTCGACCAGGTGGGCCCCTTCGGCCGCACGGTCGACGACGTGGCCCTCGCCATGAACGCCCTGGCCGGCCGCGACCCGCTCGACTGCACGTCGCAGGAGTGGACGCGCGACTTCACCGCGCACCTGCACGACGGCGTGGAGGGCATGCGCATCGGCGTCATCCCCGGGCTCACGCACGCCGAGGGCGTCGACGCCGAGGTGTCCGCCGCCGTCGACGCGGCGGCCGCCAACCTGGTGTCCGCCGGTGCCGAGCTCGTGGAGGTCGAGCTGCCCCACGCCGCCGCGGCCATCAGCGCCTACTACGTGCTCGCCCCCTGCGAGGCCTTCTCGAACCTGGCACGCTTCGACGGCGTCCGCTACGGCTACCGGTTCGAGGGCGCGCACGACCTGGCCGAGATGACCTCGCGCTCGCGCGCGGAGGGGTTCGGCGCCGAGGTCAAGCGGCGCATCATGCTCGGGGCCTACCTGCTGTCGAGCGGCGTGTACGACGAGTACTACTATCCGGCCCAGCAGGTCCGCGCCCTCATCACCGCCGACTACCGCGACGCGTTCGAGAGGGTCGACGCCATCCTCATGCCGGCCAGCCCGCGCACGGCGTTCCGGTTCGGCGAGATCTCGAGCCCCACGCAGATGTACCTGTCCGACATGTTCACCATCTCGCTCAACATCGCGGGCAACTGCGGTGTGAGCGTGCCGGTGGGCGGCGGCGCGGACTCGGGGCTTCCCGTGGGCGCGCAGCTGATAGGCCCGGCGTTCAAAGACGACGAGCTGCTGCGCGTCGCCGCGTCGCTGCAGGGGTTCTACGGCGCGGCCGAGGTTGCCCGCGGGCTCGAGGGGGCCGGCGGCGAGGACGACGAGGAGGACGGGCTGTAATGAAGGCGCTTGCCGACGTTCTGAAGGATTGGGAGCCGGTCATCGGCCTCGAGATCCACACCGAGCTCACCACGCTCGAGACCAAGATGTTCTGCGGGTGCAGGCTCAGCCACACCGACGAGCCCAACACCAACGTGTGCCCGGTGTGCCTGGGCTTACCGGGGGCGCTTCCGGTGCCCAACCGGGCGGCCATCCAGAGCATCGTGCTCGCCGGTCTGGCGACCAACTGCCAGATCATGAAGCACTCGATGTTCTACCGCAAGAACTACTTCTATCCCGACATGGCCAAGAACTTCCAGACCACCCAGGGCCCCGTGGCGTTCTGCATGGGCGGCTGGCTCGACCTCGAGGTTTCGCCGGCGGGTGCGGCCGAGCGCTACGACGACGGCGCGGTCGAGCGCGACGCGGCGGGCGGATACACCGCCCGCGTGGGCATCACGCGCATCCACATGGAGGAGGACGCCGCCAAGATGGTGCACGTGGGCGGCTCCGACGGGCGCATCGGCGGCGCCGACCACTCGCTCATCGACTACAACCGCTGCGGTACCCCGCTCATCGAGCTCGTGACCGAGCCCGAGCTGCGCAGCCCCGAGGAGGCGCGCCTCTTCATGGAGAAGCTGCGCCAGATCTTCCTGACGCTGGGCATCTCGGACTGCTCGATGGAGATGGGCTCGATGCGCTGCGACGGCAACGTGTCGCTGCGCCGTCGCGGCACCCAGGCCTTCGGCACCAAGACCGAGCTCAAGAACCTCAACTCGTTCAAGAGCCTCCACGACGGCCTCGAGTACGAGATCCGCCGCCAGGCCGAGGTGCTCGAGGAGGGCGGCGTCGTCTATCAGGAGACGCGCCACTGGGACGTCTCGGCCAAGCGCACCCTGGTGATGCGCACCAAGGAGACGGCCGACGACTACCGCTTCTTCCCCGAGCCCGACCTCGCCCCCTACGACCTCACCGACGAGTTCGTGGACGAGGTGCGCGCCAAGCTGCCCGAGCTGCCCGACGCCCGGCGCGACCGCTACGTGGCCGAGCTCGGCGTCAAGCGCGCCGACGCGGCGCAGCTCGCGGGCGACCCGGCCGTGGCCGCGTTCTTCGACGAGGCCGTCGCCGGCGCGCAGGGCAAGCTCGCCCAGGCGGTGGCCAACGTCGTTCTCAACGACCTCGCCGGCTACCTCAACGCCCAGGGCCAGAGCGTCGCGCAGACCTCCATCGCCCCCGCCCAGGTGCGCAGCCTCGCCGAGCTCCTCTCGGGCGACGCCATCAGCTCGAGCCAGGGCCGCGAGGTGTTCGCCCTCATGGCGCAGACGGGCGAGGACCCCGCCAAGATCGTCGACGAGCGCGGCATGCGCCAGGTGAGCGACACCGCGGCGCTCGAGCCGGTCGTGGACGAGGTGCTGGCCTCCTGCCCCGACCAGGTCGCGCAGTACCGGGCGGGCAACGCCAAGGTCATCGGGTACCTGGTGGGCCAGTGCATGAAGGCGAGCAAGGGCAAGGGCAACCCCAAGCTCTTCAACCAGCTGCTCGCGACGAAGATGGCCGAATAGGCGCGGGGGCGGCGTGGGCATCGACGTCCGGCGCACCCCGGCGCCTCCCGGGGCGCCCGAGGGGAGGGTCGCCCCTCCCGCGGCCTTCGAGTTCTCCGACCTCACCAAGACGGCGGGCCCGCTGCCGGTCTACGAGCGCGGGCTCGAGAACCTCGACGAGGGGGACCCGGTCGCCGAGATCCGGGTGCCGCGCCGCGAGCAGCTGGCGGCGCGGCTGCGTCTGTGGGTGCGCGACTTCCTGCAGTTCTGGGTCGACTCGCTGCCCCACGTCGGCGGGGCGGTCCCCTGGGTGCTCGGGGCGCGCAGCGCGCTCGCGTTCCTCATCCCCCTGGCGCTCGGCGCGCTGACGGGCGAGACGGCGTTCTACCTGCAGCTCGCCATCTGCGCGGGGGCGCTCGCGATGGCCGACCCCGGCGGCTCGTTCGATCGCAGGGCGCTCACCCTGCTCTTCACGGGGCTGTCGTGCGCCGCGCTGCTGGCGCTGGCGCAGACGGTGTCGGCTTCCCCCGTCGCCACGACGGTGTTCATCGCGCTGGCGGTGTTTCTGGTCGGCTTCACGCCCGAGTTCGCCAACCCCGGCATCCGCGGTGGGTTTCTCATCGCCTCGGTCGCGCTGATCGGGACCTCGCAGCACGACGCGATGGGCGGGCTGTTCAGCGTTGCCGGCTTCGTCTACGCGACGCCGCTCGTGCTTCTGCTCTCGACGAGCCTGCGCCGCGACAGCGAGAGCTACGAGGCGATCTGCCAGAACCTCGAGGAGTCGTGGCGCATCCGCGTGTTCGCGCGCCACCTGCCCCAGCACGCCCTGTGCCGCACCGCGATCTCGCGCCACGCGCTGCGCATGGCGGCGAGCTCGTTCATGGCGGTCAACTTCTCCCAGCTGCTCGGGCTGGGGCACCCCGAGTGGGCGGCCATCGCGAGCGTCATCCTGCTCCATCCCACGGCCCCCACGTTTCGCTCCCGCGCGAGCGCGCTGTTCACGGGCACCATGCTCGGGTGCGCGGCCGCCGGGGCGGTCCTCATGCTGACCGGCTCCCAGGTGGTCGCCGTCGCGCTCGTGTGCCTGTCGCTCGTGTTCGCGACGCCGTTTCGCCACGTCGACTACGCCGCGTACGTGACGATGTACTCGGTGTTCTTCATCGCCGCGGTGAGCCTGACCTCCGCTGACCTCGCGAGCGAGCTGAGCGTGGTGCGCGTCGCCGACACGCTGGTGGGTGTCGGGTGCTCGCTTCTGGTGCTGCGCTTCTCGATGACCGAGCCCGAGCACCGCGCCCTCATGGAGGAGATCGAGTACGCGTCGCGGCCGCGGGGCGAGTATGCGCCGCTGGCGGTGTTCGCCAAGGGGGCGGACCGGGATCCCACGGTCGCATCCGAGCTCGACGAGATCGCCGACGGGCTGGGGGAGGCGCCCTTCACGGACTATGCCGACGACGGGGTCGACGGGGCGGGCGCGCACGGCCGCTACCGGGCGTAGGCGGCATGCGTTTTCCGCCGGTTGCCCGGGCCGCGGCTTGCCCGGGCACGGCTCCTGCTATCATTGCCCCTTGCCGCGCCGCCCGCCGGGCGACGGGTGTATAGTGGACATGTCCGCCCGGCGCGGAGGCCGCGGGCCCCGCCGTCGGTACCGACAAGAAAGGATTCCGACCATGGCAGACGAGAACAAGCCCGAGATGGAAGAGGTCGAGGAGCTGGTCGAGGAGCTCGAGGGCGAGGAGGAAGAGGGCGCGACGATGGTCCTCTCCGACGACGACGGCGTCGAGGTCGAGTTCGAGTACATCGGCTCGGTCGACTACGAGGGCGCCGAGTACGTCGTCCTGCTGCCCGTCGAGGACGACGAGGACGGCGAGGCCGAGGTTCTCATCCTCAAGGTCGAGACGACCACCGAGGTCGACGAGAACGGCGAGGAGTACGAGGACGAGCAGTACGTGAGCGTCGAGAGCGAGGACGTCCTCGACGCGGTCTTCGAGATCTTCAAGAGCGAGAACGCCGACGCCTTCGACTTCGTCGAGGAGTAGGCCGAGGTGGGCGGCATGCAGGTTCCCGCGGTGCGCATCCCCGACGCCGAGATCGACCGCATCGTCGCGGAGGACGTCCCCTATTTCGACCTGACGACGCACGTGCTCGGCATCGGCCCCGCCGCCGGCTCCATGGAGTACTTCACGCGCGAGGCGTGCGTGCTCTGCGGGACCGAGGAGGCCTCCCGCGTCGCCGCGCGCCTGGGGTGCGAGGCGGTGTGGTCGCTCCCGTCGGGCAGCAGCCTTGCCGCCGGCGACGCGTTCATGCGCGTGGAGGGCACGGCGGAGGACCTGCACGCCGCCTGGAAGGTGTGCCTCAACCTGTTCGACCACCTGAGCGCCGTCGCGACCAAGACGCGCGCGATGGTCGACGCCGCGCACGCCGCCAACCCCGCGTGTGAGGTGCTCACGACGCGCAAGTCGATGCCGGGCGTCAAGTCGCTGCTGACGAAGGCGGTCGTGACCGGGGGTGCGTTCCCGCACCGCCTCGGCCTGTCCGAGACGGTCCTCGTGTTCGCGCAGCACCTGGAGTTCATGGGCGGTTTCGACGGCTTTGTGGAGCGGCTCCCGCTCATCGGGTCGCGCGTCGTCGAGAAGAAGCTGTTCGTCGAGGTTTCGGCCGACCAGGCGGTCGCCCTGGCGCGCGCCGGTGCGGCGGGGTGCGGCGTCGACGGCGTGCAGCTCGACAAGGTCCCCGTCGAGGAGATGGAGGCCCTGGTGCGCGAGCTGCGCTCGATCGACCCCCATCTGACCGTCATCGCCGCGGGCGGAATCAACCCCGCCAACGTCGCCGCGTACGCCGCGACGGGCGTCGACGGCCTGGTGACCACCGCGCCGTTCACCGCCAAGCCGGTCGACATGTCGGTCCGCACGCGCGCGCTGGGGTAGCTGGCAGCGCCCCGTTCGCCCCGAAGGCCCCGGGCGTCTCTGCGTCTGTGCGCGGCGGCGCCTGTTTTTGTTGTCATCTTGTATATTTACATCATGTAAACTGAATATGCCTTGACAGGGGCAAAGGCGGTTAAAACCATCATCGTCCCTGTTCAAGAGGTCAAACCTCAACGGTGATGCCCCCCATTCGACCACACTATACCATGGGGTCAATCGCATGGCGGCCCGTGTGCGCCTGCGCCGCCCGCCCGTTCGGGCGGAGGGGCGCCGCTCGGGAGCAGAGGATGCCGTGCGCCGCGTTTCAACGAACAAGGAGGAATGCACCATGGATTTCACCACGTCGCGCCGTCAGTTCGTCAAGGGTGCCGGGGCCGGCATCGCCGCGCTCACCGCCGCCTCGATGGTCCCGGGCCTCGCCCTGGCCGACGAGGCAGCCGAGGAGACCGCCGAGGAGGGTGCCTCCACGGTGACCGACGGCACCTACACCGCCTCCGCCCGCGGCAAGCACGCGCCCGTCGAGGTCACGGTGACGGTCGAGGGCGGCAAGATCGCCAACATCGAGATCGGCGAGAACTCCGAGATGCCCGGCATGGTCGAGCCCATCGAGAAGCAGACGCTGCCGCTCATCGTCGAGAACCAGACCCTGAACGTCGACAACGTGACCGGCTCCACGGTGACCTTCTCGGCCGTCATGCTCGCCGTCAAGGACGCCCTGACGCAGGCCGGTTTCGACGTCGCCGCACTCGAGGACGCCGACCACGCCCCCTACACCTATGAGGCTCCCGCCACCACCGATGCCGACGTCATCGTGCTCGGCGCCGGCGGCGCCGGCATGAACGCCGCCCTCACCGCCGCGGCTGCCGGCAAGTCGGTCATCATCCTCGAGAAGATGCCGAGCATCGGCGGCAACACGCAGGTCTCCGGCGGCGGCATGGCCGCCCCCTGCAACTGGCTGCAGGAAGAGGAGGGCATCGAGGACTCGCCCGAGCTCTTCGAGGAGGACATCATCGTCGGCGGCGACGACACCGACCAGGACCACGACCTCGTGCACGTGCTCGCCTTCGGCGCCCTCGAGGCCGCCGAGTGGCTGCGCGACGAGCACAACGTCGTCTTCGACCACCTCAACTTCTTCGGCGGCCACTCCGTCGAGCGCTCGCTCGTTCCCAAGGGCGAGTCCGGCGCCCAGATCACCTGGCCGCTCAAGAGCGACTGCGAGGCTGCGGGCATCCCGATCTACACCAACATGCGCGCCACCGAGTTCGTGATGGCGGACGACGGCCTCACCGTCACCGGCGTCAAGGCCGAGAACCCCGACGGCGAGCAGTTCGAGTTCACCGGCAAGGCGTTCGTGCTCGCCACCGGCGGCTTCGGCAGCAACCTCGAGATGCGCCTGCAGTGGGACCCCACGCTCGACGAGAACGTCAAGTCCACCGACACCGTGGGCACCACCGGCGACGGCATCACCATGGCCGAGAACATCGGCGCCGACTTCGTGGGCATGAAGTGGATCCAGACCTACCCCACCTGCGACCCCATCACGGGCGCCCTGCTCTACATCTACGACGTGCGCCTCATGGACCGCGGCATCCTGGTGAACGAGGAGGGCAACCGCTTCGTCGAGGAGCTCGACCGCCGCGACGTGCTCTCCAACGCCATCAAGGAGCAGACGGGCGCCTACGCCTACATGTTCTTCGACCAGGCGGGCGTCGATGAGACCGGCCTGTTCGAGAGCCACCCCGGCGAGGTCCAGATGTGCACCGAGCTCGGCACGCTCTTCCAGGGCGACACCATCGCCGAGGTCGCCGAGGCCGCCGGCGTCGACGCCGCGGGCCTCGAGGCCACCGTCGCGCACTGGAACGAGATGTGCGACGCCGGCGAGGACACCGACTTCAACTACCGCTCGACCATGAACAAGTTCGAGACCGGCCCCTACTACCTGGGCCGCTGCGTCCCCGCCGTGCACCACACCATGGGCGGCGTGCACATCACCGTCGACGCCCAGGTCGTGAACGCCGAGGGCGACACCTTCGCCAACCTCTTCGCCTGCGGCGAGGTCACCGGCGGCATCCACGGCACCAACCGCCTCGGCTCCGACGCCATCGCCGACACCGCGGTCTTCGGCCGCGTCGCCGGCGCGAGCGCCGCTCAGGTCGGCTAAGCGAGACGCCTCGGGTCGCTGGGCCAACGCGCCGAACACGAACCGCCCGCCAGTCCCTTCGGGAGCCGACGGGCGGTTTTTTAATCCGATGCGGGGCCGCCCTCGGTCCGGGCGGGTGCAGGCAGACGCTACGGGCGCGGGGAACCCCCGCCCTCGCGCGGGGTCTTTTCCAGCTCGCCCATCAGGTAGTCGATCACGTTGCGCCGGCTGAGCGCCCCGACGAGGCGGCCGCCGCTGACGACGGGGACCTTCTTGACGTCGCGCACGAAGACGAAGATGGCGGCCACGGCGGCGACGGCCAGGATCGCCGTCGTGCAGAACGACGCGCGCCGTCGCCCCCCTGGTCGAACGGGGGCTGCTCGCCAAGGAGCGCAACCCCGAGAACCGCCGCGTGGTCGAGGTGTCGCTCACCGAGCGGGGGAGGCGCTTCTTCGAGGCGGGGCGCGAGCATGCGCTCGATGGTTTGAGGAAGCGCCTCGCCGCCTTGCCCGCCTCCGAGCGCGAGCGACTCTTCGCGGCGTGCCGCGAGGTCGCCGACGTGCTGCGTGGCCTAAAGAAAACGCAGACGTAATTCATTCAGTTGCCAACTGAGGAAACCGAGCCGTGGGTTGCCTATCTCGGAGCCTGGCGGGGGCTTATACTGAGGGCATCGACCCCATGAGGTCGCCCGCTGCGATACGTTCTGCTGCCGAGGTGAAACGATGGCAAGGCGTCTGGCCCTCTCATTGATTCCGCTGTTCGTTGCCGTTTGCCTGCTGGGTGCGGTGCCGCGCGCGTCCGCCGACCCGGCGAATCAGGGCGGCGACCCTGCTGCCGCGCCCGCCGCTTCCGAAGTCTCGCTGCCTAATGCGCCCTGCGGCGATGCGCTCGCGTGGTCGTTCGACGCAGCGAGCGGCGCGCTCACCGTGAGCGGCTCCGGCCCCATGTACGACTGGGCAAGCTCGGAGGACGTCCCCTGGCGTGCGATCCGCGACCAGGTGACCTCCGTGGTCGTCGGCGAGGGCGTCACCGCGGTCGGCGACCGGGCGTTCTTCGGGATGCGCTATCTGGCCGACGTCTCGCTGCCGAGCACGGTCGCCTCGATCGGCGAAGGGGCCTTCGGCAATGCGCTCGACCTGGGGCAGATCGTGCTGCCGGCAGGTCTTGCCTCCATCGGCGACGCGGCCTTCGAGATGTGCGGGCTCACGAGCGTCGCCATCCCCGACAGCGTGGCGCAGATGGGCGAACGCGTCTTCATGAGCTGCCCCAACCTGACCGAGGTCGTCTGGTCGGCGGGCCTCGCCGAGGTCCCCGCCTGGACGTTCCACGGCTGCGGCCTGCTTGCGTCGGTTTCGATTCCCTCGGGCGTGCAGCAGATCGGCACGCTCGCGTTCTATGGCTGCACCAACCTGCAGCGCGTCTTCATCCCCGCAAGCGTCGTGAAGATAGGCGACTACGCCTTCTCCGACGAGGTCTCCTCGACGGTCACGGTGTACTACGGCGGCACGCGCGAGGCGTGGCCGACGCTGTTCGACCCGGCGGTGAACGCCGGCATCGCCTACGCCGCCATCGAGTTCGAGGCAGCGGGCCTGGGCACCGACGCGAGCACCGCGGCGGTCTCCGCAGGGCTTGCCGCCTACGCCTACCGCACCGACACGCTGCCGGCATTCTACCCGGCATCGTCCGCCGATGCGAACACGATCACGACCCTGTACGACCTGGGCGGCCTTTATGTGACCAACGTGTCCGACGTCGTCTACGGCGACCTGGACGAGGCCCTGGGGTCGTACCGCTCCGAAACCTTCAGCTTCGACGTCTACAGCACGCCACCCTACGACGTGGTGGTCGACGTGTACGACACCAACGGGGGATGGGCGGGCAGCGCGCGCGTCGAGGGGCATGCCGGCGCGCAGGCCGGCGTCACGCCCGAGAGCCTGGGCGCGAGCTACACCGACCCGTCCGTCTCCACCCTCACGCGCGTCACGGTGACGCAGCCCTCGCCGGGCTACGTCCTGCTTTCGGCGAACCCGGCGCAGTCGATGGGGACGTTCTACGAAAACGCCGCCCTGTGCCTGGTCGCCGGCGTTGCGCAGACCTACGGCGGCGCGGACGACCCCGCAGCGTGGGAGGCCGCCTCCGACGCGCTCGTCGACGGGCTGGCGGCGGTTTTGACCGACGGGGAGTACCCGTTCGGCGCCGACGAGCTCGAGCAGGCGTTTTCCCAGGCTGCCTACGACGCGGCGGCATCCTATGCCGTGGGCAGCACGGGCGCGGCGGCCGAGGTGCTCGCCCGGTCGCTTGCCGAGGTGCTCGACGCGCTCGCCGGCGTCGAGATGGTCGACGGGGCGGCGGTCGACTGGCGTTCCCAGATATCCTCCGCCCTGGGGGTGGACGCCGCGGCCCTCGCGGCGCTCGACCCCTCCGCGGGCCTGGGCATCGCGGCCGCCCCGGCGTTCGGGGAGGGCGGTGCGCTCGCTGCCGCGGTGGCGTCGCTGTGCTCCGCGACGGGCGCCCCGGTTGCGGTCGTCGGGTCGTCGGGCCGTTCGAGCAGCGTCGAGATGGCCGGCGTCGAGGTGTCCTACGAGTCGGGCACGTGGGAAAGCGAGGTGCCGACCGTGGTGCTCAACGTCGACGAGGGCGCGGACCCTCCCGAAGTGGCCGACGCCGACGGCACGCTTCTGGGCTTCGCTGCGGCCGACGTGTACGACGTCTTCAGCCTGACGGCCGACCAGCAGCGCCGCGACCTGGCGGGGTCCGCGAACGTCAGCCTTCCCGTCCCGGCGGGCTCGCAGGCGGAGGACTGCATCGTGCTGAGGCGCGTCTCCGAGGGAGGGACGGAGGGGGCCGCCGTCTGGGAGGTCGTCGAGTCGGCCCCGCGCTACGGCGACTTCGGCGACCCCACGTTCTCGACCTCGGCGGCTGGAATCTACGCGGTCGTCGACACCTCGACCGCCTACGACGCCGTCGCCGGCAACGACGCGAGCGCCGACGCGATCGAGCTCCCCGAGCGCCGCGTGGAGGTCTACGCGACCGCGGCGAGCCTCACCGTGGACGTAGGGGAGCAGCTGGGGCTCGTCTGCACGCTGCGCGGCTCGGACGGGCAGACTCTCGCCTGGGACGCCCCGCTGGTCGCGGTGGCGGACGGCTCCGTTGCGCAGGTGTCGGCCGTGGGCCAGGGGCCCGACGAGGCGTCGTATGCGCTGACGCTGACCGGTCTCTCCGAGGGATCGACCGAGGTCACCGTGACCGACGCCGCCTCGGGCGCCGCGGCGACCTTCGCGGTCACGGTGGGAGACGGTCCGGGCGGCTACGCCTACTACCTCGACGACGTGCCGGCGTTCTACCCCGACAGCTTCGGCGAGGACGAGCTGCTCACGAACTTCTACAACGTGAACGGCCTCTACGTGAGCGGCTGCTCCGCGACGCGCAACACCGACGGCAGCTGGGCCGTCTCCTTCGACGTCTACAACAGCCGCTACTACAGCGGCTCGGTCGACGTCTACGACGCCGACGGCACCTGGGTCGCCAGCAGGCGCATTGAGAAGTACGCCGACATCTCGGGCCTGTGGGACACCGGCGAGTCGGCCGTCTACCTGATCCGCGACCTGGTCGGCGGCGTCGCCCTGAGCTATCGGGCCGACGCGGGCCAGCAGCACACCCACGTCGACGTGACCGTTCCGGCCGGCGGGCGCCTGGCCATTTCGAATGCGGCGGCGCAGTCGCCGGGGGCGTTCCTCTACAACGCCGCCGAGTTCCTCATGAGGGGCGTGGAGGCGATGGTCGACGTTGCGCTCGGCGACGTGGACTGTGGCGCCGCTGCCGACGGCGTGGTCGACGCCGTGGTCGCCGACGACGCGGTGCGCGAGGCGTTCTGCGAGCAGTTCACGAAGATGGCGTACGGGATCGGCGAGACGGCGACGACGGTGGGCGTGGCCGACGCGGTCGAGGCGATGGCCAACGACGTCGAGGGGCTCTTCGCCGACATGGGCTTCGACTGGAAGGGCGTCGCCCAGGCGGCGACCGGCGTGGCCGAGGGCGTCTTCGAGACGGCGACCGGCCCGGTCGGCGCGGCGCTCAAGGGCATGTTCGCGCTGACGGAGATCACGAACGCGACCGTGCAGGCCGCCCAGCTCTGCGACGGCCTCAACGCGCCGGTCGTCGTGCTGTTCGACCCCGATTCCACCGCCGCCGGCGTCACGATCCGCGGCGAGGCGGTGGTCCCGACGGTGGGGTAGGGGCGGCGGTTGCGGATGGCGGTTGCCGGGGCGCCGGCGCGGTCGGGAAGGAGCCGGTGTCGTCGGGGGAGGCGCTGTTGTCCGCGGCATGCTCCGCGCGGGTGGTGCGCACGCGTTGGTCGGTGCGCGCCGCGGGGAAGCACGATGCTGCCGCGAAAAGGGGGTTCGTGCTAGTCTTGCTGCGCGGCAAGGGGACTTCTAGACCTCCCAACGACGTGAATGCCGTTTCTGTCAGGTAATCTGAACAGGTATTTCCTTGGATACCGGAATGCGATTGCGCCATGTCTCCCTCAGAACGAGGCTTTTGGTCCAGTCCGGGCCTAGCACGAACCCCGATTTTGCGGAAGCATCTCCCCATGCGCGCATGCTCCGTACTACAAGGCCACCTCGTCGACTTCAATCTCGACCAACCCGGTATAGCCCTCGGTCTCGAGGCGCAGATAGTTGCTGCCGGAGGGCAGCGCGATGGTCTGGGAACCCGTTCTTCCTGTCAGCCCCGCCTGCGCAAGGGTGCGGCGACCATCGGGGGTGCTCAGGACCATGCGCGCTGTTCCCGCGCCACCCTCAAGGTCCCAGGAAACCTCCACGGTGCGCGCATCGAGGTCGGTGCCGCCGAAAAGGGCGAAGTCCCCTGTTGCGTTTTCGCAGTCCTGCCGGTAGCTGCCCGAATAGCCGTCGTCGCTGCGAACGAGCACGCCGCCGAGGCGCTCGGGGTCGGCGAGCAGAAGTGAGCCCAGCGCCTCGACGCCTTTGTCGAACGTGTCGACCACGTAGTCCGTCTGGATGCTGCCCAAGGCGCCCGAGACCGCCTCGCCCGCTCCGAGCGCGCACGACCCCACCGTTGCGGCGCATCCGCTTAGAACCAGGCAGCTTGCCACCGCGCCCCCGAGGGCGACCTTCCCCAAGAATCCCAGCATCGGCGTCTCCTCCCGACCGTTTTGCCCGTCTCCATTTTGGCCGGCCGGCTGCAGGCTGACCTCTGTCCATGGTGGCAGGCCGCAGCGGCATGCGCCATCGCGGGGGCTTACGGACGTCTTACGGTTTGGTGAGCTTGCGCCCCTGGCGGGCCTGCTAGCGGGGATAGTCCGAGACGCGCGCCGGCAGCCCGTCGACGCCGTCCTTTGCGAAGGGCGGGGTCATGGCGTACATCACGCGCGCCATCGCCTCGTCGGAGGCCTCCATGCCCGAGGCGCACCAGGCACGCGTCACCGCCGTGCTGCCGCTGCAGTACAGGTCGATGCAGGTCTTCCGGTAGGCGAGCTCGTCGGGTTCCATCCCGTCGTCCAGGAACCGCTCGTAGTACATCCGCTTGAGCCACGCGGTCGTCGTCTCCCAGAAGTTGTTCTGCCCGACCTGGGCGGGGAGCTGGCTGAAGAACGCCCGGTGCTGGCGGGTGAGGGCGTAGACGCGGCGCGTGCCCTCGAAGTCGGCGAACGGCTGCGAGACGGAGCGCACGGGGAGCGACCCGGCGTAGCAGATGAGGTCGTTGATGTCGGAGAAGTGGTTGTAGAAGGTCTGGCGCGCCGTGCCCGCCCTCTCCACCAGGTCGGCGACCGTGATGTCGGACAGGCGCCGGGTCTCGCACATGTCCATGAGCGTCTCGCTGAAGTGCCGCCGCATGAGCTCGTGCCGGTCCATGCATGCCCCCTTGCCCCGCCGCCGCGGTCCCGGTTCCAAGCCGGTGCTACGGACGGATCCCTTGGTGCTATTGTTGGACAAACGGCGCCCCGTGTCAAAAGGGCGGATGGCGCGGCCCCCATTGTCCACCCGCGCCGGGCCGCAGGCAATCCCAGGGCGACGGCGCGGATGCTATCATGTGACGCGGCGTTTTGGGCCGCAGGGGCCGCCAGGGAGGGCGGTTCCGCGGAAAATCAACCGGATGCGGCCCGGACACAGGGGATACAGGAGAAGGGAACCTCAGATGGACATGACGAGAAGGACCTTTGCCGGTGCGATGGGCGCGATGGGCGCCATGACCGCCGCGGGCATCGCGCTGCGCGGGCCGGTCGTGAAGCTCGCCTCCGCCGACGAGGCCGAGGCCGACGCTGCCGCCGACCCGGCGATGCAGTTCGAGCTCGAGGACCCGAGCGAGTACTGGGGCGAGAACGTCGTCGCGCCCCACACGACGCGCGAGTCCGCCTACGCCAACGTGCTGCCCGAGCTCGCCGACGCGCCCATGAGCACGCTCGTCGACATGGTGATCGACGTGCTGCCGCTCGAGGAGATCGAGGACGTCACCCTGCCCGACGGCACCGTGGTGCCCGCCGTCTACGTCAAGCTGCGCAACCACATCAACCGCATCGGCCAGGGCATCGGCTCCACGCCCGTCGAGACCTCCTACCAGATGCTCATGTACCTCTGGAGCGAGGAAGACGCCCAGCACGAGATCGAGATGCCCATCAACGAGCACTTCACCGCGCTCGACTACCACTACCTGTCGGGCCGTCCGGTCGAGGAGTGCAAGGAGATCCTCGACGACCTCGCGATGCGCGGCATGATCATGCGCGCCCACCGCTCCGGCCAGGACACCTACCACCTGCTGCCCTACATCAACGGCTTCTGGGAGTTCAACGAGCTGCGCGAGTACTTTGAGAACGGCGGCAGCGCCGACGGACAGGGCGGCGACGCCGACGCCGACGGTCTGGCCGCCGCGGGCGCGTTCGACTCCCTGGGCATCGGCGGCGCCGAGCCCGGCCAGTCGTTCGAGGCCCTCGTGCCCCTGTTCCACACGTACCCGGTGAGCGTCGACGTGGTCGAGGAGGACGAGCTCGCCCCGTACATGGACTGGAAGGCCATCATCCAGGCCAACGAGCAGATCACCGTCTCGCCCTGCCAGTGCCGCCTCATGTGGAAGTCGCTGGGCGCCCCGATGTGCCACGGCGATGGCGATCACCCCTTCGAGACCTGCCTGTCCTTCGGCGAGCTGGCCACCTACTTCGACGAGGTCGGCATCGGCCGCCTCATCTCGCAGGACGAGGCCATCGAGATGGTCGAGAAGTGCATGGACGCCGGCATGGTGCCCGAGTCCCTCAGCATGAAGGACGTCGACATCATGTGCATGTGCCACGGCGACTGCTGCGGCAACCTCTCCGGCTTTAAGGCCATGGGCGGCCAGGCGCACGCCAACGTCAACGTGAACGCCTACCTGCTCAAGTACGACAAGGACGCCTGCATCAAGTGCGGCGCCTGCATCGAGCGCTGCCCCATGGAGGCCATCTCCTTTGACGACGAGGGCTTCTGCTTCCACAACAACGCCTGCGTGCGCTGCGGCCAGTGCGTCACCGTGTGCCCGGCGAGCGCCCGCATCCTCAGCTACCGCGGCGACTACCCCGAGCTCGGCCGCGACTACGTCGACGCCGTCGAGATGCTCGCCGCAGAGCGCATGCGCCGCGGCATGATCTCCGACTTCGCGGGTGGCGCGATTGAGGCCGCCCCGGCCGCCGAGTAAGTTATCTCGGGGCCTTTTTCGAGGCAACCGCGTTTCCGCGCCCGCCCCGGCCGTCTGCGCCGGGCGGGCGCGGCGCTATGACGTCCGGATTGGGATGCCCGGCGTCCGGGCCGGATACCCGGCGTCTGTCGAGGAGAGTCGCGTGCCGCTGCCGGGCGCGCAGGGGAGGGACCGCATGCACGAGCTGGCGCTGACGCGCAACGTCGTCGAGACCGTGGTTACGGAGTCCGAGAAGGCCGGGGCGACCCGGGTCAAGACGGTCTATCTCGTCATCGGCTATGCGCGCGACATCATCGACGACCTGTTCGAGGGATGCTTCGAGTTCCTGTCGCGCGGCACGGTGGCCCACGGTGCCGAGCTCGTCATCGAGCGCATCCCGCTCACGGTGCGCTGCAACGGCTGCGGGATGGTCTACCACATCGACGTGCGCAACGAGGAGACCTGGCCTTGCCCGCGCTGCAAGGAGCGCGACTACCGGGTCAATTCGGGCATGGAGTTCTACATCAGCCGAATCGAGGTCGAGTAGCGCGCCGAGCGCCTGCCGGGCCGCGCGGGCGGGTCCCGACGGTCCGCAGGCGGGCCGCGCACGAACCGCAGACGGGTCGCGGGCGGCTGCAGGCAGGCTACGCGTGACCGCTGGCGGGCCGCGGTTGGTCATTCGAGCCGCGAGTGCGTGTTTTCCAAAAAACGTTGGTCATTTTGCCATCGAATGTATGCGAAATACGGCCCCTTGCGCCTGTGTTTCCCGTTTCCGTTTTACAACAGGCCTGGTAGACGATCTGCCGGTTGTGCCCGTCCGGTGCGAAGCGTCCCGACGGGCATGCACTCGTTGGTAAAATGACCAGCTTATTTCTGCAAACACGCATTCGGCTGAAAATCGACCAATCCGCCGCACGACGGGAGCCGCACGGCGAGACCACTCGACTGCCGCACGGAAAGGCCGCTCGAGCCGGCGCGCCGAGCGCCCGGCGGAATACCGCTCTCGCGCTTCTGCCCGGTCGGCGGTTTTCCAGATGCCGGCTTTCTTCAGGCGCTGGTTTCGCCGGGCGCCGCCGTTGCCGCCGCCATTGCCGCCTGCTGCCATCGTTGCCGCTTCCGCCGCTGCCCTTTCATCGATATGGGCGCTCTGTGTGCATGGTCGGATGAGATTGTGCTCCGTCGGCATCGTGCCGCCTTCAGGGCGTATACTCCCTCCATCCGCGCGCCATCGGGGCGCGACGATACCCGTCGAGAGGGGCAAGGATGTTCGGCGTAGCTGCAAAGGCGAAGGGTCTGGCGGGCGCGCGTGCGTGCATCGAGCAGAATGCCTCGCAGCAGCTCCTTCTTGCCGACCTTGCAACCCTCCGACTTACCTCGGCGCGCTAGGAGTCGCGCCCGCGCATCCCGCCACAAGCCGCATCTCCTGCGCGCATAGCCTGCCGTTCCATCCGCCCGGGCAGGGCGGAGCTGTTGCCGTTTCTGCACGCGCGCCGTGCCGCGCGCCCTGCGCCGCGCCGTTCGCGAAGACCCGGCCCGCGCGGCTTCCCGGCATCGTTTGCGATTTTCTCGACGTTGTTCCCGGCGCCTCATTCACGGCGTTCGGCCGCCCGTCGACACGGGCGCCCGTCTTCGGCCGATCGGCGTCGGCAGCCAGTATCGTGTACGGATACGACCGGCCTTCCGCATGGTGCGGAAGGCCCCGATAGGAGGCGTGTCCATGACCCGCAAGATCGCCATTTTCGACACCACGCTGCGCGACGGCGAGCAGTCGCCCGGCGCCAGCATGAACACCGAGGAGAAGGTCCTCATCGCGCGCCAGCTGCTGCGCCTGGGGGTCGACGTCATCGAGGCGGGGTTCCCCGTCTCGAGCCCGGGCGATTTCAAGAGCGTCGCCGAGATCGGCAGGCTTGTCGGGGACGACGCCGTGGTGTGCGCCCTGACCCGCGCGGTCGACCGGGACATCGACGAGGCGGCGCGCGCGCTGACGACCGCCAAGCGCCCCCGCATTCACACGGGCCTGGGGGTCTCGCCGAGCCACATGCGCGACAAGCTGCGCATCACCGAGGAGCAGTGCATCGAGAAGGCCGTGCATGCGGTGCGCTACGCCAAGAGCTACGTGGAGGACGTCGAGTTCTACGCCGAGGACGCCGGCCGCAGCGACCAGAGGTTCCTCGAACGCATTGTCGAGGAGGTCATCAAGGCGGGCGCCACCGTGGTGAACATTCCCGACACGACCGGCTACTCGTTGCCCGAGGACTTCGGGGCGCGCATCCGCGGCCTCATGGAGAACGTCCGCGGCATCGAGAACGTGACGGTCGCCGTGCACACCCACAACGACCTCGGCATGGCGACGGCGCTTGCGCTCGCCGGCGTCAAGAACGGCGCGACGCAGGTCGAGTGCACGATCAACGGCCTGGGGGAGCGCGCGGGCAACACCGCGCTCGAGGAGGTCGTCATGGCCATCAAGATGCACGGCGAGGAGCTCGGCGCCCACACCTGCATCAACACGCGCGAGATTACTCACGCGAGCCGTCTGGTGAGCACCATCACCGGCATCAACGTGCAGCCCAACAAGGCCGTCGTGGGCGCCAACGCGTTCGCCCACTCCTCGGGCATCCACCAGGACGGCGTCCTCAAAGCGCGCGCGACCTACGAGATCATCAGCCCCGAGGAGGTCGGCGCCGCCGGCAGCCAGATCGTGCTGTCGTCGCGCTCGGGCCGCGCCGCGCTGCGCCACCGCCTCGCCGAGCTGGGCTACCTGTTCGGCGACGACGAGTTCGAACGCGTCTACGGGTCGTTCCTCGAGGTCGCGGACAAGAAGAAGGAGGTCTACGACGAGGACCTCGAGTCGATCGTGCGCCAATACCAGCGCGAGGTGAGCGCCATCTACACGCTCGACGCGGTGCAGATCTCGTGCGGGTTCCCGCTGACGCCCACGGCGACCATAACGCTCACCAACGACGCGGGCGCGACCACCACCGAGTGCGCGTTCGGCACCGGCCCCATCGACGCCGTCTACAAGGCGGTCAACAAGGTCATCCAGGTCGACAACGACCTCGCCGAGTTCTCGGTCAAGGCGATCTCGCGCGGCATCGACGCCCTGGGCGAGGTCGCGGTGCGCGTGACGTCGGCCGACGGCAAGGTCTTCACCGGCCGCGGCTCCGACGGCGACATCGTGGTCGCCTCGACGAAGGCCTACCTGAACGCCCTCAACCGCCTGCTGGCCGCCGAGCGCGCCGCGAACGAGGCCTGCGGCGCATAGGGACGCCGCGCGCCGTCAGCCGCGAAACCGACGGCCCGCCGAATCCCGTTCGCAACAAACGAAGCCTACCATCATGGGTGGCAACCGCCGTCTCCGTCCGGACGCGCGGCGCCGCCCGAAGCCACCGCAAGGGAGGAAACCGCATGCCCCGCCCCATGACCATGGCGGAGAAGATTCTGGCCGCCCACGCCGGCCTGCCCGAGGTGCGCCCCGGACAGCTCGTGGAGTGCGACCTCGACATCGCCCTCGCCAACGATATCACCGCACCCATCGCCATCGGGGTCTTCGAGGACCTGGGCGCGACCGAGGTGTTCGACCGCTCGCGGGTGTGCCTCGTGCCCGACCACTACGCCCCCAACAAGGACATCAAGAGCGCCGGGCAGGCCAAGCGGATGCGCGACTTCGCCCGCTCCCAGGGGATCGAGCACTACTGGGAGGTCGGCTGCATGGGCGTCGAGCACGCGCTGCTGCCCGAGCAGGGCGTCGTCGGCCCCGGCGACCTGATCGTCGGTGCCGACTCCCACACCTGCACCTACGGCGCGCTCGGCGCGTTCGCCACGGGGGTGGGCTCAACCGACCTGGGTGTGGCGATGGCGACGGGCCGCGCCTGGTTCAAAGTGCCGGAATCCCTCAAGTTCGTCGTCGACGGTGAGCTGGCGCCCGGCGTCTCGGGCAAGGACGTCATCCTGCACATCATCGGGTTGATCGGCGTCGACGGGGCCCTGTACCGGTCGATGGAGTTCGCCGGCAGCGCCGTTGGGTCCCTGAGCATGGAGGGGCGCCTCACCATGTGCAACATGGCGGTCGAGGCGGGCGCCAAGGCGGGCGTCGTCGAGGTCGACGATGTGACGCGAGCCTGGCTCGAGGGCCGCTGCGAGCGCCCGTGGACCGAGTATCATGCCGACGAGGGCGCGGAGTACGCGCGGGTCTGGCACATCGACGCCGCTGCCATCGAGCCCACCGTGTCCTGGCCGCACCTGCCCTCGAACACCCACACGGTCGCCGAGTCGCGCCACATCGCGATCGACCAGGCCGTCATCGGCAGCTGCACCAACGGGCGCATCGAGGACATGCGCGCGGCGGCCGAGGTGCTGCGCGGGCGCACGGTCGACCCGGGTGTGCGCTGCATCGTGATCCCCGCCACCCAGCAGGTGTGGCGGCAGTGCGTCGCCGAGGGGCTCATGGACGTCTTCATCGACGCGCACTGCGCCGTCTCCACGCCCACGTGCGGGCCGTGCCTGGGGGGCTACATGGGCATCCTGGCGGCGGGCGAGCGCGCCGTGGCGACCACGAACCGCAACTTCGTGGGCCGCATGGGCGACCCGACCTCGGAGGTGTACCTCGCCAGCCCCGCCGTCGCGGCGGCCAGCGCCGTCGCCGGCCACCTCGCCCTGCCCTCCGATCTGGACTAGGCCCGACTAGACAAGGAGCATCCGCCCCATGAACCTCAAAGGCACCGTGCATCGCTACGGGCGCGACGTCGACACCGACGTCATCATCCCCGCCCGCTACCTCAACACCTCCGACCCCGCCGAGCTGGCAAGACACTGCCTGGAAGACCTCGACCCCTCCTTCGCGTCCAAGGTGCGCCCCGGCGACATCGTCGTCGCAGAGGAGAATTTCGGCTGCGGCTCGTCGCGCGAGCACGCCCCCGTCGCCATCAAGGCGTCCGGGGTGGGCTGCGTCGTCGCCAAGAGCTTCGCGCGCATCTTCTACCGCAACGCCATCAACATCGGCCTGCCCATCCTGGAATGCCCCGAGGCCGTGGACGCCATCTCGGCGGGCGATGTGGTGAGCGTGGACACCCGGTCCGGCACCATCCGCGACGAGACGACCGGACGCGCGTTCCGTGCCCAGCCGTTCCCTCAGTTCATCGAGGACATCGTCGAGGCGGGCGGCCTCGTCGAGCGCGTCAGGCGCACGCTCGCGTCAAAGGGGGCCGGTCCCCATGCGCGATGACGCCATGCGCGTGGGCGGCGCTACCGGCGGGCCGGACGCTGCCCGCAGGCCAGGTGCTGCCGGCAGGTCGGGAGCTGACGGCAGGTCGGGAGCCGACTGCGGGTCGGGTGCTGCCGGCGCAGGTTCGACCTACAGGATATGCCTGCTGCCGGGCGACGGCATCGGCCCGGAAATCATCGCCGAGGCCGTGAAGCTGCTCGCCGCGGTGGGGGAGGCGTACGGCGTGCGCTTCGACTGCGAGGCGCACCTCATCGGCGGCTGCGCCATCGACGCGACGCGCGAGGCCGGCGTCGCCCCCACCGCCCTGCCCGACGAGACGCTCGCCGCAGCCCGGTCCGCCGACGCCGTGCTGCTCGCCGCGGTCGGCGGGCCCAAGTGGGACGGCGCCGCCCCGGGCGAGCCGCGTCCCGAGCAGGGGCTGCTCGCCATCCGCAAGCAGCTGGGCCTCTACCTCAACCTGCGCCCGGTGCGCGTGTACCGGGCCCTGCGCGATGCGAGCCCGCTGCGCCCCGAGCGCCTGGAGGGCGTTGATCTGCTCATCGTGCGCGAACTCACCGGCGGCATCTACTTCGGCGCCCACGAGCGCGCTGAGAACGTTTCGGGCGCCGGTGCCGGCGGACGCCCCGGCACGTTCTGCCGCGATCAGATGGACTACAGCGAGTACGAGGTTGAGCGCGTCGTTCGCTGGGCCTTCGACGCGGCCGCCCGCCGTCCCCGGCATCGCGTCCACTCGGTCGACAAAGCCAACGTGTTGGAGACGTCTCGTCTATGGCGTGAGGTGGCCCACCGCGTGGCGGCGGAATACCCGCAGATCGAGTTCTCGAACATGCTCGTCGACAACTGCGCGATGCAGCTCGTGGCCAATCCCGGGCAGTTCGACGTGCTCGTGACCGAGAACACCTTCGGCGACATCCTCTCCGACGAGGCCTCGATGCTCACCGGGTCGCTCGGCATGCTGGCGAGCGCGAGCTTGGGCGCGGGCGCGGCGCTCTACGAGCCGAGTCACGGCAGCGCGCCCGACATCGCGGGACGCGGCGTCGCCAACCCCATTGCGCAGCTGCTGTCGGTCGAGCTCATGCTGCGCCACAGCTTCCACATGGACGGGGCGGCCGACCGGGTGGCCGCCGCCGTGGAGCGCGTGCTCGACGACGGTTGGCGTACCGGCGACATCGCAGACGCCGCGACCCCCGCCGACCGCGTCCTGGACACCGCCGCCATGGGCGACAAGGTGGTCGAGGCGTTCCGGGCGCTCGGGGTGCGCGACCGCGGATAGCGCGACGGCCAGGCGG
>DBEYOB010000051.1:0-8226 GCA_048173955.1 Coriobacteriales bacterium
GCCTTGACCGAGGCGGAGCTGGACACCGTCGTGGCGACCTACACCTATGCGGGGGAGACGCTCACGATAACCGCCCGCGCCGCGATCGAGGACTCCACGAGCGTCGAGGCGGTCAAAAACGACGACGGCACCTACGCCGCGCCGACCGCTGACATGATCCTCGCCTGCGCGCGCAACCAGATTCTTACCCGCCTCGTGGCAGAGGCGGGAATCGAGGTTTCCGACGAGGAGCTGGCCGCCTACGCCGAGCAGACCCTCGGGACGGGCGACTTCGCCGAAATCGCCGCGTACTACCAGATGGACGAGGACCACGCGCGCCGCATCGTTGGCGACGCGGTGGCCGTCGCCAAGCTGCGCGACCAGGTGGCCGGCTCGGTCGGGGATGCCCCCCAGCCGCCGACCGCCCCCGCCGACGAGGAGGGCGCGACCTCCGCGACCGAGGAGTACGGCTCCTACGTCGCGGGCCTGCTCGGGGAGAGCTGGGACGCCGCCTCCCAGACGTGGGCGGACACCGACAACGCGTACTACCAGGCGCTCGCCGCATCCGATTTCGACGGCACCGCCGCGAGCTACCAGACAGCCCAGACTGCCTACTACGTCGCCTACGCGCTCTACCAGGAACAGGTTGCCGAGCAGCGCGCCGTCTGGACCGACTACGTGAACGGCTACCTCGGCCAGGCCACGATCTCGATCGCGACGCTGCGGTCGTGACACGCCCGGGCCGGGGCCCGGCGGGCGGAACGTAAGCGTTCCGTCAAAAAATTGCCCGACAAATCACCGATTGTGTGAACAAAACGTGGCGAAATGGTGCATCATGGTAGCGAGCAGATCCCGGCGTCCCGAACCCGGGGCGGCTGGCGCGGCGCATCGGGCGCGCGCCATGACGAGGAAGGAGCTGACGATGGGACAGAAGGCACAGAACCCGATCGACATCACGGTTGAGGACCTCCCCACGTACCTGAGGGCGAACCACTCGGTCTTCATGGACCTGAACGGCAAGACCTACTACCTCACCGACGTGAACGACCACTTCTGGCGCGTCCAGGACACCGAGAACCTGAACGACAAGGGTCATTTCACCGATCTGAGCGAGCCGGTCGACACCGTGAACGCCTTCCTCGAGTCGCCCGCCATCGACGGCAAGACCATCATCGAGCTGTTCGGCGAGGCGACGTTCTACGCCTCCGAGAAGCCCGAGGCCTAAAGGCAGGTCCCACGCGCATCCCGGGTGCGCCCCGCTGCGGGCGCGCCGTCCGCCGACGCCCCGACGCATCGGGGCGTCGGCTGTTTTATGGAGCAACCGTAGCGCGTCGCGCGATTGCCGCCGATTCCGATTGACACCGCGCGCATGCGCTCATACACTTCAAAGGTTCACTTTCAGAGCCCCGTGAAACCTCTGTAATGTGACAATCTTTTCGATGGTATGAGTTGGAGGAGTTTTACGTGAAGACCACGTACTACGCCAAGCCCGGTGAGGTCCAGCGCGACTGGGTCCTGATCGACGCCGCCGAGGGTCAGAACGGCGGAATGGTTCTCGGCCGTCTCGCCACCCAGATCGCCCTGATTCTGCGCGGCAAGAACAAGCCTCAGTACACCCCTCACGTCGACTGCGGCGACTTCGTCGTCGTCATCAACGCCGACAAGGTCCGCCTGACGGGCAACAAGGAGGAGGAGAAGGTCTGGTACCGCCACTCCGGCTACATCGGCGGCCTGAAGAAGGAGACCTGGCGCGAGGCCATGGAGAAGCACCCCGAGCGCATCCTTCAGCGCGCCGTGAGGGGCATGCTCCCCAAGTCGTCGCTCGGCCACAAGCAGCTTGCCAAGCTCAAGGTGTTCGCCGGTCCCGAGCACACCTACCAGTCCCAGAAGCCGCGCAAGATTTCCGTGGAGGCGTAAGATGACCGACACCAACGAAGCTATCTATTGGGGTACCGGCCGTCGCAAGAACGCCGTCGCCCGCGTCCGTCTGGTTCCCGGCACGGGCAAGGTCATGGTCAACAAGCGCGACGCCGCCGAGTACTTCGGCCGCAAGCAGCTCGTCGAGATGGCCTGCATGCCGCTCAAGGTGACCGAGACCCTCGGCCACTTCGACGTGCTCGCCAACTGCGACGGTGGCGGCATCTCGGGCCAGGCCGGCGCCCTGCGCCTCGGCATCGCCCGCGCCCTGCTGAAGGCCGGTGACTACCGCGCCGAGCTCAAGAAGGCCGGCTACCTGACCCGCGACGCCCGCGTGGTCGAGCGCAAGAAGTACGGCCTCAAGAAGGCCCGCAAGCGTCCGCAGTTCTCGAAGCGCTAATCGCTTCTCCATCTGCTGCGCCGTATGGGGACGGGGTTGCCACCGTGGGCGGCCCCGTCCCTTTTGTTTTCGCACGGCGGTGCTATCCTGTTCTACCACCGTCACAGACGGTGCGTCCGGGGCGGCCGCGCGGCGGACGCCCGCCAAACGAGGACCCGAGACCTGGGAGCGTGGTTTCGATGCCGAACGATCTCTTTGGAACCGACGGCGTTCGCGGCGTTGCGAATGCCGACCTGAACTGCGAGCTGGCGTTCCGTCTGGGCATGGGCGCCGTCAGGCACCTGGGGCCGCGCCTCGCCATCGGCCGCGACACGCGGCGCTCGGGCACGATGCTCGAGAGCGCCCTGGTCGCCGGCATCATGGCGGCGGGCGGCACCCCCCTGTGCGCCGGCGTGATCCCGACTCCGGCGGTCGCGCTGCTCACGCGCGTCCACGGGGCGGACGGCGGCGTCGTCATCTCGGCGAGCCACAACCCGCCCGAGTACAACGGCATCAAGTTCTTCGGCCCCGACGGCATGAAGGCGACCGACGAGGTCGAGGACGCGCTGGCGGCCTACGTCTGTGGGGGCTGGGAGGGCCAGGCCTTCGAGCCCGGCCTGGGCGTCGGCAAGCTCGAGAAGCTCAAGGACGCGCGCGAGACCTACATCAACCATGCCATGTCCGGCGTCGACGTCCGCCTCAACGGCCTGCGCGTCGTGGTGGACTGCGCCCACGGCGCGAGCTGCCGCACGACGCCGGCCGCCCTCGAGCGTCTCGGCGCCGAGGTCTTCGCGTTCAACACCGACTTCGACGGCATGGACATCAACGTGGGGTGCGGCTCGACCCACCTCGAGGCGCTGAAGCGCATGGTCGCCGAGGTGGGGGCGGACCTGGGCGTGGCGCACGACGGCGACGCCGACCGCGTGCTGTTCGTCGACGCCTCGGGCAACGAGGTCGACGGCGACCGCGTGCTCGCCATCTGCGCCACCGACATGGCCGCCCGCGGCGCGCTCGCCCGCGGCGAGGTGGTCTCCACGGTCATGTGCAACCTGGGCCTGGTGCGCGCGATGGGCAAGGCGGGCATCGAGGTCGTGCAGACCGCCGTGGGCGACCGCTTCGTCCTGCAGCGTATGGTCGCCGACGGCGCGGTCATCGGCGGCGAGCAGTCGGGCCACATCATCTTCCTCGAGCACAACACGACCGGCGACGGATTGGTGACCGCCCTGCAGCTCATGGCCGTCATGAAGCGCACGGGCAAGTCGCTCGCCGAGCTGTCTCGCGTCATGACCCGCTACCCGCAGGCCCTCGTCAACGTCCGCACGCCGCGCAAGGCGGAGCATGCGAGCGACCCCGGCGTGCAGGAGGCCGTCGCGCGCGAGGCGGGGCTTTTGGGCGACGACGGCCGCGTCCTGGTGCGCGCCTCGGGCACCGAGCCCCTTGTGCGCGTCATGGTCGAGGCGGCGACCGAGGAGCTCGCCGGCGCGTGCGCCGAGCGCATCGCGGCCGTCGTCCGCGAGCGGCTCGAGGGCGAGTAGCGCCCGCTGTCGTGTCGGCACCTTGTGGGATGGCGCCGCGCGGACGGGGAGGGGGAGCGCGGGGCTAGTATAATCCCCCGTTACACACGCGACGTTGCGGCGCGGCGCCCGGTGCGCCGCGCCTTCGGAAGGGGTGGATCGGAATGTGCGGGATCGTGGGGTGCGTGGGGTCCGTCGACGCCCAGCCGTTTCTGCTGAAAGGCCTCGCGGCCCTCGAGTACCGCGGCTACGACTCCGCGGGGCTGGCCGTGGTCGGCCCCGACGGCCGCCTGCGCCTGCTCAAGCGCAAGGGGCGCGTCGCGACGCTCGCCGAGGCGGCCGAGGCCCGTCCGATGCCCGGCACCTGCGGAATCGCCCACACGCGCTGGGCGACCCACGGTGCGCCCTCCGAGCGCAACGCCCACCCCTTCGTCGACTGCACGGGCGCGCTCACGCTCGTGCACAACGGTATAATCGAGAACTTCGCGGCCCTGCGCGCCCGGCTCGAGGCGGACGGCCACGCCTTTGCGAGCGACACCGACTCCGAGGCGGCCGTCCACCTGGTCGAGTCGCTCTACGACGGCGACCTGCTCGCCGCGGTGACGGCCGCCCTGCCCCACCTCGAGGGGGCCTACGCGCTCGCCGTCGCCTCCTCGGAGCACCCCGACGAGCTCGTGTGCGCCCGCAAGGGCTCGCCGCTCGTGGTCGCCGCGACGCCCGAGGGCTGCTTTGCCGCAAGCGACCTGACCGCCCTGCTCGACCGCACGCGCGACATCGTGGCGCTCGACAACGGCCAGGTCGCCCACCTGCACGCCGACGGCTCGCTCGAGGTGTACGGCCCCGACGGCTCCCGCGTCGAGCCCGAGGTCCTGCACGTCGACTGGGACGTGTCGAGCGCCACGCTGGGCGGCCACGCCGACTTCATGGAGAAGGAGATCGACGAGCAGCCCGAGGTTGCCGCGCGGCTGCTCTCGGGCCGCCTCGGCCTGGGCAAGGACCCGCTCCCCGAGCTGCCCGACGACGTGGCGGCCTCCGCCCCGCGCATCCTGGTCGTCGCCTGTGGGACGTCCTACCACGCCGGCCTGTTCGCCAAGGGGGTCGTCGAGTCGTGGGCGCACGTCCCCGTCGAGGTCGACGTGGCGAGCGAGTTCAACTACCGCGACGCCGTGGTCGGCGAGGGCGACCTGTGCATCGTCATCAGCCAGTCGGGCGAGACGGCCGACACGCTGACCGCCGCCCGCAAGGCGCGCGCGGCGGGCGCGCGCATCTTCGCCGTCACCAACGTCGTCGGCTCCACGGTCTCGCGCGAGGCCGACCACACCATGTACCTGCAGGCGGGCCCGGAGGTCTCGGTCGCGTCGACCAAGGCCTACACCGCCCAGCTCGTCGCGATGGCGCTGCTCGCGCTCAAGGTCGCCACGGCCCGCGGGGGCGACCCCGAGTCGCTGCTCGCCCGCGCCTCCGAGCTCGCGGGGCTGCCGGCGCTCCTGTCGGAGGTGCTCGCGCGCGCGGGCCTCGCGCACACCGCGGCCGAGGTGTTCGAGGGGGCGCACTCGGCGCTCTTCCTGGGTCGCCGCCTCAACTCGGCGACGGCGGCGGAGGGGGCCCTCAAGCTCAAGGAGATCAGCTACCTGCACGCCGAGTCGTACCCGGCGGGCGAGATGAAGCACGGCCCCATCGCCCTGCTGCAGCAGGGCTTCCCCGTGGTCGTGATCGTGCCCGACGACGGGGTGCGCGCCAAGACCGTCTCGAACATCGCCGAGATACGCGCGCGCGGGGCGGCGGTCGTCGCCGTCGCGACCGAGGGCGACGCCGAGGTCGCCGCGCAGTCCGACGCCGTGCTGTGGCTGCCGCACTGCCCCTCGTGGCTCGCCCCGGTGGCGTCCGCCGTCTATCTCCAGATGCTTGCGCGCGAGGTCGCCCTCGCGCGCGGGTGCGACGTGGACAAGCCCCGCAACCTGGCCAAGTCGGTCACCACGGAGTAGCGCCATGGCGGTTGCGGGAGTCGGGGTCGACATCGTCGAGATCGCGCGGGTGCGCGCGGCCATGGAGCGCACGCCGCGCTTCGCTGAGCGCGTCTTCACCGAGGCCGAGCGCGCCTGGTGCGCCTCGCGCGCCAACCCCTACGCGAGCTTCGCGGGGTGCTTTGCGGCGCGCGAGGCCGTGCTCAAGGCGCTGGGGTGCGGGTTCGGCGCGGGCATCGGGTTCGCCGACGTCTCGGTCGACCACGATGCGAAGGGGCGGCCCGTCGCCGTGCTCGCCGGGGGCGCCGCCCAGCGGGCGCGCGAGCAGGGCGTGACGGAGGTCTACCTGTCGATCTCGCACACCCACGGCGTCGCCGTCGCAAACGCCGTGGCGGCGACCGAGCAGACCCAGCCGCGCCGCGACGAGCGCGTCGACGAGAAGGCGCTGATCGCCGCACGGTTCAAGGAGGCGCGCTCGCTGCTTGACGAGCTAGACCGCAAGGAGAGTGATGCATGATGCAGCCGGTAATGGACGTGGCCGACGTCGTGGAGTTCGAGGGCTCCCTCGCCGAAAAGGGGCTCAAGCCGTTCGAGCTCATGCGCCGCGCGGGCGCCGTCGTCGCGCTGCAGGCGGCCCGGTTCGTCGAGTCGGGCTCCGTCGTGGTGCTGTGCGGCATGGGCAACAACGGCGGCGACGGGTGGGTCGCCGCCGACAGCCTGGCGCGCCACGGCTACGAGGTGAGCGTCGTGAGCGCCGCGACGCCCGCCGTCATCAAGGGGGAGGCCGCGCGCCGGCACGCGTCGCGCGCGCAGGAGATGGGCGTCCCGGTCCACGTCGACCCGTCCTACGAGGATCTGGCAGCCCTTCTCGCCGACGCCGACGTCGTGGTCGACGCGGTGTTCGGGACCGGGTTCAAGGGGTCGCTGCCGAGTCCCTACGACATGTGGGTGCGCGCCGTCGACGACGCGTTCTTCGGAACCCTCGTGGCGGTCGACGTCCCCAGCGGCATCAACGCCACGACCGGCATGAGCGAGGGGCCGTACTTCGACGCCGACGTCACGGTCACCATGTTCGCGGCCAAACCCGGCCTGATCTCGGGCGAGGGGCGGCGTGCGAGCGGCGCGGTGGTCGTGGCGAGCCTCGCCGCCGACGAGGAGGGCCTGTCGGACCTCTCCGACGCGGCGGCGGCCTTCACGCTTGACGAGGCCGACTACGCGGGCGTCCTGCCCGAGGTCGACCCGCTGTGCGACAAGTACAGCCGCGGGAGGGTGCTCGTCGTCGCCGGTTCGGCGCGCTATCCCGGCGCGGCGTGCATGGCGGCGCTCGCCGCGGCGCGCGCGGGCGCCGGCTACGTGACGCTCGCCGTCCCCGAGCCCGTCGTCCCCATCGCTCAGGTGCAGCTCCCGAGCGTGCCGGTCGTCGGCCTGCCCGCTGACGCCGAGGGCTCGTTCGCGACGGAGGCGGCGGACCGCGTGCGCGGGCTCGCCGCCAAGGCGGACGTCGTGGTCGCGGGACCGGGCCTCACCACGTCGTTCGGCGCCTGCGAGGTCGTCCGCAGCCTGCTGGGGTCCCCCTGCGCGCTCGTGCTTGACGCCGACGCGCTCAACGCCCTGGTCAAGATCTGCCTCGGATCGGCCGAGGCGCACCCCGACGCCCTGCGGCGCGACTTCCCGCTCGTGCTGACGCCCCACCGGCGCGAGCTCGCGCGCCTCGTGGGCGCCGACCCCGCGTCGTGCTCCTCGCTCGCCGCGGCCATGCGCACCGCCCAGAGCCTCGCGTGGTCGGTGGGGTCGGCGGACTTCTGCGTCGTGGCGAAGGGTCCGGTCAGCGCCGTCGCGACGATCGACGGCACCGTCGTCCCCGAGCCCGGCCCCGCCTCGCTCGCGACCGCGGGGACCGGCGACGTCCTGGCGGGCGTGGTCGGCAGCCTGCTCGCGCAGACCCTCGCGGGGCTCGACGGGGAGGAGGGCATCGGGTCGAGCGACCTGCTCATGCTCGCCGCGGCCGCCGACCGCGTCCATGCGCTGGCGGGGTCCCTCGCCGCCGGGGAGTACGGCGCGCGCGGCGTGATCGCCCCCGACGTCGCGGCCAAGGTCGGCCTCGCCGTCGACGCGCTGGTCGAGCGCTCCGAACGCGCCGCCGAGGAGGCGGGGGAGGACGAGGGCGGCAGGCTCGAAGGCGATCTGGCCTTCGAGGACGAGAGCCGCATCACGCCTCCGCCCGAGGTCGAGCGCCTCATCCGGGCCGACGCGGCCGCCGCCCGCGCCGCGCAGGTCCCCGGCGAACTGAGGGGCTACCGGGGCGACCTCGAGGAGCCGGCGGAACCCGCTCAGCGTGCGGGGCAGGACGCGCCGGAAGGCGCGGGGAAGGGGGCCGAGGCGCCGCGGGCGGACGAGGTCCCCGAGGTCGCCCCGGCCGCGGGCCCGACGGACGCAGGGGAGGCGGAGCCCCGGCCCGAGGACGCCCCCGAGG
>DBEYOB010000052.1:0-6128 GCA_048173955.1 Coriobacteriales bacterium
TGGGCGCGCACGCCCTGGTACCACACGGTGGAGCCGTTGGCGCCCGCGACGGCGAAGGCGACGTTGGAGGCGCGCGACAGCGAGCCGCCCGAGGCGACCGCCTTCAGCGAGCCCGTCGAGGAGTCGTAGGACGCCTCGACCGACGCCGGCTGCGAGGCCGGGTCAATCTCGAGCGTCGTCTCGCAGAACACCCGGCCGGCCCAGTCGGAATCGCTCAATGCGCCGACCAGGGCATATTCGCCCGCCACCCCGTCGAAGTCGGAGAACGGGATTGTCGCGCGCCACGTCCCGTCCTGCTGCTTCTCAAGCGGGCACCAGTGGGCCTCCTCGTCGCTACCCACGCGGGAGATGCCGACCGAGACCGCCTCGACACCGCGCGAGCAGACCACGTTGCGCGCGACGATCTGGAACGACGACGAGGTTGCGCGCCCCAGCTCGAGCACGCCGCCCTGGGCGCTCACCGGTTCGGAGCTACCGTCCTTGGTGAGGCCGAAGTAGTTGGCGATGCCCGTCGCGTCGGCCACGCCGAGCGCTCGCAGCCCCTCCTCGGTGGAGAGGTAGCCGTAGTCCGCCGAGCTCGAGATGAACGCGTGCTCGACGATGATGCCCGGGATGCCGTTGAGCTTGCTGTTACGGATGACGCTGTAGTAGTCCAGGTCGCTGCCCTCGCCGAGGGACTCGTTCTCCTTCGTCCCGCGGTCGTACAGGCCGAGGTCCGTCAGCTGGTCGAGGATGTCCTGAGAAAGCTCCTCGCCCACGTCGGCGACGGTCGTGTTGACGCTCTGGTTCGGATACCACACCTCGGCGCCCGAAACCGACGACGAGTCGTAGCTGTTCAGGTGGATGCTCACGTAGACGTGCGCACCGGCCGCGACGGCGCCCTCGACCCGCTGCTGGAGCTCCTCGCCCTCGGTTGCCGCGTCCGGATAGGGGCACTCGCCGCTCGAGCGCACCATGTAGACCTCCACGCCGGGGTAGGTCTCGAGCTCGGCCTTGGCGTACTGCGCGATCTTGAGCGTCAGCTCCTCCTCGCGCAGCCCGTTGCCGCCGGCGCCGGGGTGCTTCGAGGAGTCGTGGCCGGCGTCGAGGGCGACGACGATCTTCGACGACGCGCTCCTGCTCGCCGCGTAGGTGGACGGCGTGTCGGCCTGGGCCTGGGCGAGCGCCCCCTCGATGCTCGAGGCCTCGACGATCCCGTCGCCCGACGCGACGTAGAACGATACGTCGCTCTGGGCCTGCGGCTCGCTCGCGAACAGGGAGTAGTACGTCCCCGACACGGTGAACCCGTAGTCGAGCGAGCCGTCGGAGGAGAGGGACACCGTGCGGGAGCTCCCGTCGGCGAGCGCGACCGTCAGCTGTGACAGCTCGACGTAGCCCTGGCCGAGCTCCGACGCGTCGATCTGGAACCGCACCGCGGCGCCCGAGACCGCCGAGGAGGAGAACCGGCGCACCGTGCCGTCGGGACAAAGCACGTCGAGCGTCGCACCCGCCACGTCCGCGGCGGGGTCGCTCAGGATGAACGCGATGTTCTGGGTGCCCGACGCCTCGACCGAAGGCTGCTCGACGTAGACGAACGACAGGGCCTCGGCGGCGGACAGCGCGGCGGGCGCCTCGTCGGGGGTCTGCGCGGCCGCGGGAGCGTCCCCCTCGGCGGAGACGGCGGCGTCTCCGCCGGCCTCCGGGACGTCCGCCTCCGCAGGTGCTGCGGGGGCCTCGTCGGACGCACCGCCCTCGGCGGGCTCCCCCGCCGTCGCGTCGGTGCCCGGTTCGGCGACTGGGCCCTCGGTTCCCACCGCGTCGGCGTCACCCTGCTCCGGGGTCGCCTCCGGGGTTTCGACGGAGTCCGCGGGGATATCGGAGACGTCGGGTGCCTCCTCGGAACCGGCCTCGACGGCCGTCTCGGGGTCGGACGAGGGGGAGCCGCCCTCCTCCGGCGCGTCCGTCTGGGACTGCGAGCCGTCGACGGCGACCTGTCCGGGCTCGGCCTCGTCGGCGAGCGCCACGATGCCCGGCATCGCCCCGTTCAGGGCAAGCGACGACCCCAGCAGGGAGGTGGCTATGAACTTTCCGATGTTGTACTTCGACATGCAGGCGTCTCCTCTTAGAAAGCCGTGCTTCGCGTCATACCCAGCGTGCATCTCACTCCCAGTCCCCGCAGTCCCGCCTCAGGCGGTAGTGCGGGCTCCACGGGTCGAAGTTCGGGTTGTGCGACGGGTCGCCGCGCGAAAGGACGCCGGCGTTTCGGCCCGCCAGCAGGCGCGCATCGCCGGGGCATGCCGCCGGGGACTCGACGAGGAGCGACCGCGGGACCTCCCACGTCGCGCACGCAAACGGCGTGAACACGTTCGACCGCCCCTCCCCGAACCACGCGAGGCACGCGTCGGCGAGCGCGTACGGCAGCGTGGCGTACCCCTCCCAGTCCCGCGCGCCGGAGAGCGACGCGCCGCGGACGAGGCAGCAGTCCGCGTCGAGGACCGCCGAGGAATACGGACGGTGCAGGCGGCCGATATAGCCCTCGTCCGACGCCGGCAGACACCTTCCCAGCTTGCACAGGCTGCCGTCGGGGCGCACGATCGACCCGGCGCAGTCGACCAGGCCGTTGGCGAGAAGGACCCGGGGAGAGACCGCCGCGACCTCGCTGCGGGAGAAGTAGCCGAGCGCCGTCCGCAGCGACGCCGCGTCGATGCCCAGCCCCCCGGAGACGAACAGGACGACCTCGGCGTCCGCGGCGAGGGCGGCGCGACGCGCTTCGCCCGCCCCCGCGTCGGCGGGGAGGCGCACGAGCTCGACCTGCGCTCCCTGGGCGCGGTACGCGTCGAGCGTCCCGGCGAGCGACGCCGCGGGCTCGCCCGCGACGACGCAGCGCAGCGACGGCAGACCGTCGTCGGGCAGGGGGAAATCCGTCCGATAGGTGCAGAGCACGCGCTCGCGCTCGACGCGGGCGCTCAGGCCACGCCGCGCAAGGTGGTCCGCGATCGCCCGGCGCCCCGACTCCTGGGCGTACATCTTCGAGGCGGGGTTGTTGTTCGTCGAGCCCGCGTGGATGCGCCAGTGGTAGAGCACGTACGGGACGCGCACGACGCCGCGGGCGACCTCCATCGCCTTGAGCGACAGGTCGTAGTCCTGGGCGCCGTCGACCTCGGCGCCCGAGCGCGCCGTGGCGTCGAGGACGCGCCTGCTCACCATGAGCCAGTGCAGGATGTAGTCGTTCGAGTAGAGCAGGTCGATGTTCTTCCCCGGCTTGAACAGCGGGATCGCGTAACGGCCGTGCTCGTCGTAGCTGTCCTCGTCGCAATAGAGCAGGTCGACCGGCACGGGCGAGGCCTGGGCGGCGCCGACCATCGCGGCGAGTGCACAGGGCTCCACGAAGTCGTCGTGGTCGAGGAAGCAGACGTACTCCCCCCGGCACTGCGCGATGCCCACGTTCGTGTTGCCCGCGATGCCCTTGTTCTCCGGACAGTCGACCACGACGATGCGGTCGTCGGCGTACTCGGCCAGAACCGCGCGCATGCCCCCGTCGTCGGGGCTGGCGTTGACCAGCACGAGCTCCCAGTTCCGGTAGGTCTGGCCGATGAGCGAGTCGAGCATCGCCCTCAGGAAGTCGGGGGGCGTTTTGAATGCGGGGCAAACGATGCTGACCAGGGGCCCGTCTGTGGGAAACTGCTGCCGGGCGAGCCATGCGCGGTGGCGCTCCAGCCACAGGGGGTAGGCCTCCGCATCCGCCGCGGCGTTGCGGATGTCCTCGAAATAGGCGCGGATGAGCCCGTTGCGCCGATCGCGCCCGACGAGGCACGACGCCCCTTTGGTCCGCACGGTGAAGAGGCGCAGCTGCCGCGGGACGGTCAGCGCGTACTCGCGCGCCTCCCAGTCCTCGTCCTCGAGCCCGAAGCGCGCGCGGGAGAGCAGCTCCGCCTCCGCCGAAACGGCGCCGGCCGGGCCCGCCGAAGCGGCGACCAGGGATTCCAGCCTCCCCAGCCGCACCGCGGCGAGAGGGGCGCCCGGGCGGCATAGCACCAGGACCGACCACACGAACGCCGTCGGTTCCGACGAGACGTTGTCGTCGGCCGCACGCACGCACGATACAACGCGCAGGGCAAGCCCCCGGCTCTTCTCAGAGGGCGACAGAGGAGAATCGGCGACGCATCGCGCGGCATAGGCAGCCAGCGCATCCTCCGTGCACGGTCCTTTCACACCTGCTCCCATTCCCGGGCAAGGGCGCCCTCGCCCGCAGTCCTTGACACATAAACTCATTATGGTATGGGTTTCTGGCGGCAGGAGGCGCAATTTGACGAAGAACCCACACCGCGCCGCCGGCAACCGCGAACTTTTGGCAGCAGTTGCGAAACCGCGCGCATGGGGCGGGCGCGGGCCGTGTAAACTCAGATGACCGACGTGCGGGCCGCCGAGCCCGGCCACCGATGGCGGGCGTCGGCCGCGACGAGGGCCGGCGGCGAGACCTGAAAGGACGGCGCGATGAGGATACTCGTGACGGGTGCGAACGGCCAGCTCGGACGCGAGCTCAGGGACTGCCTCGCGCGCATGGAGACCGAGATCGGGCCCCTGCCGGAGGCCTACCGCGGCGCGGAGGTCGACCATGCCGGCCGCGCCGAGCTCGACATCGCCGACCCGGCCAGCGTCTCCGCCTGGTTCGGGGGCCACGGCCCCTACGACCTCGTCGTCAACTGCGCTTCGGCAACCAACGTCGACCGGTGCGAAACCGACCGCGAGACGGCGTTGCTCGTCAACGGGACGGCGGTCGGCCACGTCGCCGCCGCCGCCGAGGCCCAGGGTGCCGCGCTCGTGCACGTCTCGACCGACTACGTCTTCTCGGGGACGAAGGGCGCGCCCTACGTCGAGTCCGACGAACCGGACCCCGTCTCGTTCTACGGCCGAAGCAAGCTCGTCGGCGAGCGCAACGCCCTCGGGCTGTGCAGCAGGGCGTTCGTCGTGAGGACGTCGTGGCTATACGGCAGGCACGGCCGCAACTTCGTGAACACCATGCTGGCCCTCGGGGCGTCGCAGGCGCGCGTGAGCGTCGTCGACGACCAGTTCGGCAACCCCACCAACGCCAACGACCTCGTCTTCGAGCTGCTCGCGATCGCGCTGACCGACGAGTACGGCATCTACCACTGCTCCGGCAACGGGACGTGCTCGTGGTTCGAGTTCGCCCGGTCGATCATGGCCGCCGCCCGACCGGGCTGCAAGGTGGTCCCCTGCACCACGGAGGAGTGGAACGCCCTGCACCCCCAGGCCCCCCGCCCGCACGACTCGTCGCTGGCCAACAGGCGCCTCGAGGACACCGTCGGCGACCGCATGCGGCGGTGGCCCGAAGCCATCGCCTCGTACCTGGCCCAGCGAACCGAACGCGGGTGAGGCGGCCCCGCCGCCGCACGGCGACCGTTCGCGATATGGCGCCCCCGGGCTCCCCTCGTATGCTATATTTGTAAAAAGGCAAGTCGGCAAACGACGGAGGGGCGACCATGGCACGAAAGAGGAACGGCAAGACGGCAAGGCGCGTTGCGATGACGATGGGCTCGATCACGCTGGCATGCTCGCTGGCGGTGCCCGCCGCACTCGCCGACGAAGCGGCCTCGCCCTCGCCCGAGACCCCGGTGTCCGCCGCGACCGAAGAGCCCGCCCCGCAACCCGAGCCGCAACCGGCAGAAGAGGGCACCGCAGAGACGCAGGAGCCCCCGGCCGCGGAGACGCAGGAGCCGCCCGCAGCGCCCGCAGGTCAGGAGGGGGACGCCGCACCGGCCGAGCCGCAGGCGCCCGAAGACCCCGCCCCCGGCGGCGCCCAGGAGGGAGCGGGCGCGGCCGAGGGCTCGCCTTCGGGAGAAGGGGCGCCCGGCACCGGCGAAGAGGGGGCGCAGGGCGAACCGGAGGGCCCGGCGGAGGAGGCGCCTGCGCCCGAAGACCCCGGACAGCCCGCCGCGCCGGACGACCCCGTCGACGGGGAGGGCTCAGGCGAAGAGGCGCTCCCCTGTGAGCGCTAATGTAAAACCCGCCGATTCCGCAAACGCATACCCGCCAGTTGCGCCAACGCAGATGTGCCAATCCCGCCAACGTTCTTCCGCCGGTTTCGCCAACGGCGCCGCTAGTCTCTTGGGCGTCGTACCGGACGCGTC
>DBEYOB010000053.1:0-4587 GCA_048173955.1 Coriobacteriales bacterium
GGACGACTCAATCTCACGCGTCGCGACTTCGTCAAGGCGGCCGCCGTCACGGCGGCGGCAGCGGCGTTCGCTTCGGGCGCGCCTGCGGCCTTGGCCGAGGTCGACCACGCTGAGACCGCATCGACCATCCTGGGGACCGACACGGTCGCCGTCAAAACCTGCTGCCGCGGCTGCGGCAAGATGGAGTGCGGCGTCAAGGTCATCGTCCAGAACGGTCGCGCCATCCGCGTGGAGGGCGACGAGGGCGCCTTCCAGTCGATGGGCAACTGCTGCACCAAGTCGCAGTCGTCGATCCAGGCGGCGTACCACCCCGACCGTCTGCACTACCCCATGAAGCGCACCAACCCCAAGGGCGACAACGACCCGGGCTGGGTCCGCATCAGCTGGGACGAGGCCCTGGACACCGTGTGCTCCAAGATGAAGGAGATCCAGGAACAGTACGGCGGCGAGGCCATCGCGCTCGAGGTCGGCACGTCGCGCATCTGGTGCATGCACGCCGAGTCCTGCCTGAAGATCCTCTTCAACACCCCGAACAACCTCGAGGCCTGGCAGATCTGCAAGGGTCCGCGCCACTTCGCCACCGAGATGGTCTCGACCTTCGCCATGAGCTGGATGGAGACCATCGCCCGCCCGCGCGTCTACGTGCAGTGGGGCGGCGCCTCGGAGCTGTCGAACTACGATGACTCCTGCCGCACCACGGTCGACGTAGCCACCCGCGCCGACGTGCACATCTCGGTCGACCCGCGCATGGCCAACATGGGCAAGGAGGCCGACTACTGGCAGCACCTGCGCACCGGCACCGACGGCGCGCTCGCCCTGGCCTGGACCAACGTCATCATCGAGAACAACCTGTTCGACGAGCTCTACACCAAGAAGTGGACGAACGCCCCGTTCCTGGTGTGCGAGGACATCGAGCCGAGCGGCTTCCCGGTGCAGAAGAACGACGGCTCCTACTACGACCTCACGACCCGCCTGCTCAAGGAGTCCGACGTCGTCGAGGGCGGCAGCCCTTACAAGTTCTTCGTGCACGACGATAACTGGGAGGCCCTGGCCGCCGAGGGCGTTGAGCACCAGTACGGCGAGTTCACCTGGTTCAACGCCGACCAGGAGGGCGTCATCGACAACACGGGCGGCTTCTGGGAGGGCGAGAACTACGACTCCATGAAGGCGCGCGAGGGCAAGGAGGCCGCGCAGGCCAACTGCCTCAAGGGCTACATCCAGGGCCATGTGCCGGACCTCATGCCCTTCGACCCGGCTATCGACCCCGCCCTCTACGGCGAGTTCGAGATCGAGCTCAAGGACGGCAAGACGCACAAGGTGCGCCCGGTGTGGGAGTACTACCGCGAGCGCTGCGCCGAGTTCACCCCCGAAATCGCGGCCGAGATCTGCGGCATCCCCGCCGAGGAGATCATCGCCGCAGCGACGGCCTACGCCACCCGCCTCGACCCCGAGAGCGGCTACGGCAACGGCGGCATCCAGTACATGCTCGCCATCGAGCACGCGTGCAACGCCATCCAGAACTGCCGCGCCCTCGACAACCTGACGGGCATCACGGGCAACATCGACACCCCCGGCGGCAACCGCTCCACCACGATCGTGCCGATCGACGGCGACCTCCAGGGCTTTTCGGCCTGGGTCCCCGGCGCCTCGCAGCCCGCGCCCGAGGTCAACGAGAAGCAGCTCGGCCGCACCGAGTTCCCGGTGCTGGGCTGGTGGGGCAACTGGGCCGACATGAACGTGACCTTCACGGCCATGCTCACCGGCGAGCCCTATCCCGTGCGCGCCCTGTGGAACGAGTCGGGCAACTTCATGTGCGCCTGCAACTCGACCTACGCCTGGGACGCCCTCAACTCGCTCGACTTCTACGTCGACCTCAACCTGTGGCACGCCCCCTCCACCGACGCCGCCGACATCATCCTGCCGGTCGCCCACTGGATCGAGCTGTCGAGCCCGCGCGCCTCGCAGGGTTCGGCCGGCGCCATGGGCGCGACGGTCAAGTGCGTCGAGCCGCCCGCCGAGGCCATGTACGACCCCGAGATCGTCATGAAGGTCTACGAGCGCATGGGCGTGCCGTGGACCAACGAGGAGGGCAACGAGTGGCCCGACATCAACTGGCAGCTCGCCGACTCCATCAAACTGCTCTCTGACGACGAGTACATCAAGCAGTACTGGACCGTCGAGAACGGCCAGGTCGTCAACGTCGAGCAGAAGGGCAAGCCCCTCGCCGAGCTCACGCCCAAGTACGAGACCTGGGCCGACTACGTCAAGGCGTTCCAGGAGCACGGCTGGTGGCAGGCCAAGGAGATCGAGCCCGAGATGTGGGGCACCTACCGCCGCTACCAGACCGGCGGCTTCCGCGGCCGCGACAAGCTCTGGGCGCGCCTCGACTGCACCGCGGGCCCCGGCATCGCCGACTGGAAGCCCGGCTTCTTCACCCCGACGATGAAGCAGGAGATCTGGTCCACGGTCATGGAGACCTACATGCCCGACCACCCCGAGTGGGTCCTGCCCAGCTGGACCGAGCCGCCGCACGGCCCGAAGTCCGACCAGGCCGAGGAGTACCCGCTCACCTGCACCACCGGCCGCCGCATCCCGGTCTACTTCCACTCAGAGCACCGTCAGCTCCCCTGGTGCCGCGAGCTGTGGCCCGTGCCCCGCGTCGAGATCAACCCGGTCACGGCTGCCGAGTACGGCATCGAGCAGGGCGACTGGGTCTGGATCGAGACGCCCTACGGCAAGATCCGCGAGTGCGCCGACCTGTACTACGGCGTCGACCGCAACACCATCAACTGCGAGCACACCTGGTGGTACCCCGAGGTGCAGGACTCCGGCCACGGCTTCCAGCTCTCGCAGGTCAACCAGCTCATCGACCGCAACGCCCAAGACCCGATCTGCGGCACCTCGAACCTGCGCGCCTACCAGGTCAAGATCTACAAGGCGACGCCCGAGAACTCGCCGTTCAACAACCCGGTGCCCTGCGACTCCAACGGCGTCGAGATCATCCACGACGCGACCGACCCGCGTCTGAAGGAATGGCTGCCCACCTACGAGGGGAGGGAGTAACCCATGCAGAAAGCGATCATCACCGACCTCAACCGCTGCGTCGGTTGCCTTGCCTGCAGCGTGGCCTGCAAGGCTCTGAACGAGGTGCCGATCGGCGAGTTCTGGAACCGCGTCGTGCGCGTGGGGCCGAACCCCGAGTACGAGGGCGCCGACTACCCCGACGTCTACATGTACTTCCTGCCGGTCACCTGCCAGCACTGCGCCGACCCCGAGTGCGTCCACGTGTGCCCCACCGGCGCCTCCACCAAGGACGAGGACGGCACCATCCAGGTCGACAAGGAGCTGTGCATCGGCTGCGGCGCCTGCCTCGACGCCTGCCCCTACGGCGTGCGCTACATCAACGCCGACACCAACGTGGCCGAGAAGTGCACGATGTGCCAGCAGACCATCAACGAGGAGGGCGGCGTGCCCCAGTGCGTCAGCCAGTGCGGCGGAAACGCGCGCTGGTTCGGCGACATCGAGGAGGGCTACGACTCGTTCGTGGGCGCCCTCGAGACCGACGGCGATCAGACCGGCGAGCGCCGCAGGATGATGGACTTTATCGAGGAGTTCGCCGAGGACGAGGTCTACCGCCTGCCCGACATGGGCAACGGCCCGCAGTGCGCCTACATCCTGCGCGGCCACACCTGGTACGGCGGCGACGGCGGCGTCGACCCGGCCGCGATCGGCGCGGGCACCTCGGACGAGAGCGAGGCGTAGACCGATGACCGTGTCATGGCCCCTGCTCGCGTACACGCTGTGCAGCCTGGTCGCATGCGGGACCCTGGGGGTCCAGGGTGCTGTGGCCTTGCGGGGCCATGGCACCAAGCTCCAGGCGCCCGCGGTGGCTGCGGCGCTCGCGTTCGCCCTCGCGGGCGGCGTGTTCGCCTGCATGCGCTTCGGGCACCTCGAGCGCCTGTTCAACGTGTTCGCCAACCCCGCCTCGCCGATCGCCCAGGGCTACTACGCCGTCGTGGCCGTGCTCGCCATCGCCGCGGTCGCCCTGGTGGCCCTGCGGCGCGGCGAGGAGGGGGAGGGAATGCCCCGCTGGTGCGCGGCCCTGACGGTCGCCGGGGGCCTCGCGGGCGTCTACGCCCTCGCGGCCAACGACACCGCCACGATCCGCGACGCCGGTAAGACCTGGCTCACCGCGGCGTACTTCCTGTGCGCCGCGACGCTCGCGGGCACGCTCGTGTGCTCGGGGATCCAGGCGCTCCGCGAACGGGCCGCCCTGCGCGGCCTGGGCGCGGCCGGGGTCGCCTGCGCGCTGGCGAACGGCGCGATGGGCGTGGCGTACGCCTTCGTGTCGCCGACGCTGGGCGTGCGCGCCGCCTCGATTACGAGCTCGACCTACGGGATCGTGCCGGGGAGCCCCTCCGGAAGCTCCGCCGCGGACGCGGCGGCGCTCGTCGGCTTCGACTCGCCCATCTTCTGGGTGGGCGTCGTGGCCGTCGGCATCGTCGTGCCGATCGTCGGGTCGCTCGCCGCGCGCAGGCTGCGCGGCGGGGCGGCGGGCGCCGTGTGCGCCGTCGCGGCGGCGTGCGC
>DBEYOB010000054.1:0-3178 GCA_048173955.1 Coriobacteriales bacterium
CGACGCGGCGGGCGTCGCGGAGGGGCTCGGGTCGTGGCTCGTGGGGGCGCTGCCCGAACGCGCCTCCGCCTTGGGGGCGGGCTTCGCGTGCTGCCGCCGTGCGCGCGCCCTCCTCGCGGCGCGCGAAGCGGCGCGCGGCAACGCCCTGGTCGGGGCGCTTCCCGCCTTCGACGGCGCGGACCTCCCCGTCATGCTGGCCGCCGAGGTGGCGATGCTCTGGAGGATTGCGGGGGCGTACGGCCTGCCGCTCGACGTCTCCCGGGCGGCGGAGCTGGCGGCAGTCGCGGCTTCGTCGTTCGGCCTGCGCGGCGTCTCCCGGGCCGCCGTGCGCGCGCTGCCCTTTCCCGCCTTCGCGGTGAGGGCGGGCGTGGCCGCCGCGGGGACGTACGCCATGGGGCGCGCCCTCATGGCGCTGTACGAGAGGATGGGCGAGCTCGACGGGCCGCCCCCGCGCAGCGTCGAGCCGCTGTCGGTCGAGACCGTTTTCGAACAGGAGGCGTGCCTGTGAGCCTGTTGCCCGCACATCGCGAACGCGTGGACCTCTGGCCGCGCGTCGAGCCGTTGCTCGACCTTGTCGAGAAGCCGTCGCGCTACATCGACCACGAGTTCGGGGCGCACCGCGACCCCGACGCGCCATTCCGGTGCGTCCTCATCTACCCCGACACCTACGAGGTGGGCCTCCCCAACCAGGGGCTCGCCATCCTCTACGGAATCCTGAACCGCGTGCCCGGCATGGCGTGCGAGCGGTCGTACACCCCGTGGGTCGACATGGCGGACCTGATGCGCGAGCGCGGCGTCCCGCTGTTCTCGATGGAGTCGTGTTACCCGGTCGCGTCGTTCGACATGGTGGGGATCCAGATCCCCCACGAGCTCGCGGCCACCAACATCGTCGAGACGCTCGAGCTCGCGGGCATCCCGGTCCTCGCCGAGGAGCGCGCCGAGGACGACCCCGTCGTGTGCGGCGGCGGTCCCTCGGCCTACAACCCCGAGCCGGTCAGCCCGTTCTACGACGCCATCATGGTGGGGGACGGCGAGGAGGTCATCGTCGAGGTCGCCCGGGCGATACGCGACGGGCGCTCGCGCGGCGCCTCGCGCGCCGAGATTCTGCGCGGGCTCGCCGGGATAGGCGGCGTCTACGTCCCGTCGCTCTACGACGCGCTGCCCGACGCCCACGGGCGCACCCATGCGGTCCCGAAACCCCATGCGGGCGCCCCTGCGACGGTGACGAAGCGCGTCGTCGCCGACTTCAAGGCGTGCGACCCGGTGAGCGGCACGCTCGTGCCCTACCCCCAGGTGGTCCACGACCGCCTCGCGGTCGAGGTCCTGCGCGGATGCGCCCGCGGGTGCCGCTTCTGCCAGGCGGGCATGACGTACCGCCCCGTTCGGGAGAGGCCGGCGGACCAGATCGTGTCGGCCGTCATGTGCGGCCTCGCCCGCACGGGCTACGACGAGGTCTCCCTCACATCGCTCTCCACGACCGACCACTCCAACCTCGAGACGGTCCTGAGGCGGCTCAACGCCAACCTCGCGGGGACGGGGGTCAGCGTGTCGCTGCCCTCCGAGCGCCTCGACTCGTTCGGCATCGAGATGGCGCAGCTGGTCGCCGGCGAGAAGAAGGGTGGCCTCACCTTCGCCCCCGAGGCGGGGACGCAGCGCATGAGGGACGTCATCAACAAGGGCGTGACCGAGGACGACCTCATGCATGCGGTGCGCGCCTCGTTCTCCGAGGGCTGGCTGCGCATGAAGCTCTACTTCATGATGGGGCTGCCGCTCGAGACCGACGAGGACGTCCTCGGCATCGCCTCGCTGTGCGGGCGCGCGCTCGACCTCGCGCGCCAGTGCGCCGCGCCCCGCCAGCGTAGCGCGGTCCGCATCGGGACGTCGGTCGCGGTGTTCATCCCCAAGGCGCAGACGGCGTTCCAGTGGTGCGGCCAGGTTGAGCCCGACGAGGTGCGCAGGCGCCAGCGCCTCCTCGCCGACGCTATGCCCCGCGGCGTCGATTTGCGCTACCACGACTACGCCTCGTCGTTCCTCGAGGCGGTCCTGTCCCGCTCGGGCCGTGAGGCAGCCCCGCTCGTGCTCGAGGCCCATCGCCGCGGCGCGCGCTTCGACGCGTGGAGCGAGCGGTTCGACCTGGGCGTGTGGGAGGCGGCGGCGCAGGCCGTCGGCTTCGACATGCGCGCCGCGGCCTGCGAGCCCTTCGCGGTCGGCGACCGGCTTCCCTGGGACCACATCTCGGCGGGCGTCTCGCAGCGCTACCTCGAGCGGGAGTGGGGGCGGGCCCAGCGCGGCGTCCTGTCGCCGGACTGCACGCGCGCGACATGCACAGGCTGTGGCGTGTGCCAGGCGCTCGGGGTGGACAACGACCTGGAAAGGAGGCGCGATGCCTGAGGAGACCCTGTTCCGCCTGCGCGTCCGCTACGTCGAGACGGGGCGCCTTCGCTACCTCTCCCACCTCGAGCTGCTGCGCGCGGTCGAGCGGACCGTCCGCCGCTCCGGGGTGCCCTACGCGGTGACGCAGGGGTTCTCGCCCCGCATCAAGGCGGCGTACGGCCCCGCCCTGCCGGTGGGCGTCGCCTCGCGCGACGAATGGTTCGACCTGTGGCTGCGCGCCTACCGTCCCGCGGGCGAGTACCTCGCGGCGCTGCGCTCCGCCGCGCCCGACGACCTGGCGCCTCAGGAGGCGGCCTTCGTCGACCTGCGCGCCGCGTCGCTCTCGGCCGCGCTGACGCTGTCCACCTGGGAGATCGAGCTTGCGCCGCGCGACGAGGGCGACCCGGGCGCGTGGGCGGCCCTCGGCCCGGACGCGCTTTCCGCGGCGTTCGACGCCGTGCTCGGTGAGGAGGGGCTGACCTACCTGCGCGACGGGAAACCCAAGCGCGTCCCCCTCGCGGGCAAGATCGCCCGCGCCCCCCGCGTCGCCCCGCTCGAGGGAGGGCGGTGCGGCGCGCGCTGCGTCGTGACGACGCGCTCGTCCAACGAGGGCGCGCTGCGCCCGGACGTGCTCATGGGGGCCGTCGAAGGGCGTCTCGCCGAAACGTTCGCCGAAGAGGGCGGCCGCCGCGGGACCGGAGGCGGTCGGGACGTATCATGCAAGCGTTGCCTGCGCACGTCCATCGTGCGCCTCGCTCAGTACACAGAAGGGGAGGACGGCCAATGGGTGCGCCCGATCTGACGC
>DBEYOB010000055.1:0-2350 GCA_048173955.1 Coriobacteriales bacterium
GCGCACGCCCGTTCCGAGCCGTACCGCCGACGCCGACGACGACGTCGCGGACCGCGTCGCCTCACGCACCCGAGCGGCACTCGCCAAACAGCAGGGCGCACCTGCGGGCAAGAAGGCCCCGTCGCACCTCGTGGACGCGACCGACTCAGTCGAGCTCCCCTGGGAGCCCGCCCGCGTCGACGCGCCGGAGGACGGGGCCGCCGTGCACGCCGCGGCGCACGACGGCGCGCCGTTCAGCCTGCCCGACCCCGCTATCATGCAGCGCAACGAGCGCGGCCTCGAGCGCACGCCCGAACAGCGCCGCGAGGCGCAGGAGATGGGCGTCAGGCTCCAGACGACCCTCAACGAGTTCGGCGTCAAGGCACAGGTCGCCGGCTTGATCGAGGGCCCCACCTGCACCACCTACGAGGTGAGCCCAGGGGAGGGCGTGCGCGTGAGCAAGTTCACGAGCCTCGAGGACGACATCGCCCGCGCCCTTGCCAAGGCGAGCGTGCGCATCTACGCGCCCGTTCCCGGAACGAGCTACGTGGGCATCGAGGTGCCCAACGCGACGCGCCAGACGGTCTTTTTCGGCGACGTGCTGTCGCATGTCGACGGCGGCCCGCTCGACTTCGCGGTGGGCCTCGACGCGAACGGCAAGCCCGTTCACACGGACCTAGCCAAGCTGCCGCACATGCTCGTCGCCGGCACCACCGGCTCGGGCAAGTCGGTGTTCGTCAACTCGGTCGTGATGAGCTTCCTGATGCGCGACACGCCCGAAGAGGTGCGCCTCATCATGGTCGACCCCAAACAGGTCGAGTTCAAGAACTACGACGGCATCCCGCACCTCATCATGCCGGTCATCACCGACATGCGCCAGGCCGCCGCGGCCCTGCAGTGGGGCGTAACCGAGATGGATCGGCGCTACCGGATCTTCAGCAACATGGGCGTGCGCGGCCTCAAGGGCTACAACGAGCTCGTCGAGAACGGCGCGTTCGAGGGGGCCGAGTTCCCGCTGCAGAAGCTGCCGAGCATCGTCATCGTCATCGACGAGCTCGCCGACCTCATGATGACCGCGAAGAAGGACGTCGAGGCATCCATCGTGCGCATCGCCCAGCTCGGCCGCGCCGCGGGCATCCACCTCATCCTCGCCACGCAGTCCCCGCGAGCCGACATCGTCACGGGCCTCATCCGCACCAACATCCCCTGCCGCGTCGCCCTCAAGGTCGCCAAGGGCACCGACTCGCAGATCGCCATCGACCAGACCGGCGCCGAGAAGCTCCTCGGCAACGGCGACATGCTCTTCATGCAGACCGCCTGGGGCGACAAGCCGCGGCGCATCCAGGGATGCTGGCTCTCAGACGACGAGATCGCCCAGGTCGTCGACCACCTGAAGGAGCAGGGCGCGACCCAGTATACTTGCGATATGGCGCCGCTGCCCGGCACACAGCTCTCGATGGACCTCGCGGGCGGCACGCCCGACGGGGGAGCGTCCGCCGCAAACGACGACGAGCCGCTCGCCTGGAAGGCTGCGACGCTCGTGGTCGAGAACCAGCTCGGCTCTACCTCGCTCGTGCAGCGCCGCCTCAAGCTCGGATACGCCCGGGCGGGGCGCCTCATGGACATGCTCGAGGAGATGGGCGTCGTGGGCCCCGCCCGTGGCTCGAAGCCGCGCGACGTGCTCATACGCGACCTTGACGAACTCGCCACCCTGCGTGGCGACTTCGACGGATCGGAAGGTGACTACTGATGGCAGACCGCCGCATGATAGGGGACATTCTCTCCGAGCGCCGTCGTAACCTCGGTCTCTCCCTCGACCGCGTCGTGAACGACACCAAGCTCCAGCGCCGCATGGTCGAGGCGTTCGAGGACTCCGACTTCGACGCCATGCCCCCGAAGGGATACGCCCAGGCGTCGCTCGCCTCATACGCGCGCTACCTCGGCCTCGACACGAACGAGATCCTGCGCATCTACGACGACCAGCTCTACGACTTCCAGCGCGACGCAGGCCTGGGGTCCCATCCCTCCTCGCGCAGACGCGCTCCGGCGCGCCCCTCGGAGGCGGCCGACTACCGCCCTCCCGCCCGCGGCAGGCGCGCCCCCTCCCGCGATGATGAATGGCGCCGCGACGAGGGTCCCGATGACGCCTACGGACGTAACGAACGCAGACAGTCCGACTCAGCCTACCGCCGCGATCCCTATCGCCGCGACGCGGACCGCGACGGATACGGCCGCGCATACCGCGAGGAGCCGCGCCCCAGCGAGCGCGGCCTCTACGACAGCGGGTACGGCAGGGACGACCGCCGCTCGACGGCGCGCACGGTGGCCCGCCACGACCAAGACCGCCCGCGGGGGCGCGACACCTCGGGAT
>DBEYOB010000056.1:0-6882 GCA_048173955.1 Coriobacteriales bacterium
GGTCGGCGACAACTCCGAGACCCAGGGCATCGGCTCCAACGCCATCGAGCAGCTCCCCGAGCAGTTCGTCGGCCTGAAGACCGCCGAGGAGGTCGACGCCCTCGACGGCGTCTCCGGCGCCACCATCACCTCCAACGCCCTTAAGACCGCCGTGGCCGACTGCCTCGAGCAGGCCTCCGCGGGCGACGCCGAGGCGACCGACGAGGCCGACGCCGACGCCGACAAGGCCGACGAGAAGGACGCCGACGCCGAGGACGAGAAGGCCGACGAGGAGAAGACCGACGAGAAGGCCAGCTCCACCGACAAGGCCGACGCTGACGAGGATGCCGAGGCTGACGCCGAGGCCGACGAGAAGTAAGCTTTCCAGCTCGCATACCGTTAGTCAGCAAAGAACCCCCGGACCTCGATGGTCCGGGGGTTCTTTCGTTTGCCGCATTTCTCGGGCATCGGCCCCGTCAGTCGAGAAGCAGCCGAAACGACGGCACAGGGGGAAAGCGCCCCACATCGCCGCGCACGTCTACCGCGGGCATGGGGCAACCGCGACACCGTGCGCCTCGAGCGCCGAGCGCAGGGCGCGCGCGAAGGCGAGGGCATGGGGGTTGTCCCCGTGGACGCAGACCGTGTCGGCGCTCACCGGCACGTCGGTCCCGTCGATCGCGCGCACCGCGCCGGCCGTCACGGCGCGCACCGTCCTCTCGATGGCGGCCTCCTCGTCGGCAACGACCGCGCCCGGCTGCGACCGCGGCACGAGCGTCCCGTCGCAGGCATAGGCGCGGTCGGCGAAGAACTCCTCGGCGCAGCGCAGGCCCGCCCCCCGTCCCGCCGCGACGAGCTCGCTCCCCGCGAGGCCCACCAGAACGAGGGACGCGTCGTAGTCGCGCACCGCGGCAGCGACCGCGTCCGCGGCGGCGCGGTCGCGTGCCGCCCGGTTGTAGAGCTGCCCGTGCGGCTTGACGTGGTGGAGCTCAACGCCTGCAGCGCGGCAGAAGGCATCGAGCGCCCCAATCTGGTACAGCACGCAGTCGTAGACCTCCTGGGGCGACAGCGCCATATCGCGCCGCCCGAACCCCTGCAGGTCGGGATAGCCGGGATGCGCCCCGACCGCCACGCCGTGCTTCGCGGCGAGCGCGACGGTCGCCCGCATCACGCCGGGGTCGCCTGCATGCATGCCGCAGGCGACGTTGACGCTCGACACTACGGGCACCACCTGCCCGTCGTTGCCGATCGTGTAGGCCCCGAAGCTCTCGCCCAGGTCGCTGTTCAGATCGACGCGCAACGTGCCGGAAGTGCCCGTAGCCATACGCGCTGCTCCCCTACTCCGTGGCCGGGCCGTCGCTTCGACCCGACCGGCGCTCTCTTCCTGCATTCCGGACGCCAGGTCGCCCGAACGCCCGGACAGGCCGCTACTCGCCCTGCTGGGGCGTGGCCGACGTCATGCCGAGGCGCGCCTGGAGGTCGTCGCGCGTGGCGATCTCCTCGCCGATGGCGGCGATGAACTCGTCGAGGCCCATCGTCTTGGTCTCATTGGAGCGGTCGCGCACGGCGATCGTACCCTCGGCGCTCTCCTTCTCGCCCAGGATGAGCATGTACGGCACGCGGTCGGTCATGCGGGCGTCGCGGATCTTGTAGCCGATCTTCTCGTCGCGCTCGTCGAGGACGGCGCGCACGCCCGCCCCGCACAGCGCCTCGCACACGCCGCGCGCGTAGTCCATGGACTTCTCCGACACCGGGAGCACCTTGACCTGCACCGGCGCGAGCCACGTGGGGAACTTGCCGGCGTAGTGCTCGGTGAGGATGCCAATGAAGCGCTCGATCGAGCCGAACGCCACGCGGTGAAGCATAATGGGGCGCTTCTTCGCGCCGTCGGCGTCCACGTACTCGAGGTCGAAGTTGAGCGGCATCTGGAAGTCGAGCTGCACGGTGCCGCACTGCCAGGTGCGGCCGAGCGAGTCCTCGAGGTGGAAGTCGATCTTGGGGCCGTAGAACGCGCCGTCGCCCTCGTTGACCACGTAGTCCTTGCCGAGCTGCGCGAGCGCCTCCTTGAGGCCGTTCTCGGCGGCCTCCCAGTCCTCGTCGGAGCCCATGGAATCCTCGGGGCGGGTGGAGAGCTCGAGGTGGTACGTGAACCCGAACTTCTGGTACACCGAGTCGATGAGGTTCACCACGCCCACGATCTCGTCGGTCAGTTGGTCGGGGCGCACGAAGAGGTGGGCGTCGTCCTGGTTGAAGCAGCGCACGCGGAACAGGCCGTGCAGCGCGCCGCGCAGCTCGTGGCGGTGCACCAGGCCGATCTCGCCGGCGCGGATGGGCAGTTCGCGGTAGCTGTGCGGGTGCGACTTGTAAACGAGCACGCCGCCCGGGCAGTTCATGGGCTTGATGCAGTACTCCTCGTCGTCGATGATCGTGGAGTACATGTTGTCCTTGTAGTGGTCCCAGTGACCCGAGGTCTTCCACAGCTGCTTGTTCATGATGAGCGGCGTGGAGATCTCGACGTAGCCGGCCTTCTTGTGGATCTCGCGCCAGTAGTCGAGCAGCGTGTTCTTGAGGATCATGCCGTTGGGCAGGAAGAACGGGAAGCCCGGCGCCTCGTCGCGGAACATGAAGAGGTCCATCTCCTGGCCGATCTTGCGGTGGTCGCGCTTCTTGGCCTCCTCGAGCATGCGCAGGTGCGCCTCGAGCTCCTCCTTGGTCGCGAAGGCGATGCCGTTGACGCGGGTGAGCATCTTGTTGTTCTTGTCGGCCTTCCAGTAGGCGCCGGAGACGGCCGTGAGCTTGAAGGCCTTGAGCGCCTTGGTGTAGGCGATGTGCGGGCCCACGCACATATCGATGTAGTCGCCCTGCTGGTCGAAGGTGATGCGGGCGTCCTCGGGAAGGTCGCCGATGTGCTCGACCTTGTACTTCTCGCCGCGCTCCTCCATGAGCTTAATCGCCTCGGCGCGCGGCAGCTCGAAGACAGAGAACTTGAGGTTCTCCTTGCAGATCTTGCGCATCTCGTCCTCGATGGCGGCGAGGTCCTCGTCGCCGATCTTGCGCTCGCCGAGGTCGACGTCGTAGTAAAAGCCGTTGTCGGTCGCGGGGCCGTAGGCGAAGTCGGCCTCGGGATAGAGGCGCTTGATGGCCTGGGCCATGATGTGCGCCGCGGAGTGGCGCAAGACGTGCAGCTCCTCGTCCTTGGGGCACTCGACGACCGTACCGTCGTTCATCAGGATCTTCATGGGGGGGACACCCTTTTCTCACATGCGCGCGAACGCCGCGCGCCCGACTTGCTGGACGGCGGGGCGCCCGATCGGTCGGGGCACCCCGCGCTGTTTCGACCTCAAACGCGCGTCGCCCGGAGCCCCTTGCGGGAACCGGGCGACGCCGGCGCCTGCCGCACGGCCCGCGGCCGTCAGAAAGGGCAGGCGCCTAGATAGTCTGGGTTCGGAGAGCTCTATCGTGGGAACCGCAGCCTGCGCGCAGCATGGGACTAGCCGATGTGGGTGCGGCAGTACGGGCAGACATGCCACTCCGCGTCGAGCGGGCGGTGGCAGTTGGGGCACACATTGCGGACCTGCGTGTCGCACATGGGGCACACGATGAAGTCGCGGTCGATGGGCGAGCCGCAGTTGGGGCAGGTGCCGTAGTGCTGCAGCTCGTGCTCGCGCAGGGCGATCTCGAGCTCCTGCTCGTCGCGGTCGATGGCGTACGACGGCGGGCGCAGGATGAGGTAGGCGACCAGACCCACGAGGGGGATGATGGAGACGATGCTCCACGCCCACCACGCCTGAGAGCCGCGGGCGCGCGAGTCCTTGACGACGTAGGCGATCGAGAGCAGGTACAGCAGCACGAGGCAGACGCCCAGCATCGTGAGCACCATGCGGACCTGCGGCGTGAAGATGAGCTCGATAAGTTCGGACATTGCCTTCCTTCCCCACCCGGAGCTGTTGGCGGATACGTCGGGGCGCTGACCCCATGTCATCCGGGCGATGCGCTGAAACGCGGCAACGCCACGGATTGTATCAAAACTAACCAGAGGGCAACCGCCGGCCGACGCGCGGCGACCACTGAACACATAGAGGGTTCACCAAACGGGCGCCGCCGTCGGCGGGGTCAGCGCGCGAGCAGCGCCTTGAGCTCCCCGATCAGCGTGATGGTGCCGCAGCCGACGAACGGCTCCCCCTCCAGATACGCCACGGCGTCGGCCGCGCGGGTGAACACCGCCTCGGGCCGGCGGCCGACGGCGCGCTCGACCTCGGCGGCGAGCTCGGCGGCGGGAAGCGCGCGCGGGCTGTCGCTCTGGGTCGCCACGATGCGTTCGAACAGGGGCGCGACGGTCTCGACGATGCCCCGGTGGTCCTTGTCGGCGAGCGCGCCGAGCACGAGGGCGGGACGCTTCGCCCGGTCGGGCTCGGCATCGGCAACGGCGTCGGCGAACGCGGCGGCGGACTGGGGGTTGTGGCACGCGTCGAGCACGACGGGAGGGTCGGTTCGGACGACCTCGAACCTGCCGGGCACCGGGCATGCCGCCAGGGCGCGCCGAGCCGCGCCGGCGTCGAGCGGGCGGCCGAGCGCCCCGGTCGCGAGCGCGAGGGCGCACGCGACGTTCTGCGCCTGGTATACGGGGGCATGAAGCGCGCATCCCGGATACGACGCGCTCACGCGGCCGCAGGCGGGGTGGTCGACCTCGACGTCGACGTCGACGACGAGCCGGCCGCCGAGACCGCCGGGCGTCTCGCGCACGCGGAAGCGCGCCTGCGGAAGCCGGGAGGCCCCCGGCAGGCAGCGCTCGCCCGCCGCCCGGGCGTCCGGCGCCTCGACGACGGCGGTCGGCACCGCGCCGACCTGCGCGCAGCGCACGAGCATGACGTCGAGCACGCCCTGGGGCCTGACGGCGTTCGTGCCGAGCACGCAGGGGATGCCGGGGCGCAGGACGGCCGCCTTCTCCCCCGCGATCTCCTCGAGGGTGTCCCCGAGGATGCCCATGTGGTCGAACCCGATGCCCGTCACCGCGGCGGCGGCGGTGTCGACCGCGCTCGTCGCGTCCCAACGGCCGCCGAGGCCCACCTCGAGGACCGCCGCGTCGACGCCCGCTTCGGCGAACATTGCCATGGCGGCCGCGGTGAGCAGCTCGAACTCCGTGCATCCCTGCGCGCAGACCGCCTCGCCGCGCGCCTGCAGGCGCTCCCACGCCGCCAGGGCCCAGCCGATGCCGCGGGAGAAGGCCGCCTCCGTCACGGGGGCGCCCCCCACCTCGACGCGCTCGGTGTAGCTCACCAGGTGCGGGCTCGTGTAGAGGCCGCACCTCAGCCCCTCGCCCGCCAGAAGCGCGGCCGTGTAGCGCGACGTCGACGTCTTGCCGTTCGTGCCTGCCACCTGGATGCACGCGAACGCGCGCTCGGGGTGGCCGAGCTCGGCGAGCAGGGCGCGGACCGGCTCGAGCGACGGGTTGATCCCCAGGCGCAGGGCGGCCTCGACGCGAACGATGGCCTCCTCGAACGGCAGCTCGCCCCAGGCCCCCAGGCCGAAGGGGCGCACCCATTCCCGGCGAGCGCCCTCGAGCCCCGGTCGAGAGGGGTCCGCGTTAGGCGAGGTCACGGATCTGCGCCTCTAGAACGGCGATCTCCTCGGCGAGCTTCGACGCGCGCTCGCGCTTGGCGGCGACGACCTCGGGTGCCGCCTTGGCGACAAAGCCCGGGTTGCCGAGGGTCTTCTCCACGCCCGCGAGCTCCTTGCGCTGCGCCTCGAGCTGCTTGGCGAGGCGCCTGGCCTCCTGCTCGAGGTCGACGATGCCTGCAAGGGCGACGTAGACCTCGAGGCCGGCGTCGACGGTCATCGCCGAACCCGCGGGCTTCACCGCCGCGTCTCCCACGCCGACGGAGAGCGAGGACAGGCGCCCCATGTCGCACACGGTCCCGCGCTGCGCCTCGAGCCGCGCGGCGTCGTCGGGCTGCGCGCGCACCGTGACGTCGAGCTCCTGGCGCGGCGACACGGCGTAGCGGGCGCGGGTCGAGCGGGCGGCGCCCACGACGGCACGCAGGAGCTCGAAGGAGCGCTCCGCCTCCTCGTCGACCCAGCCGGCGAGCGCGCCCGCGTCGGGCCAGGACGCCGTGATGAGCAGCTCCGACCCGTTGCCCGCGGTGCGGGGCAGCTGGTCCCAGATGAACTCCGTGACGAAGGGCATCACGGGATGCAGCAGGCGCAGGGCCTGGTCGAGCACGAAGACGAGGTTGCGCTGCACCTGCAGGCGCTCCTCCCCCTCCGCGCGCAGCGGGGCCTTGCAGCACTCGATGTACCAGTCGCAGAACTCGTTCCAGAAGAACGCGTACAGGGCGCGCGAATAGTCGCCGAACGCATAGGAGTCGAGCAGCTCCGTCGCCTCGGCGGCGAGCTTGGCCAGGCGGGAGAGGATCCAGGCGTCGGCCCCGCTCTGCACCTTGGGCTCCCCGGGGACGAAGCCGTCGAGGTTCGTGAGCACGAACCGGCTCGCGTTGTAGATCTTGGTCACGAACGCCTTGGCGTTCTCGGTGCGCGGGCTGCCGAGCAGCTGCTTGGTGTTCTTGTCGATGTCGGCGTCGAAGCGCACGTCCTGGTTGCTCGTCACCAGCCCGAGCAGGCCGAAGCGCATGGCGTCGGCGCCGTACATGGCGATGAGGTCCATCGGGTCGACGCCGTTGCCCTTGGACTTGCTCATACGGCTGCCGTCCTTGGCGAGGATCGTGGGGTAGATCACGACGTCGTGGAACGGGATCTGGTCGGTGAAGTACAGCGAGCTCATCACCATGCGCGCGACCCACAGCGCGATGATGTCGCGCGCGGTGACGAGCGCCGTGGTGGGGTGGTGCCCCTCCAGCTGCTCGGGATGCTCGGGACAGCCCTGCGTGGCGAACGTCCACAGCTGCGAGG
>DBEYOB010000057.1:0-11590 GCA_048173955.1 Coriobacteriales bacterium
GGCAGGATCCAGACGCTCTGGGACTCCATCGCCTCGGCCATCAACGGCCTATGACGCGGCGGAGGGCGGCGCTTGCCGCCGCGATGGCGGCATGCGTGCTCGTGGCGGCGGCCTGCTTCGCGCTCGCCTGCTGCGGCCGCGAGGGGGAGACCGGTGCCGGCGGGCAGGGTTCGCCTCCCGACCCGACCGGTGCGGGGGCCGGGCGAGCTCCCGGCGCCTCCGCGCCCGCCGGGGGCGGGGCGGACGCCGGGGTGCCGGGGAGGGACACGAGCGACCTCGAGGTGTGCCGGGAGCGGGGGACGCTCTCCTCGACCCGGGAATCGCCGCTGGGCACGGTCGCAACGTGGGAGGTCGCGGCCCCGCTCGAGGAGTGCGCGGCGTCGATCGTCGCCCAGTATCGGGACGCCGGAGAGGTCTCCCTCGAGCACGACGGCTACCTCGACCTGCTGGGCAGGGTGTGGGGCTGCGTCGTCTCCCATCCCGACGGGTGGGCGGAGATCGCCATCGTGCAGGACGGAGGTCGGAATGGGTGGTACGGGGAAGACGACGGGGACGCCCCGTCGTGCACGGTCTCGCTGGTGCGGATGGACGGGTCGGCGTGGTAGCGCCGGAGCGCCTCCACCCCGCGCGGGCCCGCAGGACCCGGGGGACGAGGAGGGGCAGGCGACCTTGGAGTACCTGCTCGTGTTTCTGGCGGTCGCCGCGGTCGTGGCGGGCCTGTCCGCCTTCGTCCGCATGGGGTCGCGCGGCTCGCTCGGCAGGTTGGCGACGCGGGCTGCATCGCATGCGGTCGGGGGCCGCAACCCCGGCGACGCGCTGCTCGACGTGTTCATGTACTGACGCCCGCGGTGCGCGTTCGGAGGAGGGCCAGGCGAGCGTCGAGGCGGCGCTGCTCCTTCCCGCCCTCATGGTGTGCCTCGCGCTGCTCGTCCAGCCCGCCTGCATGCTCTACACGCGCGCCGTCATGCAGTTTGCGGCCGCCGAGGCCTGCCGCCTCGTCGCGACGCCCCCGTCCACGGCGGGCGTGGCCGACCAGGCGTACCGCTCCTACATCGAGCGCAGGCTCTCCGCGGTTCCCGACGCCGCCGTGTTCCACAAGGGCGGCGCGCAGGGTTGGACGATCGACTACGGCTTCTCTCCCGAAGACGGCGTGGCCCGGGTCTCCATCGAGACCTCGGTCCAACCACTCCCTCTGTTGGGAGTCGCCGCGGCCCTGCTGGGCGAGACGGACGGCGAGGGCGGCGTCGTCCTGAGGGTTGAGGTGGAGGAGCGCATGAGGCCGACATGGGTGGAAGGGGACTACGGTGCATGGTCTTCGCTATGGGACTGACGGGGCGGTGGGTCGCACCTTTGGACGGGGGAGCGCCCATGCGGCTTCAGGCCCGCGCCGCGGGGATGTGTGGGGGATCGGCCTGTTCGCGGACGAGGAGGGCTCGACGACGGTCGCGGCCGCCGTCGCGATCCTGATGAGCCTGGTGCTTGTGTTCGGGATGGCATCGACCCAGCGGGTCTCGGCGCGCGCGGCCGACGTCCAGGCCGTCGCCGACGCCGGGGCCCTGGCGGGGATGAACGTCGTCGCAGGATACGCCACGGTTGCCCAGATCCTCGACGCACTGGTGCTCAGCATGGGGCTCGTCGGCATGCTGACGCTGGCGATCGGGCTGGTGCTGTCGGCGATACCGCTCGTCGACGCGGCGAGCCCGCCGGTGCTCAGGGCGTCCTCGGCGGTGTTCGAGGCGCGCGCCAAGCTCTCGAGGACGGCCGCGCAGGGGCTCGAGCGCCTCGAGCGGGCCGTCCCCTACCTGGTGGCGGCGAACTCGCTCGCCGCGGTGCGCGCGAACGCCGGTGAGGGCGGTTCGTACGTGGGGGTCGCGATACCCTACCCGCTCGAGGGCGCGAGCGATTTCGGCCTGCTCGAGGAAGACGACGTGGCGGACAAGGTCGAGGAGGCGGGGGAGAAGGGCGATGAGATCGATGCTTTGGCAGCGCAGGCCGACGAGGCGAGGCGGCAGGCCGACGAGGCGCTTGAGCGCGGGTGGCGCTCGGACTGTGGCGGTGATCCGAGTATGCGCGAGCGCGCCGCGTCGCTTGCGAACCTGTCGGGGGCGCTCAACCCCGACTATCCCACGAGTGCGGGTTGGGACTTTGGGGTCCCCATTCTGCGCGCCCGCGCCTACTACGAGAGGCGGATTGCGCTTGAGGCCCCTGTGGACGCTACGCCTGCCGAGGCTACGCGTTCTGCGGCTCGCGCGGCTTTTTACCGCTATGCGCTCGAGCAGGTGAGCCAGAGCTCCTATACCGAGAACGACGACGGGAGCGTCGTGTGCGACCTGCGGGAGCTTCCCGCGAACACCGACGACGTCCGCGCGACCGCGCTCTACACCGACGCCGTGTGGCCGTGCACCCAGGAAGAGGCGGGCAGGACCATCCACAGCTATGCGTCGTGCCCCGGGGCGACCGGCCCCGCGGCGGGGTATGCGAGCGTGGCGGAGGAGGAGTCGGGCGCCTGCGCCGAATGCCCGGTCTGCGGCTTCAGCGTGACCGACCTGGGGCGGGCGCCCGCGGCGTCGACCTCGATCGACAACGGGTTCGAGCACCATTGGCGCGCCGTGGTCGAGGCGTCGCGCGACTACGAGGCGCGCCGCGCCGAGCAGGCGGAGCGCGAGCGGGCGGCCCGGGAGGCGTCGGAACAGGCGACGGACCTGTTCCAGCAGGCACTCGAGCGCCTCTCCGCGACGCGCGTCGAGCTTTCTCCGCCCGGTCGCTACGGTTGCGTGTGCGTCGTCGCCGACCCGTCCTCCCATGCCTCGCGGGACTGGCCGGCAGGCCTGCTCGGGGGCGCGGCGGCGCTTCCCGCCCGGGCGGCGGTGTCGGGCGCGGTGCTTGCCCGCGACGCCGCGACGTCGGGAAACAACGTGCTGGCGGGCTTTTTCGACAACCTCGTTGCCCAAGGTGACGTCGTCGGCGGGGTCTCTTCGGTGCTCGACGCGGTGATGTCCGCCTGGGGAGGGCTGCTCGTCTCGTATGGGGACGGGTACCGCGCCTTCACCGGGACGATGGACTCGGCGTTCAAGGGGCTGTCTGCCCTCGGCATGGGGAACGTCTCCTCGTGGCTCAAGGACGCGCTCGAGGGCGCCGTGGAGCTCACGGCGCTCCAACCGGCGGACCTTTCGGTCAAGAAGCCCGTCCTCGTGAACAGCGTCGACGTCATGAACAGGGCCGGCGTCGACTGGTACGGTGCGGTGCGCGCCCTGGTCATGGCGGTGCAGTCGGTCGATGCCGCCGCCGGCCCGCAGGAGGTTCTGGGGGTACTCGGCGTGTTCGTCGAGTCGCTCACGGGCTCGGGCCGCCTGACGGTCGCCGAGTTCTCGATTCCCGGGACCGATCTGACGATACCCCTGGAGCTCGACCTGGGGCGACTTGCCGGCTCGGGGGAGGCCGCATGAGCGGCGGGGGCTGGCGCGACGACGAGGGCCAGATGGTCGTCGAGATGGCGGTCGTCGCCCCGGTGATGATCGCCGTCTCCCTTGTCGTCCTCAACCTGATGTGGTTTCTCGAGGCGGCGTCGCGTTTCGACCGGACCGCGCCCGACGCCGTCGTGGCCAACGCCGTTTCCCCAGCGGGCGGTACGGGCGGGGCGCACGAGCACGAGGTCGCCTCCTCCCTCCAAGACGCCATGGAGGGCCTGCGGGGCGTGACGGTGTCGGTGCGCGCCGAGACCCTGTGGGACGACCTGTCGTCGGGCGCGGGCTTCACGATGGCCCCCCATCTGACGCGCTACGTCTGCACGATGGAGTACGCCCCGTGGCCGACCGGCTTCTCGATCGCCGGCATCGACGTCGGTGTCCCGATGGTCCTGAGGCACGAGTGCTCGTTCGTGGTCGATTGCTACCGGTCCGGCGTCGTGTTCTGAAGGGGGGGGGTCGGGCCGCGCCGGGACATGCGGTCGACGGGAAGGAGGGCGTTGCAAGATGCGCGATGGACGGCGTGCGACGGGGGAGGGCTTGCGGGGCGGGGGCGTCGTCCTTTCCGTCCCGGGCGGCTTCACCCTCGTCTGCCGCGCGGCGGTCGGCTTCCTCGACCGGGCGAGGGGGCTGCTCGGCACGCTGCCGGGGCGCCCGTTGGAGAACGCGCTGCTTCTGCCCGACTGCCCGTCGGTGCACACGTGCGGCATGGCGTACCCGATCGACCTCGCCTTCTTCCGCGAGGACGGTTCGGTAGCCCGGGTCTGCCGCAACGTCGGCGCATGGCGGGTCCGCGGGCTGCCGGGTGCGGCGGCGGTCGCGGAGCGCGAGGCTTTCGGGGAGGGGTGCGCGGCCGGTGCGGGGAGGGGGCGGGATTGGTTCCGCGTCGGCGACGTCGTCGAGGGCTTTCCCGGCCTGCTCGAGGCGCTGCGCCGGCGTCCCGCCGATATGGACGTTGTATCGCGGCGGGGAGGGGAGCGGAAAAGTTCCGGAAAATCCTGCCGCATGAAAGAACGGGGTACGCTATGATATGCACTACGCCTTGAGCATGCGCCGCCTGTGCGCGGCATGCGGTGCGACGGGCCCGAGTGGCGGAATGGCAGACGCAGAGGTCTCAAAAACCTCCGACTTCGGTCGTGTGAGTTCGAGTCTCACCTCGGGCACCACTTTTCAAGCCGGCGGCATAAGCCGACGGTATTTCGATGGCTAATTCACGGCATATGGATGTGTTCCGGCCCGGCAGGACGCCCGGCGTGCCGCCTTGCACGGATGGCTCCTTCTATTAGGGTAGACCAGATGTATGATACTAGTGTTCTACCAAGGTAGTCTGAACGGGAGACGCGCAACCGGCAACGAGGTCGCCGCGAGACGGGACGCCGCGACGCCAAATCGGGTCTGAAGTCCGGTATTCCGGCCATGCGGGCTCCCAGAGACGGGAGGCTGCCATGCCGTCACGGATCGCATGCTTGCGCTTCGCAAAGCTCGTTGCGTTTTCGGTGCTCCTAATCGCTGCCCTGTGCCTTGTGCCTCCGGCCTGGGGGCGCGATTTCGGCGAATGGCCCGACATCCCTGCGGTGATGGCGGGAGGGGTGAGCGACGAGGAGGTCGAAGAGACCATGGGGTCGCTCCTCGTATACGACCTCACCTCGGACTATGCGGGCGCATTTTGCGACGACTGCGACGATGACGGCGTGGGCGACGCCTTTACCCTCGAGGCTGCCTGGAAACGCTCGGGCGAGGCCCCAGTCATCTTCTCCCTGATAGAGGACCCCTATAGCGTCTATCGGGTCATCGAGTTCGGGCCTGCCAACTCGGGAGGCAACATCTTCTCCATGACGGGCGACGTTTCTGAGCCGGTCGCCGACCTGGGGGAGGGCGGCCTCGAGGAGGTGGAGCGGGTTGTTCTGTCTCAGGGAGACGTGGAGGGGCTTGGGAGCACCCTGCTAGACGTCCTCGAGAAGTGCGGCGTGCCTTCTGAGGCCCAGACCGACGCATGGTGGGAGCACCGGAGCGTCTCGGAGTCCGTCGACACCCTGATGTCGTCCGGCACGGATTACGAGGGCGCCGGGTATTGCTACCGGTGGACGGGGCTGCTCGAGGGAGAGGACGGCGACCCGCTGTACGTCGAGGCACGGTTGGGTTGCTACATTCTCTCCTTCATCCAAGAGGGGGAAGAAGACGGATGGTGGCCCGAGCAGGTGGTGTTCGTCCAATCCGGCCCGGAACTCTTTTTGCGCGTGTCGACCGTCGATGTGAGGACGCGCTTTGCCGAGCGGGAAGACGGTGCATGGGAGGTTTCGCACGACCCCGTCGGGCCCATGCTGCAAGGGGACGTCGATGGGGATGCCGCTTCCTTTTCGGACGGGGAGAGCGCGATAGAGGGAAGCGTATACGAACTCGGGGGACTTTTTATTTCTTTGCCGGTCGGCACGTTCGAGTTGGTTTCCGAAGACGGTGGTTCCATGCGTTGGCTGGGGCCCCGCTATATGGATGTTCAGGCATGGTCGACGCCCTACGACAATGCGTTTGTCTTGGGGGAGGGTTTGCTGTGCGATGTGGCGGAGTCGCTGTGCCGTGACAATGCACCTTCGTCGACCTGGGCGGACCCTGCATGGGAGGGAACGGCGCCGGAAACGTCCTCATGGCATAACGAAAACGGCGTGCTGGTGGCGTGCTCGTTTTACCCGGGCTTCATGATTGCTCTGGTGCCGACTGAAGGCGCGATCGTCTGCATCGGCTCTTCGTATCCCTCCATTGAATATGACTGGGAGCAGGGGGCCCTCACCGTTCTGCGCTCGCTGCCCGAAGACCTCGAGTACATCTTGGACGGGCTGGCGTATGCGCGCCCGACGCTGGGGGGCGGCAGCTCGCCTTCCGTTAAAATGGGAGGGGTCCGCTTCTCGTTTCCGGAGGACGTTTCGCTTACCCAGACGAGCGATTACGGCACGTCGATGGGCTGGTCCTTCGGCATGACCGCATTGCTTGTCGCAATGGCGGGCCCGGATCCCGCCGGGGATGACTTTCAATATACCGCTCAGCAATATTGCGAGCTGCTGGCCCCGGATTCGCCCTGGTGGTCCTATGGCGAGGAAGGTCCGACCGTAACCGCATACACCAATTCAAACGGCGTGCGCATAGCGGTCGCCTCGTATGAGACGTTCAAGCTCGCCTATGTGCCGACCGATTCGTCGGAGGTGGTCATTGCACTGTCGTATCGGCCCGAAGTCGACGGAAAGACGGCGGCCGTCGATGCCGATTCGGATGTTTTTGGGTTCGTTATCGACTCCCTCGAGTATGCCTAGATTCGGACGACCGTACGTTTCCCTGATGAAAGGACGTCGCATGATCTCGCCTCTTCCGCTTACGCGCAGGTTGTTCCTGGTTCTGGCAGGGTTAACCCTGACTGCCCCGTTGTCGCCGGCACGGGCAGACGTGCCGTCGGAGGGCGAGGGGACTCCGTCGGTCACCGCCGACACCGCGGAGGCCTATGGGGCCTATCTTGCAAAGCTCGACGAGTATGTCGGGCTGTACGGGGCTCCTTCCTATGTGGACGGTAAATTCGACGGCGAGTTCATTGGCTGCGGCGTGTGTTTTGCGCGGGTGCTCGATATGGGCGGAAGGGGTCCGGGACAGCTCGTGCTCGCTTATCGCGACCCGACGGTCGGGCTCGATGCCGCTGGACCCGACGCGGTCGCCGCCTATACGGTCGAGGTGTGGGACCACGCGGACGGGGCCCCGGTCCTTGCCTACCGCGGGCAGGCGGCGCACACGAACGGCGGCTATCCCATCGTTTTCCTTTCGCATTGCGAGAACCGGTGGTGCCTGATCGAGAACGACGCCTCGATGCGCGTTGTCGGTTTCCTTGCCGACGGAACCATGGGGGCGCTGCATGAGCTGTCCGGGATGATAGACGAGAGCATCCCGTCGTGGGTATATCTGATTGACGGCGTGGAGGTGTCCGAGGAGGAGTATCGGGCGCTCGAAAACGAGGTGTACGGGCGCCGCACGCTGTACTATCTGTGGGGCGGATGCTCCCTTGACGACGGAGATGAGCGCGAGGGGCTGAACACCGTCTACCGCACCGTTCGCCTGCTCGAGTGCTCCGAGGGCGGTCAAGCGTTGGGCGAGCTCATCGTCCGGAAGATCGACGGCGGCACGCGGCTTGTGACCTCGCACTATGCGTTCGATGTGCCCGACGATCTCTTCCCCGAGTGCTCGTGGGACTACTCCGCCGATTGGTGGAAGCCGCTCAATCCGGGAGGCGATGCATTCTACCGGGGATACGTGCTGTCCGTTCGTCCGGCGGGCGGAGTGACGCTTTCCGTCGTCTGCCACTCTCCCGACTGGTCCGGCATCCAGGGGGACTTCTCCGTCCTCGACATCGGTCCCTCCTCTGCCGACCCGCGGGTGTGCATCTCGATGTCGGCCGCGAACATGGATGGATCTGACGATTACGAGGCGTCCTCAGCGAGGGCCCAGGAGGCACTTGAGACGGCCGCCCCCTGCGTTTCCCTCGAGGGCTGGTTCTCAACCGACGACGTCCGCTACGAGTACCTCCTCGCTCTCTACAGCCGCCTGGACGCCTACAACGCCGACGTCGCCCTGATGGCGACCCAGTTCAACGAGAACTTCCTCTCGTGGGATACGACCATGGCCCACGCCGAGCAGGTGTCGGTGAGCACGCTGCGCGGGACGGTCCTCTACGAGGCCGACGAGCTTGCGGCGCTTGGCGTTCCCGGCGACTCCGTCTTCTATGGTTGCGCCCAGGAGATGGCGACGCTTCTGAACGACTTGGCCATGCGGCTCAACCCGATCTACGACGCGTGGAGCATTCGACAGCAGTACTATGCCCCCGCCGACCATGTCGACGAGATCTGTGCCCCGTTTTCCCAGGATGTCGACGAGAACGGGGTCAACGTCTACAAGAAGGACTACGATGCGCGCTATCCCGGCGCGAATCCCTACCATGCCGCGTTTCCCTCGGAGGGGGAGCCGGTTGTCGAAGGGGACGATGCGGCCGGTTGGCTGGCGGACATGCTGACGTCTCAGCTCGGCGTATAGCATCGCCCTGTGGGGCCGCTGCGTTTTCCGGCAGGAGGTCGACTTTTGAAGAAATTGCGACGGGCGGCCGCGTTTTTCCCAGAGCCGAAACTCGTCGTTGACTCTCGGTCGTTCTCTGATATAGTAATCGAGCGCTTTGCGCCGGCCAGATAGCTCAGTTGGTAGAGCAGAGGACTGAAAATCCTCGTGTCAGGGGTTCGAATCCCTTTCTGGCCACCACCGAACTTCATGCGAAGGGCGGCATGTCCCCGACATGCCGCCCTTCGTCGTTTCCGGCTCCCAGCCGGCGCGTTTTGCCCGGGCGCATATGTTTCCGCCGCAGACCCGGCTGGACGTGCATGCCGACCGAAGAGGGGCATATGATTCACCCATACACCCGGAAGCGACGGAAAGGCGGGTTCGCATGTACGATTTCACCACGCGGGTCGACCGTAGGGGCACAGGTTCGTCGAAGTGGGAGGGGATGTACCGCGCCGATCCCTCGGTGCCCTCCGGCATCGTGCCGCTCTCGGTCGCGGACATGGAGTTCGTCGAGGCTCCCGAGATCGTCGACGCCGTCCGCACCTTCGTCTCCGACGCGGTGCTCGGGTACACGGGACCGACCGACGCCTACTTCGACGCGGTGCTCGGCTGGCAGCGCGACCGCCACGGATGGGACGCCCGCAGGGAGTGGGTCGCCCTGTCGCCGGGCGTCGTCCCCGCGCTCGGCGTCGCGGTGCGCGCCTTCACCGCCCCCGGCGACGGCGTTGTCATCATGCCGCCCGTGTACCACCCTTTCCGCCGCTGCGTGGAGCAGGCGGGGCGCCGCGTCGTCGCCAACCCGCTCAAGCTCGCCGAGGGCAGCCTGCGTTACGAGATCGATTTCGACGGGCTCGAGGCCGCCTGTGCCGACCCGGGCACGAAGATGCTCATCCTGTGCAGCCCGCACAACCCCGTCGGGCGTGTCTGGTCCGCCGACGAGCTTTCCCGCGTGGCGCAGATATGCTGCGACCACGGCGTCTTCATCTGCTCGGACGAGATCCACAACGACCTGACCATGCCGGGCTTTTGCCACACCGTGCTCGCCACGGTCATGCCCGAGGGGTCGCTCGGCAACTGCATGGTCTGCACGGCGCCCTCTAAGACGTTCAACCTGGCGGGGCTGCAGTGCTCGAACATCTTCATCCCCGACCCCGAGCGCAAGGTTGCGTTCGAGAAGGTCGCGCGCGAACAGGCGGGCTTCTCGGGCCTCAACGCGTTCGCCTATCCCGTCTGCGAGGCGGTTTACACGAGGTGCGCAGCCTGGCTCGACGAGGCGATCGGGGCGATCGAGGCCAACCACCGTCTCATGGTCGAGTTCTGCGCCGAACGGCTCCCCATGCTCCGCGTGTTCCCGCTCGAGGGCACCTACCTCCAGTGGGTCGACTGCCGCGGTCTGGGGCTGGACGCCGATGCGCTCGAGGAGTTCATGACCAAGCGCGCCCTGCTCTTCCTCGACGAAGGCAAGATCTTCGGCGAGGAGGGCGCGGGCTTCGAGCGCTTCAACATCGCGTGCCCGCGCGCGGTCCTGGCGGAGGCGCTCGGCCGTCTCGAGTCTGCGGTGCACGGGTATCTTCACCTCTGACGGGCCACCCTCGGCCCCTTCGTCCTATACTATGCCGTCGTACGCCACCGAGAGAAAGGTTTGCACCATGAAGGAAGCCATCGCCACCGCAAGCGCCCCCGCCGCACAGGGTCCCTACAGCCAGGGCGTCAAGACCGACTCGCTCGTTTTCGTATCGGGCCAGCTCGGCCTCGACCCTGCGACCGGCGACCTGGTGTCCGACGAGCTTGTCCCCCAGGTCGAGAAGGTTATCGACAACATCGAGGCCGTCCTGGCAGCCGAGGGTCTCACGCTTGCCGACGTGGTGAAGTCGACTGTCTTCCTGACCGACATGGGCAATTTCGGTGCGATGAACGAGGTCTACGCCCGCCGGTTCCCGGCGCCGTTCCCCGCCCGCAGCGCCGTCGAGGTCGGCCCGCTCGCCAAGGGCGCCAAGGTCGAGATCGAGGTCATCGCCGCCCGCCGCTAGTCTGCCGACGCCCCGTCGCCGGAGGCCGCGCGCCTTCGGCGGCGCCCGACGAGGAAAGGATGCCGCCTTCATGGAGAAGAAACCGTTTGTGACCTTGGAGCAGGCCCGGGCGATCATCGCCGACGTGCCGACCCCGTTCCACCTCTACGACGAGGCGGGCATACGCGAGCGGGCGCGCGCCGTGAACCGCGCGTTCTCGTGGAACCCGGGGTTCAGGGAGCACTTCGCCGTCAAGGCGACGCCGAACCCGACGCTGCTTCAGATCCTGAAGGAGGAGGGCTGCGGCGTCGACTGCTCGAGCTACACCGAGCTCCTGCTCGCGCAGGCATGCGGCTTTGCCGGCCACGAGATCATGTTCTCCTCGAACGAGACGCCGGCGCTCGACATGTTCGAGGCCGCCCGGCTCGGGGCGCTCATCAACCTCGACGACCTCACGATGGTCGACTTCCTCGAGCGCGTCGCGGAGGTCCCCGAGACCGTGTTCTGCCGCTACAACCCCGGCGGGGTCTTCGAGCTGGGCAACGGCATCATGGACAACCCCGGCGAGGCCAAGTACGGCATGGGCGAGGACCAGATGGTCGAGGCGTTCGTGCGGCTCAAGGCGCTCGGCGCGCGCAACTTCGGCATCCACGCGTTCCTCGCCTCCAACACCGTGACGAACGACTACTATCCGGCGCTGGCCGCCCAGCTCTTCGAGCTTGCGGTGCGCGTCGCGCACAAGGCGGGCGTGCACATCTGCGCCATCAACCTCTCGGGCGGTGTGGGGGTCGACTACCGGCCCGAGCAGCCGGCAAACGACATCGAGGCCATCGGGGCGGGCGTCCACGAGGCGTTCGACCGGATCCTGGTGCCCGCCGGCATGGGCGACGTCGCCATCCTGGCCGAGCTCGGCCGCTTCATGCTCGCGCCCTTCGGCGCGCTGTTGACGACCGCCATCCACGAGAAGCACATCTACAAGGAGTACATCGGCGTCGACGCCTGCGCGGCCAACCTCATGAGGCCGGCGGTCTACGG
>DBEYOB010000058.1:0-12005 GCA_048173955.1 Coriobacteriales bacterium
GGGATGCCCGGGCCGCGCGTGCGCGCGACGCCGCCTGCGCCCTCGTGCGCATGGCTTCTCGGGCGCGCGCGTTCGCCGGCCGGGGCGCCCTCGGCGAAGGGCTCGATGCTTCGCGGCTTGACCCGCAGGATGCCGCGCAACCCCTCGGCGTGCGACGTTCGCCGCGCTCTGCGGACGGGAAGGTCGTGCGCGCGCGTTCCTTGGGGACATTGCGCCGCCGGATTGCGCGGGCGACCCGCGCACCGTTCGCTGTGGCCGCGAAGCCCTCGTGCGCCGTTCGCTCCGATTCGCCGCGCGCCGCCGCCCAGCCGCCTTCGGCTTCATCGCCCCTTCGTTCGCGTGTGTGTGCGGGGTTTGCCGCCTTCGCCGTTTCGCCGACGCGCAGCGCTGCGGGCCGCGCCGCCTTTTGGAGAAGCGCCGCGCGGTCGAGGGTCTTCACGTTCCTGGCGACGACGCGCTCCTTGATGTCGCTCGGCAAGGCGGCCTCCTTTCTGCTTCGTCACTCCCCGGGCTTAGTGGTCATGAGGCGGTAGAGCTCGGTGTCCCTCGGGAAGCGGTTGGCGAACGGCACGATGGCGCCGCCGTAGCGCAGGAGGCCGCAGCCCGCCTCGGCGTTGGTGATGTAGCCCATCTGCTCTCGGCTGATGTTGAGGAGTTCGCCCAGTTTCCCGCGGTCGGCGGCCGCCTGGTTGAGCATGACGATGAGCTCGGAGTTGGAGAGCATCGTGGAGGCCAAGACCGAATCGAGCAGGTACTCCACGTTCTGCGTGATGGCCGTGGGGTAGGCGTTGCGCTTGCGGAAGCGGCGCCACGCGCTGTTGAAGAACGCGCCGGAGTACTCGTTCTCGAACACCACGTGGAACTCGTCTATGAAGATGTGCGTGCGCCTGCCCGCGCGCCAGTTGTCCGTCACGCGGTTGAGCATCGCGTCGGTGATGACGAGCAGCCCCATGGTCTTGAGCTGGCGGCCCAGGTCCATGATGTCGTAGACGAGGAGCCTGTTGCGGGTGTCCACGTTGGTTGGGTGCGCGAACGCGTCCAGCGTGCCCGAGGTGAACAGCTCCAGCGAAAGCGCCAGGTCACGCGCCTGCGGCTCGGGCTGGGCGAGCAGTTTGTCGCGCAGGTGGGCGAGCGTGGGCGCCTCGCCGCCGCGCAGGTAGTCGGCGTACACCGCCGAGGTGCAGCGGTCCACGACCGACTTGGCCTGCGGCCCCAGTCCCCGGCGGTCGAGCTGCTCGAACAGTGACAGCACGAACTCGCTCTTGTCGGCCACGGGGTTGCCTCCCTCGCCGTAGCCCTCCACCATGTCCATGGCGTTGATGTGGTGGGGGCTGCCCGCCGCGATGCGCACCACCTCGCCGCCCAGTGCCTCGGCGAGCGAGGCGTACTCGCGCTCGGGGTCGCATATCACTATGTCGTCGTCGGTCGAGAGCGCAAGCATAGCTATGAGCTCCTTGGTCGAGAAGCTCTTGCCCGAGCCCGGCACGCCCAGCACGAACGCGTTGGGGTTCAGGAGCCGCGACTTGTCGCACAGGATGAGGTTGCGCGATATGGCGTTCTCGCCGAAGTACATGCCGCCCTCCTCCATGATCTCCTGCACGCGGAACGGCATGAGCACGGCGAGGCTCTCGGTGGTGAGCGTGCGCATCGCCTCGATGCGACGCACGCCTATGGGCAGCGCGGTTGACAGCCCGTCGAGCTGCTGGAAGCGCAGGACCGAGAGGCGGCACAGGTGCTTGCGCGCGCACGAGAGCAGCGCCTCGGTGTCGGCGTCGAGCTCCTCGGGCGTGTCGGCAAAGTGGACGAGCGTCACCGTGGCGAACATCATGCGCTGGTCGCGCGACATGAGGTCGTCCAGGAACTCGCGGCTCTCCTTGCGCTGCTGCTCCATGTCGTAGGGCACGGCCACGTTATAGTTCATGTTGGCGTTCTGCCGGCGCGTCCAGTTGGTGATGTTCGTCTCCACACCGAGCAGTCGCCGCTCCACCTCGCGCACCGCCTCGTCAGTGGGCACGGGGACGACGTCTATGGAAAGCGCCATCGCGCGCCTCGCGTCGGTAAGCTCGGCCAGAAAGCCGTCCTTGATGTAGGACGCGTAGTCGGTCAGGTACAGGGCGCGCGCCCAGCGGCCGCCCACCCGCAGGCGGTCGGCCTCAATGCCCGCGCCCTCGGGCGCAACGGCGTCCTTGAACGAGTGCCCCCGGCGCATCGAGGCGCGCACGTCGATGGGCAGGTCGTCGGCGCCGCCCCGGTAGAAGCCCCTCAGAAGCCGCAGCTTGCCCTCTGCGTCGAGCTCCTCGCAGTGCGCCCCGAGGCGCGCGAGGTGCGCGGCCGTCTCCGCCGACGCGCGGTTGAAGTAGGAGCGGGCCTCCTGGATGCTTCTCCCTCCCACGGCGATGGTAAGGTATATCTCGCGCACCATGGAATTCGCCCCCGTGGCCTTCTCTATGAGCATGGCGTTGTACTCCTCGCGGTAGCGGTCGAGCCCGTCGCCCTTGGGCGGTATGAGGATGCGCCGCCCGAGGGCTTCGGCGTCGAGCCTGCGCACCGCCACGGTGACCTTGGCCCGCGCGTCGGAGTCGAAAGAGTTGAGCAGGTCCGAGTAGCCCAGGAACATGGCCTCCTTATCCTCCTTTGACGCCGCCGCGTAGTTCACGTCGCTCACGCGCCAGGTCTTCGCGTACTCGCCGTCGTCGGTGAGGCACACGCCGTCGGGCCAGATGCGGCGCACGGGCACGGCGTCCTCGGCGGTTTTCGGCGGGACGAACCGCGTGCCGCCTTTGCGCCGCCTAGCTGCGAGTGCGGCCATGATGCCCTCCTTTCTCGCGGCGGATGCCCTTCGCGCGATGCGGCGTGCAGACGGCCTCGTAGTACAGGTTCTGCGGGCGCGCGGGCAGTTCCTTGGGGGTCAAAAGCGCGTATTTGGCCCACGCCCACGCCGCGCGTTCGACCGCCATGCCGTGCCAGGTGACGAACCCCAGCGCGGCGAACGGGGCCGCTCCCGCGATGCACGCCCAGGAGAGCTCGTCCAGTCTCAGGAAGGGCGACAGCCCGAAGTAGAGCCCCACGGCGGCGACGCAGGCGAGCAGCGCGAAGACGCACTGCCGAAGCGACATGCCGAAGAACACCCCCTCGGTATACTCGCGTATCTCTCGGTTGACCTTCACTTCCACTTCTTGCTCCTCTCTGCCTGCGCGGCGAAGCGGGCGCGTAAAGCGCCCCGCGCGCGGCGCGGGCAATGTGTTCGTTCGGTTGTTTCGGGAAAGGGGAGGGGCGTCAAAGCCCCATCATCTCGCGCACCACGCGGTCGGCCATCTTGACCATGCCCGTGAGCACCAGCATGTTGAAGGCAAGCTCTCCCACGTACGACCACACCTGCGTGACCACGGGAGCCTCGGCATCCACCACCGGCGGCGCCGATGCGAACAGCGAGAATATGACGCATGCGAGCAGGATGACCGCACCCTCGAGGCACACGGCCCCGTAGCTTTTGAGGAACGCCTTGCCGACCGACTGACTCGGCTCGCCCGCGAAGGTGGACAGGGGTATGGGCGCGAGCGCGGTGTACATGTATATCTTGAAGAACCTGCCGTACACCGCCAGTATCATGATGAACGAGAGCACCGTGACGAGCAGCCCGCCGAGCAACGTCACCGCCCACAGGGGTATGGCGTCGAGGAAGCCCACGTCCTCGATGGCCTCCACCATCTCGCCAGGCAGCGCGGCGGGCGCGGCCGACGCAAAGCCCGCAGCATCCATCATGTCGCCGATGAGCCCCTGCACCACGTCGAGGAACGCCATCATGAGCTCAAGCCCGTAGACGACGGCGGCGTGCGCCAGCACGAACCGCACGAACAGCTTCAACACCACCTCCGGGCGCTTGGCCTCGGCGAACGAGCCGCAGGTCTTCACGAGGCCCGACAGGAAGAACAGCACGAGGAGCGCGAGCGCCACCGCCTGCACGGCGCCGTGGATGGAGAGCACCGCGTCCCATATCCCGCCGCCCCGGAAGTCGGCGGGCGACGCCGTGAGCAACCCCACGATCTCGCCCATCTTCTCGTTCCACGTGTCGAGCGCTCCCTGGAGGTTGCTGACCACCCAGTTGTCCGAATCCAACGGCCCGCCTCCTTTCGGGGCCCGCGCGACGGGCCTATCCGACGATGATATCCAAGATTTCCTTCGCGAACGTGATGACCACGCCGCCCGCCAGGGTCAGGAAGCCGTTGGCGCGCTGGGACGGGTCGTGGCTCTTGAGCGACATGCCCACCTGCACCACGCCGAAGCCGAGCAGGATGAGCCCGACGCTCCTGATGAGCCCGAAGATGAACGTGGAGAGGTTGTCCACCGCCGCTATCGGGTCGGTCGCCGCGAACGCGGCGGGCGGCTCCAGCGCCAAGGCCGAAGCGGCGCAGACGGCGATTGCCGCCATGAGCCGCGCGCGGGCTGCGGGGCGGGCCTTCTTCCCCTCAGTGGTCTTTCTCATGCGTTGGTTCTCCTTTCCCGCCCGCCGCCTCCGCCGCGAGCGCTGCCTCGGCCTCCTCCCCGTCGAGCACGACGCAGCCCGCAGGCGCGGCCTGCGCGCTCGCGGGGGCAACGCCTTCGTAGGGCGCCACGGCGGCGCTTGCCAGCGGGCAGGCGCCGTGCTCGTAGGGCGGCGCGCCGCCCTCGGGGGTGAGCCGCGCGGCGGGATGCCGCGCTATGTCGAGCTTTAAGTCGATGATGGGGCGCTCGCCGCGCACGAAGAGCAGCGCGCGGGAGTTGTCGAGCATGCGCACCTCGTCGGGCGTCATGAGCTCGCGCCCCGAGATCTGCTGGTTGGTGGACCAGCTGCCGCCCCTCCCGGTGGTCCTGCCGTGCGTGTCGAGGTCGATGGTCTCCTTGCCCAGAAGCTCGCTGACGTACTTGTGGGTGGATTGCTCGTTGCCGCCCAGGTACAGGAACTCGTCGCAGTTGCCGACGATGGACTCCCACTGCTTGTCGAACAGCGCCCGCAGCTGCGCCATGTTCTGGATGATGATCGACGCGGACACCCCGCGCCCGCGCATGGTGGAGAGTATCTTCTCAAAATCATTGGGTAAGCTCACGTTGGCGAACTCATCCATGAGGAAGTGCACGTGCACGGGCAGCTGCCCGCCGTGTTTTCCGTCCGCGAGCGCGAAAAGCTGCTGGAACAGCTGCGTGTAGAGGACGGACACCAGGAAGTTGAAACTGGTGTCGTTGTCGGGTATGACTGCGAACAGGGCCACCTTGCGCTCCCCGAGCGACGGCAGGTCGAGCTCGTCTGTGGCGGTGAGCGACGCCAGGGCGTCGAGGTTGAACTTCTCCAGCCTGGAGGCGAGCGTCACCTGGATGGATTTGAGCGTCTTGGCCGAGCCGGAGCGGTAGCTGCGGTAGTATTTGAGCGCGATGTGGCCAGGGTCCCTCATCTCCAGCCGGTCGAACAGCTCGTCGAGCACCGAGGCGTAATCGTCGTCGTCCTCGCGCACCTCGCCGGCGCGCAGCATCTCCATGAGGGTGGCGTAGTTGCGCTCCTCGGGCGGTGCCTCGTGCACGAGGTAAAGCAGAAGCGCCAGGTGCAGCATCCCGGCGGCCGTGTCCCAGAAAGGATCCTGGCTCTGCGCGCCCTTGGGAGTCGTCGCCTTGAACAGGTTGGTGTTGAGCCGCTGCGCGTCCGCGTCCGACTCGATGTAGGAAAGCGGGTTGTAGCAGTGGGACCTCTCCATGCGCACGAGGTCGAGCACGCGCACCTCGTAGCCCCTCGATTCGAGCAGCCCGCCCACGGCGCGCACGATCTCGCCCTTCGGGTCGAGCACCACCATCGATGTGTTGGCCTGGCAGGCGTTGGGCAGGCTGAACCCGCGCGTTTTGCCTGCGCCCGAGCCGCCCACCACGAGCGTGTTCATCGAGCGCCTGTGGGCGTGGGTGTCGTAGCTCATGCGAAAATTGCGCGTGAGCAGCTTGTCGCCTGCGGGGTCGCGCCCCCGGTAGCGGTGGCAGATGCGGCGGGCGTCACCCCACCGGGCGCTGCCGTGCTCCTCGCCGGGGCGCAGGTTGCGCCGGGTGAGCAGCCACGCCGCCGCGCAGGCGGCATACAGGACCAGGAACAGCAGCGCCCATCGCGCGCCGCCCGCCGTGGGCTTCGTCGAAAAGGGATCCGAGAACGCCGCGATGAGCGAGGCGAGCGACCCCCCGCCGTCCAAGGCGGGGGCGGCGACGAACCCCGCCCACGCCGCCAGCGGCGCGGCGAGCGCGGCGGCTGCCGCCTCGCCAGCCGTCGGGGGCCTCATCTGCCCTCCGACCTGTCGCGCCGCCTTTCGGGCGGGGCCATGCGCTCCGACACGTCGCGCGCGGCCTTGCCGATCTCGCCCAAGGCGTCCCTCACCTCGCGCGCGCTCGCTTCCGGTGGCGCGGGCGCGGCGACGGCTCCCGAACATTCGAGTCCCAGGCGGCGGGCGGCTATGCCCGCCGCGAGGTCGGCCTTCGCGGCGTGCGTCTCCCTGTCGTAGGCATCGAGGCCGAGCGCCATGCTGGCATGCGCCGCCTCGACTATCAGCGCCGAGAGCAGCTGCGGCTCATCGAGCCCTCGCTGCACCCGTATGGCCCCCGAGGCGTGATCGTACTCGGCGGGGACGCCGCCGAGGTCGTCAACCGGCTCTATTCTCGTCGGCGAGCGAGCGACCAGCGCCGCGAGCGCGGCGTGAGGGTCCACTCTGCGCGGCAGGCATGGCCGCGCGGTGGTCTGCGACACGTCGAACACCTTGCGCACGTCGTACAAGACGCCGATGCTGCCGTCGTCGCGCACGTACTCCTTGACGGGTTCGATGATGGGGATCGCCTTCTGCCCGCGCCTCACCGACGCTCCCTGCCTGCGCCAATGCTCAGCCGTGCCGACGCGCGTCGCGTTCGGTATGCGGTCGGCTATGAGCAGGATGTTCGTGGCGGAATGGTGGGGCAGCTGCGCCGCCACCCGCATGTACGTCTCCAGCGCCGCTGGATCCGAATTCGCGCGCAGCGCGGCGGCGTCGGCGCGGTCGAATGCCTCTTGGCGCTCGCTCTGCTTCCGCTCCGCCCACGCTTGCTTGTCGAACTCGCCTTCCGGCGCGAATTCCCGGCTACTGCGTTCTTCCATCATCCGGTAGATATCTTGCATGCTCTACCTTCCTTTCTCCAGGGCGCGCGCCATGGGCTTGCGAGTCGCATGCGCTTCGCCGCTCATTTCGCGTGCCGCCGATATGGCGCGCATCTCCGCGCGCACGGACAGCCTGCCGCAGCGCTTGCGCGCTGCCTCACCATCCTTTTCTGAGAGCCGTTTTCTCGCGGATGTAGGCCCTGACGGACGGCTTTCCGCCGGGGCTTGCGCTAAAGGGGAGGCGTCGCTGTCGCCCGGCGATGCCAGCAAATCATCGAGGAGCGCCGCAGCTTGTTCGGGTGCGCGCGGCGCCTGCGCGGCGTGCGCGCGCCCATCGTGCCGATTCCCCTCGCGCGGCTCGGGCGCTTCGCGGGCGTCGTCTCTCATGCGGCACAGGCCGAGCCTCTCCGCGATGCGGTTCACCTTGCTCGCGTCCTCGGTCCGCACCAGAAGATCGACGGATTCGCCGTCCTTCTGCTTCACGACGGCGTATGCGATGCCGTAGCGTCGGGCCTCCTTCGCGAACCCTTTCAGATCGTCAAAGCGGATGGGGAACACGCGCAGCTCACGGCCCGATTTGAGCATCGCCGAAAGCCGCGCCCTGCCCTTGGTTTTCTCGTTGCTCGCCGCGGCCGCCAGCAGCATGGCGGCCGCGTTCTTCGCGCCGGCGCCCGTGATGCGCAGCGCCACCTCGGTTCCCTCGAGCGTCATCCTCACGATCTGCTCAGCAGCCTCGCTCGATGCGTCCATGACCTTCCACCTGCCTTTCCTCTCTGTTCGCTTCGGCGCCCTCGATCTGCGCGATGCGGGCCGGCAGCTCGGCGCTTCTTGCCCGGATGCGCGCGCAGGCGCGCGCCTCGCGCCTTGCGCCCCGCAGCTCCGACGCTATCTCGGCGATGCGGGGGTTTGGGGGCGCGGGGGATCCCGCCGCCTTGGAGCGCCTCGCCTCGTTGCGCAGCGCGCGGCGTTCGGCCTGCAGCGCCTCGGACTTGTCGGCCAAGGCTCTTTCGTATGCCGCCAGCTGGGATCGCGTCTCTATCCCCTCGCGCGCGAGCAGCGCGAGCTCCCCCGATATGGCTTCGAGTTCGCGCAGATCCTCGCGCAGCAGGAAATGCGCCCGCCCGCCTGGCGCCCTCTGCCTCTTCGCGCCGTTGAGCAGCGCCATGTACCTGCGGTACAGGCTCACGAGCGTGCCCTTCGGCACGGGCGGGCGCTCCTTGGGAGCGGGCCTCGGCCTGCCGAGGGGCAGGCGCTGGCGGCTGTTGGCGAGGATGCGCGCGCCGATGCCCTCCTGCGAGTACGCGTCCCCGAAATTGCGGCGCAGGCGCACGAAACGCTCCTTGCCGGGCGGGCGCACCGATATGTCCTTGCCCACCTTCACGTCGTAGCCCATCGCGCGCAGGTTCGCGTGGAACTGGCGCATGCTCGCCGCACGCCCTACGGCCTCGTCCACGTCGGCCTTCACGAGCGAGCGCCACGTGGGGCGCCCCTCGCGCTCGGCGCGCCATTCGGCGTGGTGGCGCGCGCCGCCGCGCCCGGGGCTCTCCACCACCGAAAGACCATGCTCCCGGCACAGTTCGTCGGACGCTTCGCGCATCGCGCGGTAGCAGGCGGCGTCTCGGTGGAAGCGCCTGCCGTCGGCGAAGGACACAGAGTTGACCACGAAGTGGTTGTGGAGGTGGGCCTTGTCCAGATGGGTGGCCACCACAACCTCGAAGCGGCCGCCCCACAGCTCTTGGGCGAGGGCGACGCCCACCTCGTGGGCCGTGGCGGGGTCGGTCTCGCCGGGCGCGAACGCCTGGTATCCGTGGAAGGCCACGATGCCGCCCGTCTTGCCGTATTGGCGCTTGGTCGCGTTCATCTCTTCCAGCGCCGTGGCGGGCAGGCAGTTGACGCCGGTCACGTACAGCTGCCGCTCAGTCTTGCCGGGGTCGGCGGCGTAGAGGATGGCGGCGCCCACGCCCTGGAGCTCCCACTCGTCGGGCGAGCCTTCGGCCTTGTCCGGGTTCCCGGCGTACCCGAGCACGCGCGCCAGGCGCCCTTCGACCTTCCAAATCGACGTGACGGCCACCTCATCGCCTCCTTCCCGGCTCTTTGACCGCCGCCACGATCTCGCGGAGCGCGGCTTCGAGCCTTCGCGCCTCGGCGTCGTAGCGGGCGGCGTCCACGGTGCCGAGGGCGTGGGCCTTGCGCGCGATCTGGTTGAGGTTGTTCCCGATGGCGTGCAGCTCGCGGGTCATCGCCAGGTAGTCGGGCGGCGGCTTCGGCCTCGGGTCGATGCCCCCTATGAGCGCGCGCAGGTACGCCTCCTGCGACCAGCCCGCCCTGCGCGCCGCCTCTTTGAGCCGCGCCAGCTCTTCCTCCGTGAGCCTCACCGTGGCCTTGCGCGTGCGCCTTTCCATTCGCCGCCTCCCTTCGCGGGGTTGCAGGGGGTGCCCCCTGCGTCTGCCGAGCGCCAGCGCTCGGCGTTGCTTGCTGGTACGCGACGGTTTTCCGCCGCCTCGGCGGCGGACTTCGCAACCCGCCGAAAGAAAGATCACCTTCCCCTGTCGGGCGCTCGGCCTCTGGAGCGGCGGGCCAAGAGGAACTCATTCACGTCCTTACCCTCCGGGGGAGGCTCCATCGACGCCGCCACGCCGCGAGAAGCGGCTGCGCGCGCGATCTCGCGGGCGGCCCGCCTGCCCGCCTCGTCGTTGTCGAGATGCAAGGCCAACGAGGCGATGTATGGGCGGTCGTCAAGATGCTGCGCGAGGGCGAGCGGCAGCTTCGGGGCTCCGTTGCGCGCATGGGGGACCGACACCCCGCCGAGGGACAGCATCCCCAAGCTGGCCGTCTGCTTGCCCTCGTGCTCGAGGATGGTCGCGTAGGAAAGCGCGTCTATGGCGCTCTCGAAAACATGGAGCACGCCGTTGTTTCGGACGCTTTGCAGGGAGAACGCGAAGCGCTTGTCGGATCTGGGAGCCTCGCCCTTGAAGCCTCCCTCGCACGAGCGCAAGGCCGCGTACCTCGGAACGCCCGTGCGGTCCCTGCCGACGAACACCGCGCACGCGACCCCGCCGCGCATGGTGCCGTAGACGTCTCCGGCATCCACGAGGCCCTTCAGCAGGCTGCGCGAGATGCCGCGCGATTCGAGGTACCGCATCGCATCGTCGTCGGCGCACCGGCGTGGGAGGCGAAACGCCGGGCGCGGCGCGCTCGCCGGTGGGGCGGCATGCGCGGGCGGGGATGCTCTCGCAACGGCAGGGCGGTCGGCCCGCAGATGCTCCACGGCGTCGAGGAAGGCCATGTCGCGCACTTTGACGAGGAAGTCGAGCGCGCTCCTGCCGCCGAGATCCCGGCTCCACCAGAACCACTTGCCGTTGGAGATCTTAAGGCTGTCGTGTTCCTTCGTGCAGTAGACGCCGGGCGAAATGCGCACCAGCTCGTCGGGTTCGCGCTCTTGCAGGTAAGTAAGCAGGTCAACCCGCTTCACTTCAGCGATGATTTCAGGGTCGACGTATGGCATGTTTTCGTCCTTTTCTTGTCTTCGGATTTGCCTGTGGCCGCCGGAGCGGCGCGGCGTGCCCCCATTCGCCTTCGCTTCGCCATGCCGATTCGAGATGCGCGGAACGCGGCGTGCCCAAGAGACGCTGAAAGGGGTAGAATGGCGGGCATGGTGAATCCGAGTGAAACATACACTGCATGGAGCATCGGGGAGGGCGCGCACGAGGTGACGGGGCTCAAGCCGATGCTGAACCCGGAGGAGCAGGTTGCGCTTCTGAAGGCGAAAGGCGTCTCGTTCGAGCGATGCGGCGAGGAGCAAGCCGCGGACGCTTTGGCCCGCCGGGGAACCTTCGTGCACCTCGCGTCATGCCGCAGGCTGTTCCAGAAGCACGCGTCCGGCGACGACCGGGGGAAGTACGTGAGGCTTGACTTCGCCGACCTGCTGGCTCTCGATGCGCTCGACGACGAGCTCCGCAAGGCGTTCCTAGCTGTCTCGCAAGACGTGGAGCGGCTGGCCAAGACCTCCATGGTGACGCGCGCCTCCAGGCTCGACGACGAGGACGGCTACGGCATAGTCGCCGATTTCATGAGGGCGCAACAGAGGAGATACCGCAGCTACATCGAGCGGGATCTCTCCTCGCGCATGTCCGCCGGCATCGTCGGCGACGTTTACACCGGGCGCATCATCGGCCATTACCGAGACGCGATGCCCGTATGGGCGTTTTTGGAGGTGGTCACGTTCGGAACGGCGCTGGCCTTCTGCCTGTTCTGCTCCGAGCGATGGGACGACGCCGTCATGCGGGAGGAGCACTACATCCTCAAGGGCGTGAAGGCCGTGAGGAACTGCTGTTCCCACGGCAGCTGCATAGTCAACGGGATGGACGGCTCCAACGAGTGCGATTACGCGCTTTCCAGCCTGGTCTACGATTGGCTCGCCGAGAAAGGCGTCGGCAACAGCAAGACGCGCCGCGCCAAGTTAAGGAACCGTCGTATGCAGCAGCTCCTCGAGACGCTCGTGATGTTCGACCGATTGGGAGGGCCGGCGCTCTGTCCCCGTTCGACGGCGCTGCTGGAAGGGCTGCGCGCGAGTCTTCTCGGCACGTGCGAGAGCTACGGCGTCCAGAACGGGTTCGTGTCGTACCTGAGGTTTCTGGCGAATCTCATTGACAAGGCGCTCGGCTGATGGCACCATAACCTCAGATTCAAAAACCTTCGGGTTTTGTATGGGCCAATCCCGCTGGGATTGGCTCTAGTTAATGACTTCAGTCTGGCGCGCGCGTAGCCGCGCCAAGTAAACCGCCCGCTATGCGGGCGGACGACAACCTGCTTTACAAAACCACCCTCCCGCCGGATATTGACGATTGTTCAGGCCGTCAAGAATCCGAGAAGGAAG
>DBEYOB010000059.1:0-8755 GCA_048173955.1 Coriobacteriales bacterium
GCGCCCGGCGAAGTCGCGCGCCGCGAGCACGCGGTCCCTGAGCGCCGCGGTCGAAGTCGGCGCGCACCCTCCCATCAGCTCGGAGACGTCGGGCCTCTCGAGGCCGACGACCATATCGATGCGGTCGATCAGAGGGCCGGCGAGCTTGGCGCGGTACGATGCGACAGCCGTCGCGGAGCACGTGCAGGAAACCGACGGGTCGCCGAGGTGGCCGCACGGGCACGGGTTGCTCGCGGCAACGAACTGGAACCGGCAGGGGAAGGCGTACGACCCGTCGGCGCGCGCGATGCGCACGGTGCGCTCCTCCATGGGCTGGCGCATCGCCTGCAGCACCATCCGGTTGCACTCCCCCAGCTCGTCGAGGAACAGGACCCCGTTGTGCGCGAGGGAGATCTCGCCGGGCCGCACGGGGCTCCCACCTCCCAGCAGGCCGGCGGCGCCGATCGAGTGGTGGGGCGCGCGGAACGGCCTTAGGTGCGCCGCGACGCGCGGGTCGCCGCTGTCGGCTATGGAATGCACGAGCGCCGTCTCGTAGTACTCCTCGTCGGACATCTCGGGCAGGATGCCGGGCACGCAGCTCGCCAGCATCGTCTTGCCCACCCCCGGCGGCCCGAGCATCAGGATGCCGAGTCCCCCCGACACGGCGACCGACAAGGCGCGCTTGGCCATCTCCTGCCCCGCCACCTCGCCGAAATCCCGCTCTCGCGCCGCCTCGGCGGGAAGGTCGCGGCACGCCTCGTCCGGCTCGGAACCGAGCTCCCCGGCGGGCAGGAGGAACTCCGCGAGCTCCCCCACGACGCGCACCTCGGCTGCGGCGGGGCACCCGTCGAGCCTGCCGCGCGGCCCGACGAGCCGAAGCCCCATGCGCTGGGCGAGGTCGGCGTAGGCGACGAGCCCCCGCACCCCGACGACCCGCCCGTCCAGCGAGAGCTCTCCCACCACCAGGCATCCGTCGAGCCCCTCGGAGGGGATCTGCCCCGACGCGGCGAGGATTCCCACCGCGATCGGGAGGTCGAACGCCGTCCCCGACTTCTTCAGCTCCGCCGGGGCCAGGTTGATGGTGATGTTCTGGCGCGGGACCTGGAACCCGGCGGCGCGCAGCGCGCACCTCACCCGGAAGCGCGCCTCGACCACCGAGGCGTCGGGCCTGCCCACGACGGTGATTCCCGGGAGGCCCGACGAGATGTTGACCTCGACGTGCACGGGGCGCGCCTCCATCCCCCGCAGCATCGCCGTCGTCACCATGAACGCGGCGGGCATCTATCCCTCCCAGGCGCAGACGCCGACGTAGTGGTTGACGCGCGCCTTCTCGTGGGAGAGCACGTTGATCGCGACGACGTCAAAGCGGACGGAGTCGCAGTCCTCGTTCTTGCCCAGGTAGTCGAGGGTGATTTTGCGGTACCTCCTCACCTTGTCCTCGTCGACCGCCTCCTCGGGGAACGCGGTGTCGCCGAACCTCGTCTTGACCTCGACGAGCACCGTCTCATCCCCGTCGCGGCACACCAGGTCGGCCTCGCCGAACGGCGTCCTGCGGTTGCGTTCGAGGATCTCGTAGCCGCGCACCGCGAGGTAGCGCGTCGCAAGCTCCTCCCCCAGCTTGCCCAGCTTGCGGGGATCCCTCGCGTCGGTCGGCCATTCGACCCCCAGGACGCCGACGCCCAGGCAGCACATCCCGACCGGACGCCCGTCGGACATGCCGAAGCGCATCGGGGCGCCCCTGTCGTCGGCCCCTCCCCCGCAGGCATCCCCATCGCCGAAATCCTCGCCGCGGGGGTCCTCGTCGTAAGGCTCTTCGTCGTACAGCCCGTCGTCGTAGGCGAGCCCGTCGAGGAGGTCGTCCTCGAATTCCAGGCGCCCGATGCAGACCTTGACCGCCGTCACGCCGAACCCGTCCTCCGCCCCCGCATGCTCCCCGAAGACTTCCCTTGCGTTGCCCATGGCTGGCTCCTTCCGCCGTCTTGCAGGACGCGAGAAGCATGCCAAACGGCTCCCTAACGGGTTCTTACACAGCCCGCACAACCCTTACAGTCGTCGCCTGAGATGGTTCGGATTTAAGATAAAGCCTGGTAAACCATTCTGTTAATTTTGAGTATTTATATCAATTATCTCCATGTTCACCATATCGACATCGCGGTTCGGGGAGTGTTAGAATCCGTTCATCAATCAACGTTTTACATATATTCGCAAAGTACGCGTCGGGCTGCGCCGTACGCGGGGCACGCAACCAGAGTTTCGCCATAATTGGACGCACATCCCGACGCCTCCCTTGCCCTCGAGGCGGTATTCGACTATACTTTCACGGCTATGAAGAAATGGCCGCACAATTTGCGACCATGCGACGAGTAAGGAACGGAATCAGCAATGGATTACATCCGCGCCATCGAGCGCCAGCAGATTCGCGAGGATCTTCCTCAGATTCGCGTTGGCGACAACGTCAAGGTCTACTACCGCATCAAGGAAGGCGAGCGCGAGCGCGTCCAGATGTATCAGGGCGACATCATCCGTCTCGCCGGCGAGGGTTCGCGCAAGACCTTCACCGTCCGCAAGATCTCCTTCGGCGTGGGCGTCGAGCGCACCTTCCCGGTGCACTCCCCCAAGATCGCCAAGCTCGAGGTCGTGCGTCACGGCCGCGTCCGCCGCGCGAAGCTCTACTACCTGCGCAACAGGGTCGGCAAGGCCGCCCGTCTGCGCGAGGTGCGCTAGAACCTCGCCCGCACGTCACACTGTGCAGCGAAGCGCCGTCCCGTCAGGGCGGCGCTTTTTCGTATCCGGACCCTTTCTCGGAAGGCGGTCGCATGGCTCCCTCGGATTCCCCCTCCCCCACCCCGACGGTCGCGCAGCTGCGCGCCCGGCTGCACGACGCCCCCTTCGAAGACCTGCCGTCCCTGATCGGGCTCCTCGAGGCCGACGCGCGCAGCCAGGCGCGCCTGCTTGCGGCGCAGGCGCGCAGGCGCCTCGAGCGGGAGGGGCGCGAACGGGCGCGGGTCGACGGGATGTACCGGCTCGGCCGCGAGCTCGGAGGGGACGGCGTCGTCATCGGCGTCGACGAGGTGGGGCGCGGTTCGGTGGCCGGACCCCTGACCGTGGCGGCGGTCGCACTCCCCGACGAGCCGCGCATCTGGGGCATCGACGATTCGAAGAAGCTCGCACCCCACCGCCGCGAGGAGCTCGCCGCGCAGATCCTCGCTTGCGCCGCGGCGGTGGGGATCGCCCACATCGCGCCGGAGGAGATCGACGCCTGCGGCATGGCGGCGAGCCTCCGGGTCGCCATGCGCCGCGCCGTCGCCGACACGGGCGTCGCGGACCCGTCCGCCGTCCTCATCGACGGGGTACCCGTCCACGTCCACCCGCTCGAGGTCGCCGTGGCCCACGGGGACGCCCGCGTCGCCTGCATCGCGGCGGCAAGCATCGTGGCGAAGGTGACGCGCGACGCCATCATGGTCGCCGCCGACGACCTGTACCCCGGCTACCATTTCGCCGAGTCGAAGGGCTACGCGTCCCCGGAGCACATCGCCGCGATACGGGAGCGCGGCCTGTCCCCCTACCACCGGAGCAGCTTCTGCCGCAACTTCCTCGACGGGGCGGCTACGCCTCGCGATGGCGGGCCCAGTTGCGCGGAATCGTGAGTGCCTGGAAGGTCTGCACCGCGTAGCGGTCGGTCATGCCGGCGATGAAGTCGGCGACCTCGACAAGCCTTCCGTCGCCCTCCCGGCGGCGGTATTCGGGCGGGACCTCGTCGAAGTGGTCCATGTAGTAGTCGTAGAGGCTCTCGACGAGCCGGTTCGCCTTCGGCTCCTCGCCCTTCGCGTCCGAGCGCACGTAGACGCGTTCGAACAGGAACGCCCGCAGCTCCATCATCGCGTCCCAGACCGCCGCCGACATGCGGATGTCGCCGCAGCTGGCCGACGTCTCGACCATGTCGCGCACCATGGTCCCGATGCGCTCCGACGACGTCGCCCCCAAGACGGCGTGGGTGCTTCCGGGAAGGTCTCCCTCGGTAAGGATGCCCGCGCGGATGGCGTCGTCGATGTCGTGGTTGACGTAGGCTATGCGATCGGCCGTCGCGACGATGCGCCCCTCGAGCGTCGCAGCGCGCCGCGTTCCCGTGTGGCACAGGATGCCGTCGATCACCTCGCGGGTCAGGTTGAGGCCGCGGCCCTCGCGCTCGAGGTAGGCGACGACGCGCACCGACTGCTCGTTGTGCCGGAAGGGTCGGGCGCCGTCTTTCCCCTCCCCGCCCCCGTGCCGCGCCATGGCGCGCGACAGGGCGTCCTCTCCGGTGTGCCCGAACGGCGTGTGCCCCAGGTCGTGGCCGAGCGCGATCGCCTCGGTCAGGTCTTCGTTGAGGGCGAGCGCGCGGGCGATGTCCCGGGCGATCTGGGAGACCTCGAGCGTGTGGGTGAGCCGCGTCCGGTAGTGGTCGCCCTCGGGCGACAGGAACACCTGCGTCTTGTGGGACAGGCGGCGAAACGACTTCGAGTGGAGGATGCGGTCCCGGTCGCGCTGGAAGGCGGTGCGGTACGGGTCGGGCTCCTCCGGGACGGCCCGACCCAGCGACGAGTCGGAGAACGCAGCGAGCGGCGCCAGAACCGCATGCTCGAGAGATTCGCGCTCCTTCCGCGTCACGCACCTGAACCCGCTTTGGACCGCCCCCATCCGCAACCACCTTCCCTTCCAAAAAAGGCAGGGGCGGGGCAAACCGACTCCCCGGCCCGCCCCGCCCCTTCAAGCGACGTCTGTACAGCCCTGCCGGCCGCTCGTACCCGGCGCTAGCGCACCTTGCTGCGCAGCGTCGCCTGGGCGGCGGCGAGGCGCGCGACGGGCACGCGGTACGGGGAGCAGCTCACGTAGTCGAGCCCGAGGTCGTAGAACTTCTGGATGGACTCGGGGTCGCCGCCGTGCTCGCCGCATACGCCAAGGTCGATGGCGGGGTTGGCCTCCCTGCCCAGTCCGACGGCGGTCTTGATGAGGCGGCACACGCCGTCGTCGACCGTCTCGAACGGGTTGCGCGTCAGCAGCTTCGCCTTGAGGTAGGTGGGGATGAACTTGCCCTCGACGTCGTCGCGCGAGAACCCGAACGTGGTCTGCGTGAGGTCGTTCGTGCCGAAGCTGAAGAAGTCGGCGTATGCGCCGATCTCGTCGGCCGTGACGGCCGCGCGCGGCAGCTCGACCATCGTGCCCACCGGAATCTCGGACAGGTCGACCCCTTCCGCCTCGGCGACCTCGGCGATGGCCTGCTTGATCGTCGCGCGCATCGCCTTGAGCTCGGCGGCGACGGACACGAGCGGCACCATGATGCGGGGCTTCGGGTCGAGGCCCTCCTTCTTGAGGCGCGCGGTCGCCGAGGCGATGGCGCGGACCTGGAGGACCGGCAGGTCGGGGTAGACGAAGCCCAGGCGGCAGCCGCGCAGGCCGAGCATGGGGTTCGCCTCGGTCATCGCGTCGATCTGGCGCAAGAGGGCGCGCTTGGCGGCGACGTCGTCGGCCGGGGCGCCGGTGCATTCCATGCGGGTGATCTCGACCTCGAGCTTGCGCGGGTCGTCGAGGAACTCGTGCAGCGGCGGGTCGAGCAGGCGCACGGTGACGGGCAGCCCGTCCATGGCCTTGAACATGCCGTAGAAGTCGCCCGTCTGCGCCTCGTAGAGGTCCTCGCACGCCTTGGCGCGAACCTGCGGGTCGTCGTTGAGGATGTAGGTCTGGATGATCTGCTTGCGATCGCCCAGGAACATGTGCTCGGTGCGGTCGAGGCCGATGCCCTCGGCGCCGAAGTCGCGCGCGAGCTGGGCGTCGGCGGGGTTATCGGCGTTCGCCTCGACGCCGAGCTTGCGGACCTCGTCCGCCCAGGCGAGGATGGTCTCGAGGTCGCCCGACAGCTTCGGGTTGACGAGCTTGACCGCACCCAGCACCACCGAGCCGGTCGTGCCGTCGATCGAGATCACGTCGCCCTCGTGGAGCACCACGTCGGTCCCGCTGACGACGACCTCCTTCTTCGCCGCGTCGATCTTGAGCGCCTCGGCGCCGCAGACGCACGGCGCGCCCATGCCGCGCGCGATGACCGCGGCGTGGCTCGTCTTGCCGCCGTGGCTCGTGAGGATGCCCTTGGCGGCGATCATGCCCGAGAGGTCATCGGGGTTGGTCTCCCAGCGCACGAGGATGCAGTCGCGGCCCTCCTCGGCGGCGGCGACGGCGTCGGCCGACGAGAAGACGACCTCGCCCACCGCGGCGCCCGGGGAGGCGTTGAGGCCCTGGCACAGCAGCTCGTAGTTGGCGGTGCTGTCGAACTGCGGGTGCAGGAGCTGGTCGAGCTGCGAGGGGTCGACGCGGTCGAGCGCCTCCTCCTTGGTGATGAGGCCCTCGCCCACCATGTCGATCGCGACCTTGAGGGCGGCGGCGGCGGTGCGCTTGCCCACGCGGGTCTGCAGCATGAAGAGCTTGCCCTGCTCGATGGTGAACTCGATGTCCATCATGTCGCGGTAGTGCTTCTCGAGGATGCCGAAGACCTCCTCGAGCTCGGCGCCGGCCTTCTCGAGGCCCGGGGTGTGCTTGAGGGTCTCGATGGGCTCGGTGTTGCGGATGCCGGCGACGACGTCCTCGCCCTGGGCGTTGACCAGGTAGTCGCCGTAGAACTCCTTGGTGCCGTCGGCGGGGTTGCGCGTGAAGGCCACGCCGGTGGCCGAGGTGTTGCCCTTGTTGCCGAAGACCATGCTCATGACGTTGACGGCGGTGCCGAGGTCATCGGGGATCTTGTTCTGCTTGCGGTAGACGACGGCGCGGTTGTTGTTCCAGCTGCCGAAGACCGCCTGGATGGCGAGGAGCAGCTGCACGCTCGGGTCCTGCGGGAACACCGGCTTGCCGTCGGCGCCGGCGACCTCGGGGTGCTCCTCGACCGAGACGTTCTCGGCGAAGATGCGCTTGAAGTCGTCGACGAGGGCCTGCAGGTCCTCGGAGGTGAGCTCGGTGTCGCTCTTCACGCCCGCGAGCAGCTTGCGCGCGGTGATGGCGTTCTCGAACAGGTCGGCGTCGACGCCCATGACGACGTCGGAGAACATCTGGATGAAGCGGCGGTACGAGTCCCACGCGAAGCGGGGGTTCTCCGTCTGGGCGATGAGGCCCTGCACCGACTGGTCGTTCATACCCAGGTTGAGAACCGTGTCCATCATGCCGGGCATCGAGAACGGGGCGCCGGAGCGCACCGAGACGAGCAGGGGGTCGCTCGGGTCGCCGAGCCTCTTGCCGGCGCGCTCCTCGAGGTCGTGGCGCGCCGCGTCGATCAGGTCGAGCACGCCTTCGGGCCACACGTTGCCCGCGTTGGCGTATTCCATGCACGTCTGGCAGGTGATCGTGAAGCCCGGGGGCACCGGCAGGCCGATCTTGGCCATCTCGGCGAGGTTGGCGCCCTTGCCGCCGAGGATGTACTTGTCCTGGGCGCTGCCCTCGGTGACGTTGTTGCCCTGCGCGTCCTTGCCGAACTTGTAGATGCGCTTCGTTTCGGACACTCTCTGCTCCTTCGTCATGCGGCGCGCACGCGCACCGCCCGGATACTTGAGGCCGGTTCGGGAACGTCCCTTCCGCACCGGAAACGCCCTAATGATAAGCCTGGCGGCAACGCCCGCAAACCCATATCGACGCAGGACGTACAATCACCGGCGAAAGAGGACAGAGCCAACCGCCCGCCACCTGGGCAAACGCCGTTGACAGACGTAAAGCTGCCGTTCGCCACCTCAGCCCTGAGCGGCGTCCGCCCTGCGCCGACGCTCCTCGCGCGCCGCCTCGGCCCGCAGGAAGTAGCCGAGGATGTTCTGGGCGGTCTCCTCGACGGCACGGCCGTTGGTGTGCACGACGATGCAGCCGAGGCGGCGCATCAGGGAACGCGCCTCGTCGAGCTCCTCCTGGATATACTGCGGGTCGGAGTAGGTGCCCGCGACGCTTCGCGCCTCGAGGCTCCCCAGGCGCTCATTGCGTATGGTGGAGAGGACCTCGGGGGTGGAGATGAGGCCGAAGATGCGGAACGGGTCGACGTCGAACAGCTCCCGGGGAGGCTCGACGCCCTTGGCGAGCGGGATGTTCGCGACCTTGTACCCGTGGAACGAGAGGTACATCGACAGCGGCGTCTTCGAGGTGCGGGACACGCCGATGAGGACTATGTCGGCCTTGGCGAGGTCGGCGGGGTTGCGCCCGTCGTCGTGGGCGACGAAGAACTCCATCGCCTCGATGCGCCTGAAGTAGCGCTCGTCGGTGCGGCGGATGACGCCCGCCTGGCCCCGGGCGCGCTGCCCCGTGAGGCGCTCGATCGCGTCGAGGGCGGGGCCGAGCAGGTCGAGCGCCTGGATGCCGCGCCGGTCGAACTCCTCCTGGATCTCGCCGCGCAGCCTGCGGTCGGCGATGGTGTGGAAGACGAGCAGCTTCTCGGGCGGCGTGTCGCGTTCGCGCTCGAGGATGAAGCGGCGGACCTGCTCGACGCCCGTGACCTTCGGGAGGCGCTCGATGTGCACGGTGCCGTGCTCGAACTGGGCGGCGGCGGCGAGCGCCACGTCGGCCGCCGTCTCGCCGAGCGAGTCGGAGATGACGTGGATCGTCGGGGCGCTCGACCCGCCGGGGGCGTCGAGCGGCATGTCGATGTCGACGCCCTGCAGGGGCTTGTCAGCCATACGTTCTCCCTTCACGCCGCCGGCCGCGCGGGTCGGCGGGATCGACCTCCCGATGGGCGGGCGGGCGGAGACGGCGGCGCCCGTCGCGCCGTCGGCCCCGCCCGCAC
>DBEYOB010000060.1:0-9113 GCA_048173955.1 Coriobacteriales bacterium
GCCCCCGACGGGACGGTCAGACGTTCGACCCTGCCGCGCTGCGGGGCGACTTCCCCCTGCTCGACCGCCTCGTCGGCGCGAACGGGGAGACGGTATGCTACCTCGACTCCGCGGCGACGTCGCTCGTCCCCGAGCCGGTGCGCAGGCGCGTGGACGCCTATCTCACGACAAGCTGCGCGAACATCCACCGCGGGGCCCACCTGCTCGCCGAGGAGTCGACCGACGCCTACGAGACGGCGCGCGAGCACGTCGCGCGCTTCATCGGCGCAGCCGAGCCCGCCCAGGTGATCTTCACGCACGGTGCGACGGAGTCGCTCAACCTCGTGGCGCAGTGCTGGGCCGCGGCCAACCTTTCCCCCGGCGACACCGTCCTGCTCACCGAGGACGGGCACCATGCGGCAATCGTCCCGTTTCAGATGCTCGCCGAGCGCGCGGGGGTCGCGGTTCGCTTCGTCCGCGTGGCGCCCGACGGCCTGCTCGACGAATCCTCGTGGGAGGCGTGCCTTGCCGTCCGACCCAAGCTCGTCGTGCTGACCCACACCGGCAACGTTCTCGGCTTTTCGCAGCCGCTGCTGGGGATGCTCGCCCGCGAGGCGCGCGAACGGGGCGCCCTGGTGGCGCTCGACGCCGCCCAGGCGGTGGGGCACGTGCCCTTCGCGGTCGACGAGCGCGTCTTCGACTTCGTGGCGTTCTCCGCCCACAAGATGCACGCGCTCACCGGTTTGGGGGTGCTGTGGTGCTCGCGGCGCGCCCTGGCCGCGATGCGCCCCGCGCTCGGCGGCGGGGGTATGATCGAACGCGTGACGGTCGAAGGCTACGCCCCTGCCCCGGTCCCCGCGGCGTTCGAGCCGGGAACGCCCGCCGTGGCGGCGGCCGTGTCGCTCGACGCCGCGCTCGACTACCTCGAGGGGGTCGGCATGGAGAATCTGGCGCGCCATGGCGCCGCGCTGTGCCGGCGGGCCGTCGAGGGCTTGCGGTCGGTCCCCGGCGTGCGCGTCCTCGGCCCGCGCGAAGCGGCGCGCTCCTCGCTCGTCTCCTTCACGGTCGACGGGGTGCACCCGCACGACGTGGGGGCGTGGCTTTCGGAGCACGGCGTCATGGTGCGCGCCGGACACCACTGCGCCATGCCGCTCCACCGCGTGCTCGGCGTGCCGGCGAGCGTCCGCGCGAGCTTCGCCGCACACACGACCGAGAAAGACGTCGACCGCCTCGTCGATGCGGTGCGCGCGCTCGTCGACGAGCGGTAGCGAAAGGGGGGTGGCGCATGATGACGGATGTCGTCGAAGAGCGGTCGAAAAACCCGCGACGCAAAGGGTTCGGCCAGACGGCTGACGGCATGCCCGGGTTGGACGCCGGCGAGGCCGCGGTCTTCTCCGCGGCGGGCGACAACCCGTTTTGCGGCGACAGCATCGAAATGCGCGTGCGCATCGAAAGGGATTTCGACGGCGTCGCGCGAATCGTGCGGGGCGCATTCGAGGGCTACGCATGCTCGCTGTGCACGGCTGCCGCCGACGTTCTGCTCGAACACGTCGCCGGCATGCGCGTCGACGAGGCGCTCGCGGTGGGCTACGACAACCTGATCACGCTTCTGGGCGGCCCCGTCGTGGGAAGGACGCGCTCGGGCTGCGTGCGCCTGCCGGTCACCGTGCTCGCACGGGCCCTCGACGCCTTGGGGCGGTAGCCGATAGGGCGGCCTCGCGGCCGGCATGCGAATGAATCGGGGGGAGTTTGTCTCATGATGAGGACCGGATCGATCTTCGGGGAGGATGCCACGCGCATCGAGCATTGCCCGGTGCGCGCGACGTGCCCGGTCGGCGCGCTGTGCGGGAGGGGGCGCGGCGAGGGGGCGGCGCCGCTTTTCCCCACCCTCGAAGAGATAGCCTGCGACGACATCGCCTGGACCGACCTGCGCTACGAGCAGCGCGTCCATGTGTTCCGGCGGGGTGTCTTCGCCCTGTTCCCCAACTTCGAGGCCGAGGGGGACATCGTCTTGTCCCTCCTCGGAGCGGGGTACACCGTGGGTCTTGCCGAGCTGTACGTGCCGCGCGCGGTGGCGGGCACCTACCATCTGCGCGCCCTCACCGAAGGGGAGATCTGCTCGTTTCCGGCAAAGGCGTTCAAGCGGCACCTCGAGGCGCTTCCCGTGGCGGAGTCGAACGCAATCCTCGCCTGCACCCTCACCAACATGACCGAAGCCTCCTGCGCCCAGCTGCGTACGGTCTCGCGCACGTCGCTCTACGACCGCATCGTCTTCTTTTTGCTGCGCTGCCACGAGCTTGGCGTGCGGCAGGGGGTCGAGCTGCGCGAGGTGAACGCGACCCATGAGGAGGTGGCCTCCCTCGTCGCCTCGGACCGTGCCTCGGTGACCCGCGCGCTGCGCAAGCTCAAAGAGGACGGTCTGGTCGAGCTGGGCTACAAATCGATCCGCATGACCGGGGCGCTTTTGGACAGGAGCAGCGCGTGCCCCGACGTCCATGTGAACTTCCAGAGCGTCAGACGAGCCTGAGCGTCCCAGCGGTGCCGGACTGCCGCGCCTCCGACACGCCCCCGCGCTCGCCGAACCCGGCGTACTGGGTTGCGCTCCCGTTGCGCACATACCCGAACAGCGCGACGCCCGCCCCGTCCGCCAGCTCGACCGCGGCGTCGGTCGGGCCCGAGAGCGAGGCGACCGCACAGGCGCCCAGCCTGATCGCCTTGCGCATCATCTCGCCGCTCACCCTCCCCGTCGTGGCGATGAGGCAGCCGGTCGGATCGAACTCCTCGAGCAGGCAGAACCCCGCGAGTTTGTCGAGGGTGTTGTGCCTGCCCACATCCTCGAAGTGGGCCACCATGCGCTGGCCGTCGAACAGCGCGGAGCAGTGCATGCCGCGCGTCGAGGCGTATTCGGTCGCGCCGTCCTGCATGAGGCGGACGGCGGCGACGGCGGCGGGGGCGCCGACCTGCCCGGCGTACCGGAGCGTCGCATCCGCCCTCGGCGCCGCGGTGCGGCGCAGGGGGTCCGAGGGCGCCTTGAGGGCGACGCCGGCGAACCCGGAGGAGCGCACCGGGCACTCCGGCTGGTCGACAACGCGGGCCACGGCGACCTGGGCCGTGCGGGAGGTCTCGTCGAAGGAGAAGGAGCGTATCTCCCCCGCCCCGTCGACGACCTCCTCGTCATAGAGGAACCCGTACACCAGCTCGCGCAGCGCGGCGTCCGAGCACAGAAGGGTCGCGAGGGGTTCCCCGTTGACGACGAGCCGCACCTCGGACTCGCAGATCACCGGCAGCGTGCCGACCTCGGACCTGCTCCCGTCGTAGTGGACGACCGGTCTGACCGAGCGCGGGATGGACGCGGCGCCGCTGTGGATTGCCGGGCTGCTCATGGGACCCCTTTCGAGAAGAAAGGCGCCCGCCGGGGCGGATGGACCTCGGCGGGCGCGCGGTGAGAAGGGCGCAGGGCGGTGACTCAGGGGGATGGGCGGTGGGGCGCTCTTCGCGCCGCGCCACGCCCTGCGCCGAGTTTGGGGGGTGGGGCGCGCTACGCCGGCAGGGCGAGGCCGTACTCGCTCTCGAGGCGGTCGGCGATCTCGGTGATGTTGAGCTGCTCGTAGGTGCTGCGGAAGGGCCAGCCGGTCTCCTTGTCCATGCCCATGGCCTCGTAGAAGCGCTCGAGCATGTCGTCGAAGTGCTCGCGGGTCAGGCCCGTGTCCATCTGGTAGACGCTCTGGTCGATGTGCTCGGGAGCGTACTCCTGATAGACCTCGTCGAACAGCTCGTCGTCGGCGCGGGTGAGGCCCTGGCGCATGAGGATCGAGCGCTCGAGCAGGTACATGCGCCAGCCGAAGTTGTCCTCGTCCTCAGCCGTGAACTCCTTGCCCGTGATGCAGGCGTAGAGCTTGGCGGGGATGTGGTCGTCGCCGGTCAGGTCGTCGGTGTAGTTGCTCGTGCCGATACCCGAGCCTTCCTGCATGAAGCAGAACAGCGCCGAGTCGAGGAACGACTTGAAGCTGTGGCTCCACTTGCAGTAGGTGCCCGCGTAGGGGCTCTCCCAGTTCCAGTTCTGCACGTCGCGCTGCGTCTCGACGTTGCCGAAGCGCTTCATGGAGTTGGCGTCGGTCCAGGCCTGGAGCTTCTCGTCGCCCAGGCTGCCCAGGGCGGGATTGACGGCGAAGTTCAGGTGCGTCTCCGAGCCGGTGCAGCGGATGTCCACGGCGCACAGGTTGGAGGTGGCGAAGCGCAGCAGGCCGTGGGCCAGGTAGGCGCCCGGCTCGTACCAGTTGCCGCAGCCGCCGCCGTTGTGCTTGGGTGAGTTGCGCACGCCGCGGATGGCGCGGTAGTAGTAGATGGCCTCGGGGGTGCCCACGAAGTCCTCGAGGAAGTAGCGGTAGCCGTTGGCGATGGCGTCGCCCACGGGGGTGGTGCGGTAGGCGATCTGGTACATGAGGTCCTCGGTGAACTCGGGCGTGCCGAAGTTCGACCAGTCCATGCCCGTGGTCTCCTCGTTGAGGATGCCGGCGTCGACCATCGGGTCGAGGCCCTGGAACCACAGCGAGCAGTCGGAGAAGCCGAGGCGCTCGTTGAGCGTGAGGCGCTTGATGTGCGTGCGGCCCACGAACTCGCCGGTCTGGGTCTGCTCACCGTTGGTGGGGATGGCCTCGGTGCACTTGAGCTGGCCGATGTGCATGCTCGTGCCGTCCTTGTAGCGAACGGTGTAGCCGCAGCCGCCGAACGTGCAGCCGTAGCAGCCCGAATAGCCGACCGTCAGCTTGCCTTCGGGGTCGCGCGCCTCCTTGTAGAGCTCGGAGTCGACCAGCGGCAGGCAGGCGAGCCAGGAGCCGAGGAAGGAGTTGGGGAAGTTCTCCTCGTTGTCGGTCTCGTAGAGCTTGCGGCAGGCGAGGCTCTGGAAGTAGGTCACGAAGTCGAGCAGGCCCTGCGGGTCGGCGACCTCGACGCCGCCCGTGCCCTGCACGGAGATGGCCTTGAGGTTCTTGGAGCCCATGACGGCGCCGAAGGAGCCGAGGCCGGTGACCGAAGACTCGTTGCACAGGATGGTGGACATGAGGCACAGGTGCTCGCCGGCCGGGCCGATCGAGGCGACGCATGCCTTGTTGTCGCTGCGGCGCCACAGCTCGTTCTGGGTGGCGAAGTTGTCGAGACCCCACAGGTCGCGCGCGTCGCGGATCTCGACGGTGTCGTCGTTGATGTAGAGGTACACGGGCTTCTCGGACTTGCCGGTGATGATGATGCCGTCGTAGCCGGCGAACTTGAGCTCGGCGCCGAAGCCGCCGCCGAACGTCGAGCGGCAGAAGGTGCCGGTGTCGGGGTAGCCCAGGGGCGACACGGCCTGGACGATGGTGCGCCCGCCGTCGCAGATGGTGCCGGTGACGGGACCGGTGAGGAACGTGATGATGTTCTCGGGGTCGAACGCGCCGACCTCGGGCGCGCACTCGGTCCACTGGATGATGGAGCCCAGGCCGCGGCCGCCGATCCACTTGTCGAGGTCGTAGGTGTCGGTCGGGATGCGGTCGACGGTGCCGTCGGTCAGGTTGACCTTGAGCAGGGTACCGACGTACCCGTAAAGCTTGTCTGCCATGGATGCGCTCTCCTATGCATTGCCTCCGGCGCCGTGCCGGAGGTCGTGGTGGTTGGAACGGTGCTGGCGCGCCGGGTTAGTACTCCTCGTCGACGCCGTCGACCCAGTAGCTCACGTCGCCGGCGATGATGACGGTGGCAACCTGAGAGGCGTCGATGCCGTCGCATGCCAGGTTGAGGTCGACCTCGTCGTGCATGCGCATGAGACGACGAACCTCGGCGCTCTCGCCGAGCACGTTGCCGTCGGCGTCGAGGAACTCGGCGTGCAGCGTCAGGCGCAGCGCGCCGCCATCCGAAGAGCCCATCGTGCCGACAGCGGCGACGCCGGTGTCGGTTGCCACGAGCGCCCATTCCTTGGCCTCGCGGCACTTGGCCGCCTGCTGACCGCCGATCTCGCGGTCGAACGTCACGCCCTCGATGGCACCCTCGACCGCCTCGTCCGCCACGTAGTCGTCGATGCCGGGGCGGACGATCTCGCGATACTCGATCCAGGAGGACTGCGACGCGCCGATGGGGCAGTACTTGACGCACTGGGGGTCGCCGCCGCACAGGTCGCACTTGAAGCAGGTGTTGGTCTCCGGGTTGAACTTGATGCGGCTCTCGCCCTGGCCGCCCTGGGCGTAGATGCAGGCGTTGAGGCAGGTCTGGCAGCCGATGCAGACGTCCTGGTCGATGACGCGGGCGCAGGTCTCGGAGTCGACGTGCAGGGCGCCGGTCGGGCAGGCCTTGAGGCACTGCGGGTCGTCGCACTGCTGGCAGTACAGCACGTGCGTCAGGTCGCCGGCCTGGATGTCCTTGTGGACGATGTTGCGCGCCAGCGACGGCTGGATCTTGCCCTCGTGCGACAGCGTGCAGACGATCTCGCAGATGCGGCATCCGGCGCAGACGTAGCTCAGGTGGTTGATGTGGCCGAGCGCGGGCTGGATGGCCTCCTCCTCGGCGGGGGCGGCCTCGTCGGCCATGGCCATGCCGGCCGTGGTGGCCAGGACGCCCGCCGCTACGCCGGCACCGCCCAGAAACCCGCGCCTCGAGACGCCGTGCGTGTTTTCAGTTTCCACTGTGTTCTCTCCCTCTTGTTGCGTCGTGCCACGGAAGGCGCCGATGGCGGCGATGCACGGCGTGCGACCGGACGTCGCCGGGCGCTTCCCTGTGCCGCATTTGCCGTGCCGTCGGGCGGCCCCTATACCCGTGGATTACAGAACGCATGGTAGGAAAAGGGGGACTTTCGCTTTGGAGCGTCTGACGCAATCGGAGGGTCGTGTTTTGTGCGAAATGCGCCAGTGGGCGGGGCGAAGACTGTTGCAGATGCACCAAACCGCTGGTTGCGCCGGATGCGACCCATGTCGAGGGACGGGGGCGCGCTCCTGGCGCGCTCCCTGCGGAATCAGCCCGCCCGGTGCACCGTCGCGAGCACGGCGAGGTGGTCGGTCCCGGGGATGTCGAGGTAGCCGAAGCCGGTCGCCGCAAGGCCTGCGCCGAGCAGCACGTGGTCGAGGGTCACGAGCGGCGGCAGGGGGCCATCGGCGGGCCAGGTGAAGACGAGGCCTTCCCCCGCCGCCCGCGCCCCGTCGGAAAACCCCGCCTCGAGAATCGCGCGGAAGGAGGCGTGGTAGAGCGAGGCGTTGAAGTCGCCTGCGAGCAGATAGGGCGTCCCGTCGTCCGGCGCACCCCCGTCGCTGCCGCCGACAGCCGCGAGCAGTCCGAGCGAGCGGGCCCACAGGCGCTCGTAGCCCGGCGTCGGCGAGCAGGTGTGGACCGAGACGACGCGCACGGACAGGCCCCCGGCGTTGACGGTGGCCGCCGGCATCGCCGAGCCCTCGTAGCCCACGGCGTCGTCCACCGCGTCGGCAAGGGGAAGCCGGCTCCAGATCTGGCTCCCCACCGTGGGGCCGACGCGGTGGGGCAGCAGGTCGGCGAGGCCGACGCGCTCGAGCGCGCCGACGAGCGCGGCGGTGGTCTCCTGCAGGCACAGGACGTCGACCCCCTGTTCGCGCACCGTCTCGACGATGGCCGCGGCATTCGCCTGGCCGTGGTAGGCGTTGAGCGTCATGACGCGCAGGGAGGTGCAGGCGGCGGGGTCGGTTGCGGCTGCTCCCACCGACGCGTCCCGTTGGGACGGCGTCGTTGCCGACGGTACGAAGTACGGCAGGGCGACGGCGGCTTGGACCGCCAGACAGGCGATCGCCGCGGCGAGCGGAAGCCAACGGCGCGACCAGGTGCCCATGGCGCACGCCGCGGCGGCCGGCAGCGCATACCAGGGCCCGATCGCGGCAAGCTGTGGCAGGGGGGACACGCCCTCAAATCGAGGAGGTACGCACCAGCACACGAGCAGGCCCGCGATTGCGACCGCGGCGAGCAGCCATGCAAGCGCGGCGGAGACGTGGCGGCGACGGGGCGCGTCCGTGTCCGGAACGCGCACGTCCGCACCCTGCGTGCGGGCTGCGGACGTGCGGACTGCGTGCTGACGTTTGACGGTGACCATGCCCTCCCCCGCTGCCGTGTGCGACCGTTGTGCGACCCGCATACGGTAGCAGCATTTCTAGCGCGTCGGGCACGCCGACGGCCGTTCTTGAGAAAGAACGAAGGAATCTGCAAGAGGGCGCGGTTCCGATGTCCTGCGCCCGACCGGAGTCCGGCTGGATTTTGCCCAACTGGATTTGCCGACCGGATTTCGGCTTCCTGTAGCAAAAGCGACGGGTGTGTACGGTATCGAAGACCGAATCGGAGAGCAGTTTTGTGCGCGCAATGACGAAAGGCTGGTCAGGTTTAGAAAACAGAAAGCATAGTTACCATTATTGAAGCATTTAATGCATCGTGCATCTGCATCGCATTTTGCGCACCATGCACACCCGTTCGATTTGCTACGAAACCTCCGAATTGCGTCGGAAGGAGGCATGCATGACTGCGTCGCGAGGAGGAGCCGCAGGCCGAAAGGCTGGATAGGCAAACAAAAGGGACAAAGCACCGAAAGGCGTCGCAGGGAGCATCGAAAGGCGTCGCAGGGCGCAGTCGCCTAATAGGGCCGATGGTCGCAGAGTTTAATATCGGCCTAAATGGACATCAAACATTGACACATAAGCCAGTAGACGCCATATTGAACGGATGATAGACGAGCCGAACGGAGTCGTTGTCGCCTCGATGATGCGATTAGGGAAACTGTCTCATAAAGGCGCTGGTAGAAGCCGTGTCAGATTGGGAGTCTTGCCGTTGGCCTGATTCGGTTCGATGCCCCTGTCCTGTGTTGTCGCACCTATCGTTCAATATCGCGCCTACTGGTTGTCAACTCAACTTTTGATAGCCAATAGCGGAGAAATTGAACGGATGCATACAGAACGTCGTTGCATACAGAACGTGCGTGATACGGACACCGCCCATGCAGGCGGAACGCGCTTCTTAGGGCAATGCCATCCGGACCTGCACAGGTAGCCCCGCGAGACCCGGCTATGTGCCGGGCTCGCGGGGCTGAAGGGTTCATGCTGGGAACTTATCGCGACGCAGGGACGCATTGCAGGGGCGCACCGGCGTTGTCGGCGCTACCGGAT
>DBEYOB010000061.1:0-2558 GCA_048173955.1 Coriobacteriales bacterium
CATCGGGCGCCCCTCCCCGCAGGGCCGCCTTCGCCGCCGCGCGCATGTCCGCCTCTCCCGCCTGCAGGCGGGAGAGGGCGTCGGCGGCCGCGTTGAGCGCGCCGCGCACGTCCTCACGGCGCGACGAGACGCGCGCCGCCGCGCGGGCGAACCACATAGAAAGCTGGCAGTCACCCTCGGACAGGGCGACGGACGCCCCCAGGAGCATGCTCTCCACAAACAGGTCCTCGATCTCCTTGACGCGCTGGCGCACCTTGCGCGGGAGCGACTGGAACTCGGGCCCGAAGCCCGTCTGGAACAGCTGCTCGAGCGTGCTGCAGGCGTCCATCAGCTCCAAAGGGTCGCCGACGTTGCGGCGCGCGAGCACCATGCGGGCGAGCCGCTCGAACCTCAGCACGTCAACGTCGACGAGGTCGAGGTCGAAACCGACGGCCCCTCCCATGGTGACGATGTACTGCGGGCCGCCGCCCTTCTGCCCCAGCGACGCGCGCAGGCTCGACAGCGCGGTGTTGAGGTTGTTGCGGAGCAGCGGGTTCGGTTCGCTCCCCTCCCAGAGGATCTCGATCAGCGTGTCGCGCCCGACCGGCGTCTCGGGATAGAGCGCCAAAACCTGCAGTATGATGCGCGACTTGCGCCTCCCCCACGCCCCGACCCCCACCGCATGGCCGTTGACGCTCGCGCGCAGCCCGCCGAGCAGGCCGATCGACAGCCCCTTCCCGGGCGTCGGGAGCGCGAGCAGCCCCTGGCCGGGCAGCGCCGCAGGCTCCGCGGCGGCGACGCCCGCATAGCGCTTGAACGTCGACGAGGGACGCAGGGCCTCGTATTCCGACCTCAGGCGGCGCGGGAGCAGGTCCAGGACGCACGACCTGCTCCTTCCCAGCCCGCGGACCGCCACGACGAGCAGGCGGCACGCGCAGGGGCGGTCGAACACCCCGACGCCCCGGAAGATGTCGCGCGCCTCAGCCGCATCGCCGCGGGCGGCGTGCAGCAGGGCAAGCTCGAGCTCGAGCTCCACGGAGGTCGCGGGATGCAGCGCGGAGCGCCGCAGCGTCCCCTCGAGCAGGCGCCGATCCAGGTCGGGGGCGTTGCCGTTGCGGATCGCGGAGACGGACCCGAACAGGCGCGCCAACCAGACGGCGCGGCGAATCCCCAGCCGCTGGGCGAGCGCCTCCGCCGCCCGGGCGTGGACCGCCGCCTGGTTGACGGCGTCCTGGGCGAAGTCGGTCACGCACAGGGCGAGACCTCCCGCAAGCTGGCCGAGCAGCGTCCCTTGGGCGCCCCAGCGCGCCCGGCAGCGGGCAAGGGGCACCGCCGCGCCGCGCTCATCGCCGGCGGAGAGCATGCACAGCGCCTCGAGGAACAGCGCGTACGCCGTCGCCGGCTCGATGCGCCGCTCTTCGAAGAACCTGCGCGACGCGACAACCGACTCGAGGGCGCCTGCGGCGATGCGCACCGAGGACGGCCTCTCGACCAGGAGCCGAGCCACCGCGTAGGAGGCGCCGACCAGCGCCTGGGAGACCGAGGTCGGATACCCCGCGGGCGCGTCGGCGTCGCGCAGCGCGCCCGCCAGGGGCTCGACGAGCTCGAGCGCCGTCTCGGCGCGGTCGCACAAAAAGGCGCAGAGCGCCGCATGGCTGGCGTACGTCGCGGCGGCCAGGCCCGCGTCCGACAGGTCGACGGCGTCCCGCAGGGCGTCGAGACGCGCGAGGTACGCCTTCGCGTCCCCGCGCAGCGCCGCCTCCCCCATCGCGTGCACGATCCCGTCGACCCCTCCGGCCGGATGCTCCCCGCCCCCGTCCCAGCCCACGACGACGTCCCGCTCCCAGCAGGGGGCGTCCTCCCCGGCCTCCCCCGCGCGCGCCTCGCCCGGGCCGCTGTAAGCGCGCCAGAAACCCAGGACCGACTTGACCGCGTGCAGCGCGCCCTCGGAGGAGCCCGACGAATGCTGCAGCACGTAGTCGGGGAGCATGCGCAGGGGCACGTCGTGCGCGACGGCGTGGAGCTGCGCGAGCCGGGCGAGCCCCGGGCGCAGGGCGGCGTCGATTTCCTCGCCCACCAGGATCGCCTTCATGCTCCGCTCGATCGACCCGCTGTTCGCGGCGTCGGCGAACGAGTCCGGGTTGCGGCCGAAGAGGCGCAGCCGGCACGTCCCCGACAGCAGCGCCGCAAGCTCCCCGGCGCGCTTCAGGCTCCCCCTTCTGACCAGGAGCTCGACGCACCTCGTGGAAAGCGCCTCGTCGCCCCCGACCGCGCGCAGGGCGGCCCCCGAGTCGCGCCCGCAAGACATCGGAATGCACCTGAACGTCCCCTTGAGCATCTCGATCCCCAGCAGCGGGTACGTCTCGTGCAGGATGGCGAGCTCGTCGTCGCGCATCGAGACGCCCACGGACGCGAGGTCGGCGAGCGTGCCGCGCCCGAGTGTTAGCGCTAATGTAAAACCCGCCGATTCCGCAAACGCATACCCGCCAGTTGCGCCAACGCAGATGTGCCAATCCCGCCAACGTTCTTCCGCCGGTTTCGCCAACGGCGCCGCTAGTCTCTTGGGCGTCGTACCGGAC
>DBEYOB010000062.1:0-12688 GCA_048173955.1 Coriobacteriales bacterium
GCCAAGAATCGTCCCCAATCCTGTTCCCGTCAAATACCATGAATCGTCAGACGTGTAGCCCAACGTCGAGCTGATAACCAAGAACGCTATGAGAGCGTAAGTCATGGCATCCGTAACCTTCATGCTTTGCAGAAAGCCTGATTTTGACCGCGTATGAGAAGAAGACATTTTCAGCGAAGGATAGGTCGTTAGACTCATCGTTTCAGCTCATCCCTTTTCCCTTACGCTTTGCCAATTTTTTCTTGAGCGGAGCAAGGCTTCTCTTCTTGACGCAAAGCGCAAGATTGGCTGCAATGAAGATAGCTTTGTGGGGGGCGCGGGGAAACTTTCGTGCGAAAGCATAATGTAGTTCCGTTTCCTCGCGGTCTTCCGGATGCCATGAACCGCTGAAGTGATGAATGGTGTAGGAGTTGCTGGTCAACTCAATCAGGCCCGTATGCCAGCTTTTCGGACAAAAATAGTCCTTAGGGTAGAGAGTAAACCCGTCCACCGTCTGTTTATTTCCGTTCAAGACGAGTCCGGCTTCGAGACACGCGTCTGTTATATACTTCGTGTTCGGGGTTGTGTCGTATGCGCCATTTGGCAGAAGAAAATGCTTTTCATCGTAATCGGCAAGAAGGCGCTTAAAGAAAGGATGCCCGCATCGAGCCGCCATTATCCCAGTCGGAACGATTCTGTCGTCCTCGAAACCAGAGAAAGCTTCTTCGTTCAGAAATCTATCCAAGGGCTTCAAGACTTCGACATCCGCATCCATATAGATGCCGCCGTAGTCAACCAAAACCTTCAAACGCGCGTAGTCACTGACAAACGCCCACTTCTTGCTCTCGTACGCTTCAAGGCAATACTGATTTTGAGACACATCGAAGTTCGTCTCGTCCCAACGAATGATTTCGTAGTCGGGACAGTGCTCCTCCCAAGACGAAATACACTTCTCTGCAAGCGGAGTGAGAGGGTTACCCCCAAACCATACGAAGTGAATCACCTTCGGTATCTTCTGTTCGTTTGCTGATTTATCATCCATGATTTCTCCAATGGGTGGTTCGGGCTTCCGGCGTCAAAGAGGCAGCGATATCAGGTTTGTCAACTGGCACGCCCTACTCATCGTCCACTCCGTCCCAGAATGCCTTGATGTGGTTGCCTGCATTGGTGTGGACTACCTCTCCGGAGATGCACTTCGAGGCGTCGGAGAGCAGGAACAGCGCCACCTCTGCGACCTCCTCGGGAAGGAAGACACGCCCCGAGGCGCAGTCGCGCCACAGGTTGCCGTCGGAGGCGTCGGCGTATTCCGATGTCATGTCCGAGAGCGTCACGCCGGGGGCGACCGCGTTCACGCGGATACCCCGCTTGTACACGCGCCGCGACGCTGCGCGGACGAAGCTGTCCATGGCGGCCTTCGTCATGCCGTAGGGGGTGTCGTAGGCCTGCTCACCGGTCTCGGACGTCACAACGAGCAGGTTCCCGAAGGGCTCGGCGGCGCGCAACCTGCGCTCCAGGAACTCCTTGGAGAGGAAGTAGGCCCCGCGCACGTTGGTCCCGAACTGGGCGTCGAAGCCCTCGACGGTGACCCTGGAGAAATGCCCCTCGTGGAGCGAAACGCCGGCGTTGGCGACGAGGCTGTCGGCGGCACCCCCGAGGCGCTCCTCGCACGCGTCCAGGAACTCTCCGGCACGCTCGACATCGCGCACGTCGGCGACGACGTACGACGCCGCCGCGCCGATCTCGGCGCACGCCGCCCTGAGGGTCCCCTCGCTGCGCCCCGACACGACGACCCTGGCCCCCTCAGAGGCAAAGCGCCTCGCCATCGCCAGGCCTAAGCCGCGGCCGCCGCCGGTGACCACGACGCGCCTGCCGGCGAGCAGCGAGCCGGCCGCCACCTGGGCCACCTCGACCGTCACTCTCTGCTCGGGAGACGACGACAGCACGAGCTTCGCCGCCTTCCTGATGTAGCGCTTGATACCCATGCGTCAGCCCCTCTTGAACATGCCCGCGATGCGCTGGGCCCTCTCCTGGCCAATCGTCTTCTTGACGAGCTCCTTGGAGCGGCGGATCGCCTCGGACTGCGCGTCGCGCGGACGGGTCGCGTCGTAGATGTCGTAGAGCACCTGCGAGTCGGCACTCATCTCCGTGAAGACCTCGAGGACGACGGGCGCCTCCGCCCCCTCGTCGAAGAACTCCTCCAGCGTCTCGGAGAGCTCGCCGGCGTCCCTCGCCGACAGGTAGCGGAACCCGCACTCCCGCACCCATCCCTCGGCCTTCGTGTGGTGGCGGGCGGTGGTGTGCAGGTCGGAAGACTCGTTCTTCCACATCCCGTTGTAGTAGAACTCCTCCCCTCCCTGGTTGTTCAGGAGCAGGATGCGCACCTTGCCGCCGATGTGCCGGATGCGCAGGGCGTTCATGTCGTAGAAAAACGCGAGGTCGCCGACCACGAGGAAGGTCGGCTTCCCGCTCGCGGCCGCCTGCCCGAGCATCGAGGAGAGCGGTCCGTCTATGCCGTGGGTGCCGATGTTGGCGTACACTTTTACGTCCGGCTGCAGCCTGAAGAAGTTGGTGATGCGGATGGCGTTGTTGATGGCGAGGTGCAGGACCGAGCCCGAGGGCACTCGCTCGACGACCTCCCTTATCGCCAGGACGTTCGACCACGGCAGCTCGGGCACCGTCGCCGAGGCCTCATACGCCTTGAGCGCTCCCAGATAGGTCCCGTCGTTCCCGCCCCCCGCCAGGGCATCGGACATGCGGGAGAAGAAGGCTTCCGGGGTGCACTCGAACACCGCGGTCAGGCTCTTGAACATGTCACAGACAGAACCGTCCTCGCGCACGGACCAGTGCTCGAAGTCCCCCGCGCGCCTGCGGAGCATGTCCTTGAGGCCCGCGGTCATGTTGCCGCCGAACGATATCACGACGTCGGGCAGGAACTCGGCGAACTTCCTCTCCGTTATGTAGCGGTACTCCATGCACAGCGTCGGGTTGAAGGCGTGGTCGCGCGGCACGTTCGCCATGTACTCCGCGGCCACGGCGGCGTTGCAGGAGCTGCAGAAGCGCCCCAGCGCCTTGGAGAGCTCCGGGGAGGCGCCCGTCGTCTGCCCCGCGACGACCAGGATACGCCCGGCGGCGGAGAGCCTCCGCGCGTAGGGCTCCCACGCGTCGTCCCCGTCGAGGGAGGAGACGCGCCGCACCCGCGTGACCTTCGGGAGCTCCCGCACGTTGAAGGAGTTGTTGTACGACTTCATGGGCACGTTGATGTGGACGGGGCCCGTCCCGCGGTGGTCGAGCTCCAGCAGCGCCTCGTTGACCAGGCGTTGGCAGAACAGGAAGTCGTCGCGGTCGTTCACGATGGGCAGGTTCACCGACTTGCGCACGTGGCGGTCGTACATGCCCACCTGGTCGATCATCTGGTCCTCCCACTGCCCAAGCATCGCCGGGTCGCGGTCACTCGTGAGCACGACGAGGGGCACACCCTGGTAGAAGGCCTCCGTCACCGGCGGCCAGTAGTTGCACGTGGCCGTGGATGACGTGCACGAGATGACGACCGGCTCGCCGGACTCCTGAGCAAGACCGAGGGCGAAGTAGCCGGCGCTACGCTCGTCAACGACCGAGTAGCATTCGAAGAACGGGTCCTCCTCCACCGAGTGGACGAAGGGAACATTCCTGCTGCCCGCCGAAAGCACGCACTTCCGGATGCCGTACTCTTTGAGCAAGGCGATGATAATCTGATAGGACTTCAGCTCCGTGTACACGCGGAGACCTCCTTTGCCAAGTATTCGCAGGCGGCGGCGCGCCCCTCTACAACGCGCTCACGCACGGTGTCCCAGTCGGGGGCGGTATCGAGCAAACGGGAGAAAACGGCCGGGGACGCCGCCGCCCTATCTTCCAGACCCAACCTTCCGAGCAGGTCGGTCAGCTTCTCAGCGTTGCCGTAGCCCTGCGTGCGCACAATCGTGGCAAACGGCCGCTCGGCGATGGCGGAAAGAATGGTGCCGTGGAAGGTGTCGGTGAGGACGCATTCCGCCCCCCTGAAGGCTGCCAGAACCTCGAAGGGGCCCAGGTCGAGGAACTCGTCGCAACACCCCTGGACACCGCCGACGTTGACGACCCTCAGGCCACGTTTATCGGCATACGCGCGCAGCGCGGCGCACTCCCCCTTCGTAAGCCTTCCCGAATAGGCGTAGGCGATCATGTAGCGGCCCTTGACGGGGCTCTCCGGCATATCTTCATTGCCGAAGAAGTCCCAGGCGAGGACCGGGTCGAGGTTCCGGACGGGGTCAGAACCGGTGAGCTCCCGAACGACCGACGCCGTGTTCTCATCGCGCACCGAGACCGAGTCGAGTCCGGAGATCCACCCCGCGACCTCGTCAGCGACATCATGCGCACGCAGTTTCCCAACCGTCGTGTTGCCGCAGGAAGCGGCATATGTAATCGTGCGCCCCGCTTTTGAGTTGGCCCCGAACAGGTCGGGGCTGTACCCGACGTTGGGGTTGGATTGCACGCAGTTGAACACCTCGTCCGAGCCGATGACGAGCATGTCGAGGCCCTCGGTGCGGAAGTCCGGCTCGGCGGGCAGGCCGAGCAGGGGCCACGCCCGGGAGTCGTAGCGGCGCTTGTAGTTCGCGTATGCCAGCTTGGCCCCGAGCGGCCCGGGGCCGCCGAGGACCTCGGCGAGCTTGGCGGCGGGGCGCGGCATGCGCGAGGCGTCCGCCTCCACCAGGCAGCGCCCCGGGCGGTAGTCCACGAAGCGCACCTCGCACCCCAGCGGCTCGAGCAGCCTCTTCAGGCCGTACGCCTGCAGGAACGACCCGTAGTTCCGTATCCTCTGCATCGACAGTATGCCGACCCTAGGTTTATCCATCTTCTAAATTCCTTCTATCAGCCGCTCGAGCCCCTCGCAGAACTCGGCGTTATGGCTTGCAAACCCCGCGCCCCCGGCCGACAGACGGCGGGCCTCCTCGACCGCGGCGGGCAGGTCCGAGACGTCGTAGACGGGCACGATGCCTCCCACCCTCTCGGTAACCAGGCGCACGAAGTCCGCCTGATGGTCGTTCACGTGCTCGCCGTACTCGGCCCGCCTGGGCACGACGACCGGCACCTTGCCGGCCGCCATCGCCTCGACGAAGCTCGAGGGGCCGCCGTGGGCGACCACGACGTCGGCCCCCTCCATGCGCGAGCGCATCTCGGGCGCGGGCACGAAGCGCGCCCATTCGCAATGCTTCGGCTCGTAGGTGCAGTAGCCCGTCTGGACGAAGACGGGCTCGGCTATGGTCCCGTCGGCGACCAGCCCGTCCATCGCCCTCACGAGGCGGTCGAACTGCTGCTCGTGGGTCCCCACGGTCACGAAGATCATCCGTCCCGCACCTCCCTAGAAGATCGAACCGAGGTCGACCGAGCCCGGGTACACCCGGGTCATCTCCGGCCACTGGACAACGAACAGGTCGGTGAAGCGGCGGACAAGCCTGCCGGTGAGGGTCGGGGCGTCCACGCGGTCGAAGACCTCGACGTAGACGGTCTTGGCGCCCATGAGCTTGCCCACGAGGAAGAAGGGCACGGCGATGGCGGCACCCGAGGAGACGATGAGGTCGGGCCGCTCCTTGCGCAGCACCCTTACCGCCAGCAGCGTGTTCCTCACGGTGTTCTTGACATTCCTATTCGTGGGGAAGTGGCAGTGGTAGACCCGCTCCCCCTCGAGCGCGGTGTTGGCGTCCTCCTTGTCGAAGGTCACCCAGAAGCGGTCCGCCGCCCCCTCGAGCACCGGCATGAGCATGCGCATGTGCGTGAGGTGCCCGCCGCTGGAGGTCGGTATGCACACCTTTGCCTTCGTGATGTCCATGCCTCAGCTCCCCTGCGCGGTGAGCACGCAGCCCACGGTCTGCACGATTAACTTCGCGTCCGTCCCGACGCCGCACTTCCTCACGTAGAGCAGGTCCAGGTCGACCCACTCGTCGAAGGTGATGGAGTCCCTGTTGCGCCTGGTCTGCCAGAAGCAGGTGATGCCGGGCTTGACCAGAAGGCGCAGCCTCTGGTGGGCGTCGTAGGTGGCGACCTCCTTCGGCAGCGCCGGCCTGGGGCCGACGACGGAGATGTCGCCCTTGAGGACGTTTATGAACTGGGGCAGCTCGTCCAGGGAAGTCTTGCGCAGGACCCTCCCAACGCGGGTGACACGGGGGTCGTCGCGCATCTTGAAGACCGGCCCCGTCTTCTCGTTCATGGCCTTCAGCTCCGCCAGCCTCGACTCGGCGTCGGGGACCATGGAGCGGAACTTGTACATGTCGAAGGTGGAGGGCTCGCCGTCCCCGCCGGCCCTGCCGACCCTCCTCTGCCTGAAGAGCACCGGGCCGGCCGGGTCGTCCAGCTTGACCGCCAGCGCGATGACGAGGAACAGCCAGGAGAGGCACACGAGCACGCACGCGCTGAAGGCCACGTCGAAGGCGCGCTTGAAGGCGCGGTAGCCGAGCCTGCCCTCCCGGAGCCTCCTGGCCGCCTCCAGGGTCTCGGCGTCCTCGCGCACGTCGGGGAGGGGCCCGGTGGCATCCAGGTCGAAGGCGATGCCGCTGCGCACGGTGAAGCCGGGGGCGGGGTCGTCGAACTCGCTGCCAGCCAACGAGCCGTCAAGCTTGGAATCTTCGAAGTCTTCGGAAACCGGGCCACCCGCTCGCACGGACCGAACCGCCGGGTCATCGACCACATGCAGTCCAGCAGGACTGTTCGCACGGCGGTTGCCCACGGCAGGGTCACCCGTAGCAGAGCCGCCCACGGCAGCACCCTTCGCCTGCCCCTCGGCCGCAAACCCTTCTGCAACCTCATCCCTATACAGCTCTTCAACGACGGCCGCGCCGCCTTCAACCTGCCCCGACATCGACGCCCCGCCTAGCCCTTCACCGGGACGTCGATCGGCATGGGCTCCACGAACCCGCCGTCGGCATCGCAGACGCTGACCAGGCACACGCGCTTGTGGCGGTCGATCTTGCGTACGCGGGACTCCTGACCCACGAGCGGACCCCGCTGCACGTGCAGCTCGCCACCGGCAATCTCGGCGACGCTGTTGCGCAGGGTGTAGGTGTCGTCCATCGAGGTCTCGAACCACTCCCGAGCCTCCTCGGCAAGCGGTGCCCAGGCATGGCCGTCGGCGCCCACGAGCTGCACCGGGAAGCTCAGTTTCGCGAGCTCGCGGTCGAGCGCGGCCACGTCGCGCGTCGCAACGAACAGGTAGCCGGCGTACAGCGGCACGCTCTGGAGCGACCAGGCGCCACCGCGCTTGAACCAGCGCTCCTTGCGCAGGGCAAAGACGTCGTCGAGCACTTCGGCGGAAACGATGCGGCGCAGCTTCTCGCAGGTCGCGGCCTCACGGCCTTCGGGAACCCGGGCGAGGTACCAGCGCAGCCTGCCGCGCGGCACGCGCCTGCCGCACGGGAGGCCCATGGGCATGCGCCCCGTGGCAACGCGCGTCGCACCCATATGCCGGACCCCCTTCCGCCGCCCCTTGCGCGCAGCTTTGGAAGGCATGGGGCCTTCGGGGTTGCCGGGGCGCAAAAGGTACACTTTTCGACTCACATAGAACATGGCCTATTGTATACGAGCCCACTGCCGAATGCTACCAGAAACGACCTGCTCCATACATTAACGGTTACCGAAACCGAGTCGAATATGACGTCGGGTCGACCTGCGGCGAAAAGTGTACCTTTCGGGTGCGCCCGCCAAGGGGGCGGCATCCGTGCGCGGCGGCCGATTCTTCAAGCCAGCGCCGCTCCTTTTATCAGAGCGTTCACCTCGTTTCCCCGACCGCTTCCCATTTCCCCGGTCTTCTCCCCCGCCTCTACCTCTCCCGCTCGCGGTCGCGCCGCATCCAGCGGTCGAACGTGCTCACGCTCACCTCGAGCCGCGCCGCTGCCTCATGGCGGGTGATATGCCCACTCAGATACGACCGCTTGGCATCCTCGAACAGGGCCATCCGCTGCTTCGACGGGCGGCCGAAGCGCACGCCGCGCGCCTGGGCCGCGGCGATCCCCTCGGCCTGGCGCTGGTGGATGCTCTCGCGTTCGATCTGGGCCACATAGCTCAGCAGTTGCAGCACGATGTCGGCTATCAGCACGCCGGTGACGCCGTCGCGCTCGCGGCGGGTGTCGAGTAGCGGCATGTCGAGCACCACCACGGCCGCCCGGCGCTCCTTGGTGATGCGGCGCCACTGCGCCAGGATCTCGTCGTAGTTGCGCCCGAGGCGGTCGATGCTCTTCACCACGAGCGTGTCGCCCTCGGCGAGCCGCCCGACCAGCCGCCGCCACTGCGGGCGTTCGAAGTCCTTGCCGCTCGCCCGGTCCGCGAAGATGCGGGCCCGCTCCACGCCGAAGTCCGCCAGCGCGTCGAGCTGCCGGTCGAGGTTCTGGTCGCGCGAGGACACGCGCGCGTAGCCGTAGGTCGTTCCCATGACGCCGCCACCCTTTCCGCTTCGCATGGCGCGCCGTCCTGTCGCGACGCGCCCCTGCTCAGCAGGGTAGCCAGCGAGCCGATTCGTTCTGGTGCACGACGGCCGAAAGCCGCCCCGGCCCGCAGCGGCCGCAAGGCCGATTCGGCCTATCCGACCGGCATATCCATCTCGCCGACATGACCGGTACGGCTATCCCACCAGCACGTCTTTGCCGCGGAACGCGATGCCGTACGCGTGGATGCGCGCCGGATCGACGCCGCGCTCGACCAACGGCGTTCGGTAGGCCTTCCCTTCGATCTGCTCGTGCGCCCGCCGGACCGTGTCCTCAAGCGACCCCTCGCACCGGGGGTCGAACACCTTGAACTCCAGAATGACGGCCGGGTCGCCCTGTGCCACCGGGCCACCCTGCGTTGCAGAACCGCACGGCACCAACGCCACGTCGAGGCGCCCGTAGCCGCTCTCGCGGTTCGACTCCACCGCATAGCGCCCGCGCAGCTCGACGAGCATGCCGAGCACCAGCCCGTGGTAGAAGCGCTCGGGCTCGCCGTACTCGCTGGGATGCGTGCCGGCATCGAAGCTCGAGACGCAAGCGCGCACCACCTCGGACAGATAGCCGTTCATGGCGTCCACGTCTCCGGAAAGCAGGGCGCGCGTGAAGCGGTTGTAGCTCGAGCTCGCCTCGCCGAACCATCCTCTGACCATATCGTCGAAGAACAGCATGACTTCGTGGTTCGTGACAGCCAGTTCGCGCGGCTCCCGCGGGTACTTCGGGGCGGGACCGAGCGCCTTGAGGTAGCCGGTTGCCAGCAAAAGCGCCCACAGGGCGTTCGGCCTGCTCCAAAGCTCCGAGAAGACCACCTGCTCGTCCAGGCTTTTGCGGATCACGCCACCCTCGAGCAGGGTCTGGAAGTCGGCCTTCACGTCGCCGTCGCCTCGCCGGACGAGCGACGACACCAGGGCGTTCCCCGACGTGTTCGCCCAATAGGTGTCGAACTGCCCGCTCTTCAGATACGAGGTGATCGACCAGGGGTTGTAGATGTCCGCCACACCGCCGAACACGAAACCGTCGTACCAGCGCTTTATCTCCGTCCGGTCGGCGGAGAGGCCGAACTCCTCCATCGCCGCGAAGACCTCGTTCTCGGTGAAACCGAAGCAGTCGCCGTAGCGCGGGGTCGATGCGGTAACGACGGCAAGGTTGTTGAGGTCGGAAAAGATCGACTCGCGTGAGACGCGCGTGATGCCCGTGATGAGCCCGCGCCCGAGGGCAGGGTTCGTCTTGAACGTCGAGTTCATGAACGGGCGGACGAGGTCGACCATCTCGTCCCACCAGCCGCCGAGCCACGCCTCCTGCATGGGCGTGTCGTATTCGTCGAGCAGCACAACCGGCTTTGCGCCATGGTACGCTTCGAGCAGGGTGCAGAGCAGCTTGAGAGACCCGGTGAAATCGGCGTTGCCCATGTCGGAGAGAACCGCCTCGAACTGGGCACGCTCGTTGGGGGTGAGATCGCTCTCGAGCAGATGGCGGTTACGGTCGAACAGTGCCGCGACCTCGCGGAACATCTTGGCACGGACCTCGGCGAAATCGCCCCCCTTGCAGTCGGCGAACGAGATGAACACCACGGGCACCGTACCCTGCAGACGACGCATCCGCTCGCTTTGCCAAACCTTGAGGTCGCCGAACAGGAGCTCGCCGGCATCGGCGAAGTCGGGAGAAAGAAAGCACTCGACCGTGCGCAGGTTGAGCGTCTTGCCGAATCTCCGCGGGCGGCAGATGAGCGTCACAACGTCGGCAGACTCCCACCAGCGGGTGACAAAGTCCGACTTGTCGATATAGAAATAGCCGTTCTCCCTGATATCGACGAACCCCTGCGCGCCCAAACTGATGGTCCGTGGCATGGCGTCACCTCCCGCATCCCGCGGCGCCCAACCGGCCGCGCCAAAGCAAGCTACGCAAAGCAAGCTACGCAAAGCAAGCTACGGTAAGTCTACCCCATGGGGTGGAAGCTGCGCGACGGCGTTTTGGCGGGGCTGGTTGGCCGGTTGGGCTGGCTGAGCGGAGGAAGGCCGGGGCTGGACCGAAGGCTGGGGCGCGGTGACCGTCCGAATGCTCGGACGCGTCAGTCATACAATAATGCGGACGATAATAATTATCCTGCCCATTATTATCTGGCTCATTATTTGGAGCATCGCATACCCATCGGCGTCCCTACCCCCTTCCGCGGCGGCGTCCGGCCGATCGCTCCCCGCCGTGCGTCGCCCCCCCCGCGCCGCCCTCTACCGCGCCGAGCCCCGGCCGCCCGCAAACCGACGGACGAGGTCGCCCACCAGACCGCCCATCCCCGGGCGCCGGCCGCCACGTGCAGCCTCGGCAGCGAGCTCGTCGCGGCGCGCCCGGCAGGCCTCGACGAACGCCTCCTCGGCCTCGCTCAGCCGATGCGTGGCGAGCCACGAGACGCCCACCTCGTAGGGCATGTCGCGAAAGAGCAGGGCGACGACGCTCGGGTCGTCCTCGTACAGCGGCAAGACCGACCGCGCGGTGAAGGCGACGCCCGACCCCGACTTGGCGAACTGGTGCAGCCAGGTCATCTCCGAAAGCGTGGTGAGGTCGGCGATGCGCACGCCCTCGCGCTCGAGCGCGTCGAGCAGGATGCCGTAGTTCTTGAACAGGGGACCGACCAGCGCGACGGAGCGCCCCTCGAGACAGAAGGTGCGGAACTCCTCGGCATAGGGCGTGGGCTCGACCCGGCCGCGAAGCAGCTCGCCGAGGTCGACCCCACCAAGATCTGCCCCGCCGGCTCCAACGGCCGCGACGGCGACGGCATCCGCATGGCGCGCCACGCCGGCGCCATCATGGCCCCCGCGCCAGGCACCGCGGCCTGGTACGGCCCCATCCTCTACGGCACGACCTACGGCACGCCCGTGCAGGCCGCCACGTCGCTGCAGCCGGTCCTGTGGATCAACGAGCACTGCGAACGCTTCGTGGCCGAGGACATGTTCTACCGCAACTTCCCGTTCGCGGGCATGGCGCACAAGAGCCAGAAGGACGTGTACACCCTGCTTAGCCAGAAGTTCATCGACATGTACGAGGCCGAGGGCGTGCAGCTCGGCGTGGGCGTGTACTGCGAGCCGGGCACCCCGCTGACCACCCTCAAGGACGACCTGCAGGCGCTCATCGACGAGGGCAACGAGCACATCTGGGTCGCCGACACCGTGGCCGAGCTCGCCGAGAAGGCCGGCCTCGACGCCGACAAGCTCACCGCCACCGTCGACGCCTACAACGAGATGTGCGCCGGCGGCAAGGACACGCAGTTCGACAAGGCCGACGAGTTCATGATCGCCATCGACGAGGGTCCCTTCTACCTCTTCGAGGTGCAGAACGGCTACTTCTGCACCGTGGGCGGCATCAAGATCTCAACGAAGTGCGAGGCGCTCGACGAGGACCGCAACCCCATCCCCGGCCTATACATAGGCGGCATGGATGCGGGCGGGTTCTACGGCGACGCCTACGACGCCGGCATCGCCGCGGGCTCGTGCGCCTCGTGGGCCATCAACTCCGGCCGCCTTGCCGAGGAGGCCGCCAAGGAGTACATCGGGAACTAGGGGGAGCAGGAAAGCAGGCGCCTGGCGGGCAGACGAGGTTGTCGGGTGACCGGCCGGACGGCCGGTCGGGGCGGCCAGGCCGGCCGCTCGAGGCAGGCAGGCCGGCAGGCCGGCGGACATGCTTTCTGGGCGACCAAAGCCGGCCGCCGCATCACGCGCAACGCGGGTGCGGCGGCCGGCCGGTTTTTCTGGCATCGCCCAAGCGACAGGTAACGCGGTGTCAGCATACCTTTTTCGCCGCAGTGTACGATGCGAAGGCCCCAAAGAGGGGCAAAACGACTCCAAAAGCGCTTCCGCAGAGGCGGTCGTCCATTCCTGAAAGGTAAAAGTCCTGGTCGCCCGTTATATCATTTCCCAAAAGGCGTACACAGCGACGAAAAAGGTATGGGCAAGGCCCGGTTTCTGTCACCCGGGAAAGTCAGTGGACCGTGATGGCGGTTCGCGCCGGCAGTTCACGGTGGCGACTCGCGCCAGCCATGCGTGCGCTGCCGCGGAAAACGGCTGTGCGGGCTGACGCGTGTATAACTTTTCGCCAAGAGGCGCGTTTGCCAGCAAAAGCTCAGCTCGCGAATATGACTCCTTGAAGCATCGCGTACATTAGACACCTGTCAGCCCGCACAGCCGCAGCCGCCTGCCCGCGCAGCCCGCACAGCCGCAGCCGCCTGCCCGCGCTCGTCC
>DBEYOB010000063.1:0-32651 GCA_048173955.1 Coriobacteriales bacterium
GCGCCTGCCGTAGGCGGCCTGCGGCCTGCGGCGCTAGTTTTCGGGATCCTGCCGCGCCGCGTCGGGCCGGCAGGCCGGGGCTGCGGCGAGCATGCGCGCGGCCTCTGTGCGGCGCGGTTTGCCGCTCGCCGTCAGGGGGAGCTCGTCGACCCACACCACGGTGCGTGGGCATTTGTAGGCCGCGAGGGACTCGCGGCAGAACGCGCGCATCTCCTCGGGGCCGGGCAGCCCCGGCGCGTCCGCCGCCATGCCCCGCGGCACGCACAGCGCCGCGGGGACCGTCCCCCAGCGCGGGTCGGGCACCCCGGCGACGAGCGCCCGGGCAACGAGGGGGTGGCGGCGAAGGGCCTCCTCGACCTCGGCGGGATAGACGTTCTCTCCCCCGCTGATGATGAGGTCGCTGCGCCGGCAGACGACGTAGAGGTAGCCGCGGTCGTCGACGTGCCCCAGGTCGCCGGTGTCGAACCAACCCCCCTCGGTGAAGCTGGCGCGGTAGCGTTCCGGCTGGTTGAGATAGCCGATGGCGAGCGTCGGGCTCTTGAGGAGGATGCGGCCCTGCGTCCCCGGCGCGGCCTGGTCGTCGGACGCGCCGTCGCGGGGGGCGATGCGCAGCTGGACGCTCGCGAGCGGGCGCCCGGACGAACCGGGGTGCAGGGCGGCGTCCGCCGGGGAGAGCGAGACGACCTGCGAGGCCGTCTCGGTCATCCCGAACGACTGCACCACGCGCATGCCGAAGGCCTCGCAGCGGTGCAGCGTCGAGGGGGGGAGGGGCCCGCCGCCCTGGAGCACGAAGCGCAGGCTGGGCGGAAAGGAGGGCGCCCCCGGCCGGGAGGCGAGGTCGTCGAGCATGCGCTCGATCTGATAGGTGACGGCGGAAAGGCAGGTAATGCGCCCCGCGAGGGCGTCGTCGTTGACCGCGCGGGCGTCGAAGCGGTCGTAGAGGCGCACGCCCACCCCGCACACCAGCATGCGCATGACGATCGAGAAGCCGCTCATGTGGAACAGCGGCGTGGGGCACCCCCACAGGTCGCTTCCCGCCCCGAAGCCGAGGTTGAGGCAGCAGTTGACCGCCGAGTGCCAGTGGTTGCCCAAGGTCTGCACGACGCCCTTGGGTCTCCCGGTCGACCCCGAGGTGTAGACGATGTCGCAGACGCGGTCGAGGTCGTAGGGGCGGCACCCTCCCGACGGCGGGGCCGCGGGCTCCCCCGTCGGGATGCGCAGCGCCTCCCCGAACGTGAGGGCGCGCGCCGCCAGGGCCTTCCCCGCGCACCCGACCGCGCGGCGCGCGGCCTCGGCCCGCCCCTCGTCGCACAGGACGATGCCGGGGCGGCAGTCGGCGAGCTGCGCGGCGAGCTCGGGGACCGAGAGCCGTATGTTGAGCGGGACGCTCTCGACACCGGCGAGCTGCGCGGCGACGAGCCACAGCACGTATTCGGCACAGTTTCCCGCCAGCAGGGCGACGCGCCCGGGGCGGGCGGGGCCGGGCCTTCCGGATCCAGCCGGCCGCAGGCCGCCCAGGACCGCCTCCAGCTGCGCCGCCCGGATGCGGGCGGCGTGCGCCAAGTCCTCGAAGGTGTAGACGTCCTCGTCGGACACGAGCGCGAGCGCGCGGGGGAAGGCGCGCGCCTGCCGCTCGAGCCAGTTTTCCGTCGAGAACGAACGCGGGCGGTCGGCCATTACGGGAACTTCGGGAATCGGGAGAAGTCGGGGGAGCGCTTTTCGAGGAAGGCGTCGCGGCCCTCCTTGGCCTCGTCGGTCGTGTAGTAGAGCAGCGTGCAGTCGCCCGCGAGCTGCTGCAGGCCGGCCAGGCCGTCGGTCGAGGCGTTGAACGACGCCTTGAGGAAGCGCAGCGCGGTCGAGGATTTGGTCAGCATCTCGTCGCACCAGGCGTAGGTGACCCGCTCGACGTCCTCGAGGGGGACGACGGCGTTCACCAGGCCCATGGCGAGGGCCTCCTGGGCGTCGTACTGCCGGCAGAGGAACCAGATCTCCTTCGCCTTCTTCTGGCCGACGACCGCGGCGAGGTAGCCCGCCCCGTACCCGGCGTCGAACGAGCCCACCTTGGGCCCGGTCTGCCCGAAGCGGGCGTTGTCGGCGGCGATGGTGAGGTCGCACACGAGCTGCAGGACGTTGCCGCCGCCGATGGACCAGCCCTTCACCATGGCGACGACCGGTTTGGGGATGACGCGGATGAGGCGCTGCAGGTCGAGCACGTTGAGGCGCGGGACGCCGTCGCCCCCCACATACCCTCCGTTGCCGCGCTTGCCCTGGTCGCCGCCCGAACAGAACGCCTTGTCGCCGGCGCCGGTCAGGACGATGGCGCCGATGGTGGCGTCGTCGCGGCACGCCGTGAAGGCGTCGATCATCTCGGCGACGGTGAGGGGGGTGAACGCGTTGTGCACGCGCGGGCGGTTGATGGTGATGCGGCCGATCGCGCCGCTGCGGTCGAAGAGGATCTCCTGGTACTCCTTGACCGTCTCCCAGCTGCGCTGGGGATCGGTGCCGCTGGGGCGTTCCTGTTCCACGGGCAGGCCTTTCCGGCGCGCGGTGCGCCTTGGTGCGGGATGGTCGGCGGCCGGTGCCGCCGCGGGCCGGGCAACTATAGCACGCCCGCCTGTGCGGCGTGTGGGGAGGGCGACGACCGCGCCCTGAGCGTCGGCGCCGGGCCAGGTCCGGCAGGCGCGCGGGAAGCGTCCCCGAGGCTTCGGCCCGCCGGCGGCAATCGGACCGTCGCCGCCCTAGAGGTTTCCCGCCAGCAGGTCCTTGCCCAGGCCGAGCGCCTCGCGCAGCAGGTTGTTGGGCAGCGCCCACGCGTCGCTCGGCGCCGCGATGCCGCACACGTCGCCCATGCCGAGCTTGCGGGCGATGCACGTGGCGCGGAGCACGTGGAAGTCGTTGGTGACGATGCCGATGCCGGGCGCATCGCCCTCCGCCGCGCCGCCCTCCGCCTCGCGCGCCTCGATCAGGCGCAGGCTGTTCGCGAGGTTCTCGACCGTCGAGGCAGACGCGCCCTCTTCGATGATGCGCTCCGGGTCGATGCCGCGCCCCACCAGGTAGTCCTTCATGCCCCGCGCCTCGGTCCACGGCTCGTTGGGCCCCTGGCCCCCCGAAACGACGCACAGCGTCCCCCTGTTCTCGGCGAGGTAGTTGTAGGCGGCGTCGAGCCGGTGGCGCAGGACCCCGCTCGGCCCATCTTCGCGCACCTGCGCCCCGAGCACGACGATGTAGTCGAGGCCGGGCCTGCCGTGCGCCCCGAAGCCCCCGACGGCGACGGCCGCGACGGCGGCGACCAGGGCGACTCCCGCCGCGCCCAGGCACGCGAGGCCCCCGCGGCGCACCCCCGCCGGAATCCGCCCGACCAGGCCGAGGTGGATGCACGCCGCGAGCCCGAGCAGGGCCGCTCCCAGCGCGAGCCACACCGCGAAGAACCACGTGCCCGACCCGACCGACAGGACGGCGAGGCCGTAGGCGACGCAGGCGGCGCCGAGGACCGCGAGGACGACCGATGCCATGGCAAACCCCCTTGACGTCTTTCCCGGCGCGATGCGCGCCGGCCCGACTATACCACGGTCGGCGCGGTCGGCGCGGGCGGCTCCGCGGAGGTCGCCCGCGCCTGTGCTGTTCCTGGGCGCTTCTCGGTCGGCTGAATACCGCGCCGCGGGCGTGTGGTACATTACCCATTATCTGTAAATGTGCCCGGCGCGCCGCCGCGGGCGGCCCGCCCCGTCCGCCGGCGCTCGTCCGAATAGGATCGCAATGGCCAACTTCTTCAAAAAACTCCTCAACATGGGCGCCGACAAGGACCTCAAGCGCTTTGAGAAGATCGCCGCCCATGTCAACGAGATCGAACCGACCTACACCGCTATGAGCGACGAGGAGCTCGCGGCCTGCACGCCCGCCTTCCGCGAGCGCGTCGAGCGCGGCGAGTCGCTCGACGCCATCCTGCCCGAGGCGTTCGCCACGATGCGCGAGGCCTCGCGGCGCGTGCTCGGCATGCGCCACTTCGACGTCCAGGTCATCGGCGCCATCGCGCTGCACGAGGGCATGATCGCCGAGATGAAGACGGGCGAGGGCAAGACGCTCGTCGCGAACCTCGCCGGCTACCTCAACGCGCTGTCGGGCAAGGGCGTCCACGTCGTCACCGTCAACGATTATCTGGCCCGCCGCGACGGCGAGCAGATGGGCCGCGTCTACAACTTCCTCGGCATGAAGGTCGGCCTGCTGCAGAACGGCATGCGCCTCAACCAGAAGCGCCCCGCCTACGAGGCCGACGTCACCTACGGCACCAACACCGAGTTCGGCTTCGACTACCTGCGCGACAACATGGTCTCGCGGGCCGAGGACCGCGTGCAGCGCGGCCACAACTACGCCATCGTCGACGAGGTCGACTCGATCCTCATCGACGAGGCGCGCACCCCGCTCATCATCTCGGGCGCGGGCACGCGCTCGAGCGACACCTACGTCAAGTTCGCGCGCGCCGTGAAGCGCCTCAGCCCCGCCACCGACTTCGAGATGGACGAGGCGAAGCACACCATCGCCCCCACCGAGACCGGCTTGCGCAAGGTCGAGCAGCTCGTGGGCATCGACAACATCTACGACGACATGTCGGGCCAGCTCGTGAACCACCTGCAGCAGGCGCTCAAGGCCCAGTTCATGTACCATCGCGACAAGGACTACGTGGTGACCGACGGTGAGGTCAAGATCGTCGACGAGTTCACCGGCCGCATCATGGAGGGGAGGCGCTGGTCGGAGGGCCTGCACCAGGCGGTCGAGGCCAAGGAAGGCGTGCTGGTGCGCGAGGAGAACCAGACGCTGGCGACCATCACCCTGCAGAACTACTTCCGCCTCTACGACAAGCTGGCGGGCATGACGGGCACCGCCCTCACCGAGGACGCGGAGTTCCGCCAGATCTACAACCTCCCCGTGCAGCCCATCCCGCCCAACAAGCCCGTCATCCGTGTCGACAACGACGACCTGGTCTACCGCACGGTCGAGGCCAAGTTCGACGCCGTGGTCGAGGACGTCATCGCGCGCCACGCCAACGGCCAGCCGGTCCTGGTCGGCACCGTCGCCATCGAGAGCTCGGAGCGCCTGTCGCGCATGCTCGACAAGCGCGGCATCAGGCACGAGGTCCTCAACGCCAAGCGCCACGAGCGCGAGGCCGCCATCGTCGCCCAGGCGGGGCGCCTGGGCGCGGTGACCATCGCGACGAACATGGCCGGCCGCGGAACCGACATCCTGCTGGGGGGCAACCCCGAGTTCCTCGCGCTCGACATCATGCGCGACCGCGGGGTCGACCCTGACGAGGCCGACGAGATCTACCACAAGGCCGCCCTCGAGGAGGCCCGCAAGATCTGCGCCGACGAGAAGCAGAAGGTCATCGCCGCCGGCGGCCTGTGCGTGATCGGTACCGAACGCCACGAGAGCCGCCGCATCGACAACCAGCTCCGCGGCCGCTCGGGGCGTCAGGGCGACCCGGGGTCGACGCAGTTCTACCTGTCGCTCGAGGACGACCTGATGCGCCTGTTCGGCGGTGATAGGATGGACGGCATCGCCTCGCTCATGCAGCGCATGAACATGCCCGACGACATGCCCATCCAAGCCAAGCTCATCACCAAGTCGGTCGAGAGCGCCCAGCGCAAGGTCGAGGACATGAACTTCGCCGCACGCAAGCACGTGCTTGAGTACGACGACGTCATGAACAAGCAGCGCCAGGTCATCTACGGGGAGCGCAACAAGATCCTCGATGGCAAGGACCTCGCCGACCACGTGGGCGCCGTCATGGAGGACACGGTCGACGCCGAGGTGGCCAACTTCGCGAACCCCGCCTCGAGCCGCGAGGAGTGGGACCTGGAGGGGCTGGACGGCTGGGTCGAGCAGCTCACCGGCCGGGACGACTTCGACGCCGGCGCCCTTGCTGACGCCGAGGACGCCGAGGAGGTCGCCGACAAGACCCTCGCCTACGTGCAGACGGTGTACCGCGAGAAGACCGAGGCCCTGGGCCCGCAGGTCACCTCGCAGCTCGAGCGCCAGGTCATGCTCCGCGTCATCGACACGCGCTGGATGAGCTACCTCCAGGAGATGGACTACCTCAAGACGGGCATCGGCCTGCGCGGCTACGGCCAGCGCGACCCGCTCGTCGAGTACAAGGAGGAGGCGTACCGCGCCTTCTGCATCCTGGTCAACACGATGTACGAGGACTTCCTGCGCACCGTGCTGCGCATCGAGCTCGCCGTGCGCCCCGACGCCGCCCCCACCGTGCCCCAGGCGGCGTCCCCGCTCGCCGGCGTGACCTATTCGGGGCCCGCCCAGGTCGACGGCGACCAGGGGGCCGGGGTGCTGCGCCGCGCGGTCGCGGCGCGCCCGATCGGCGCCCACGCGCGCAACCCCATGGCCGAGGGGGCGCAGGCGAGCCAGGGCCGCGTCAAGACGTACGTCGCCGCCGAGAACGACCCCTACGCCGGCGTCGGGCGCAACGACCCGTGCCCCTGCGGGAGCGGCAAGAAGTTTAAGAACTGCCACGGGAGGAACGCCTAGCCAATGGTGGAATCGCACGCCGAACAGCTCAACCATCTCTCTGACCGCCTCGCCGAGGTGGAGCGGTACCTGCAGATCGAGGCCAAGCGCGCCCGCCGCGCCGACCTGCAGGAACGCTCGGCCGCCCCGGGTTTCTGGGACGACCCCGCCGCCGCCCAGACCCTCATGGGCGAGATCTCGCGGCTCGGCGAGGACATCAAGGCGTACGACGAGGCGGTCGCGATGCTCGGCGAGGCGCAGAGCGCCGACGAGCTCGCCGTCGAGGCGGACGACGAGGAGACGGGCGCCTACGCCTGCGAGTGCATGGAGCGGCTCGGGGGCATGCTCGACGAGCTCGAGCTCTCGAGCTGGTTCACCGGGAAGTTCGACCACGGCGACGCCATCGTGACGATCAAGCCGGGCCAAGGCGGGCTCGAGGCCCAGGACTGGACCGAGATGCTGTTCCGCATGTACCTGCGCTACTGCGAGCGCCGCAAGTGGAAGGTCCAGGTCAACGACGCCCCGGTCGGCGAGGTCATCGGCCTCGACCGCGCGACGTTCACGGTGAGCGGCAGGGACGCCTTCGGCATGCTGTCGGCCGAGGCGGGTGTGCACCGCCTGGTGCGCATCTCGCCGACCGACGACAAGAAGCGCCGTCAGACCACCTTCGCCGGCGTCGAGGTCATCCCGGTGCTCCCCGACGACGTCCAGGTCGACCTCGACCCCAACGACGTGCGCGTCGACGTCTACCACGCGAGCGGTCCCGGCGGCCAGGGCGTGAACACGACCGACTCGGCCGTGCGCCTGACCCACGGGCCGACCGGCATCGTGGTGACCTGCCAGAACGAGCGCAGCCAGCTGCAGAACAAGGCCGTCGCCTTCCAGATCCTGCGCGCCAAGCTCTACGAGCTGGAGTGCGAGAAGCGCGAGGCGGAGCTCGACGAGCTGCGCGGCCCGAAGCGCTCCATCGGCTTCGGCAACCAGATCCGCAGCTACGTCCTCTATCCCTACCAGATGGTCAAGGACCTGCGCACCGGATACGAGACGAGCAACGTCGAAGACGTGCTGACCGACGGCAACCTCGACCCGTTCGTGGTGGCCTACCACCGTTGGCGCGTGCTGGAAGGGCAGAGGGTGGCAGATGAGCAGTAGGGCGGGCGAGGGTACGGAGGAGACCTCGGGCCAGGTCGAAGGGCGCGCGACCGTGCGGCACGCCATCTCGGCGCGCGTCCCCAAGGCGGTCAAGGCGAGCGGCAAGGACTACCTCGTCATCGCCCTGGGAACGCTCCTCACGGCGATCGCGCTCGACGCGTTCCTGGTCCCCGGCCAGCTTGCCGCCGGCGGGGCGTCGGGCTTGGCGACCATCATCTACTACCTGACGCTCGACTGGCTCGGCTTCGGCCTGCCGATCGGCGTGCAGACGCTCGTCATGAACGCGATCCTGCTCATCCCGGTCTACCGGTCGGGCGGCCTGCGCTATGCGAGCCGCACGATCTTCGGCATCGTGTCGCTGTCGGTCTTCACCGACGCGCTCGCCCCGTTCATCCCGCCGCTCTCCCCCGACAACGTGGTGCTCGAGTGCCTGTGGGGCGGGTTGGTGTCGGGCTTGGGCCTGGGCCTCGCCTTCCGCGCGGGCGGCAACACCGGCGGCACCGACATCGTGGCGCAGCTGCTCGCCAAGCACACCGCGGTCAGCGTGGGCACCTGGATGCTCGTGGTCGACTCGGCTATCGTCATCGGCTCGGTGCCGCTGTTCGGTTTCGAGACAGCCCTGTGCGCGGCGCTCGCCATCGTCGTCACCTCGCTCGTGATCGACTACGTGGTCGACGGCCCCTCGACCGAGAAGGTCGCCTGGATCATCAGCCCGCGCCACGAGGAGATCGCCCGCGCCGTCATGGAGCGGCTCGACCGCGGCTGCACCCGCTTCGAGGCGACCGGCATGTATACCGGCCAGCCGCGCCCGGTGCTGTTCATCGTGCTCTCGCGCAAGGAGGTCGGCGACTTGAAGAAGCTCGTCGAGGAGATCGACCGCGACGCCGTGGTGGCGATCGCCAACATGCACGAGACGTTCGGCGAGGGCTTCAAGGACATCGGCATCCAATAGGGCGGCGCCGTCCGGCATCGTGCGCGCGGCGCGTCCGGGCCTGCTGTGCAGACGGCGGGTAATCGCGGGTGCGGGAACTCCGGCGCTGCCGTTGCTTGGTAAGATGCACCTATATGCTACATGCGTCCTGTCAGCGTGAGGGATCCGAAGGAGAAGATGCTATGAGCGCCCCTGCCAACCCGCCGTGCACCGGGTTCGACGCCGCCCGCGTGCGCGCGTTCGCGACCGAGCTGCGCCGCGACATCGTCACCATGCTCGCCGAGGCCGGAAGCGGCCACCCCGGCGGCTCGCTGTCCGCGGCCGACGTGATGGCGGTCCTGTATGCGGGCGGTGTCCTGCGCCACGACCCGGAAAACCCCGGCGACCCGGCGCGCGACCGCTTCATCCTCTCCAAGGGCCACGCCGCGCCCGTGCTCTACGCCGCGCTCGCCGAGTGCGGCTACTTCCCCAAGGAATGGCTCGGCACGCTGCGCAAGCTGGGGAGCCACCTGCAGGGCCATCCGGACATGCACAAGTGCCCTGGCGTCGAGGTGTCCACCGGGTCACTCGGCCAGGGCCTGGCGGTCGCCGCGGGCCTGGCGCTCGGGCTCTCTCAGAACGCCGCGCGCGACGGTGGCGAGGCGCCGACGGTTTTCGCGCTCATGGGCGACGGCGAGCTGCAGGAGGGCGAGGTGTGGGAGGCGGCCATGTTCGCCGCCCATCGCGGCCTCGCGAACCTGGTCGGCATCGTCGACAACAACAACCTGCAGATCGACGGACATCTGACGGAGGTGTGCGACCTCGGCGACATCGCCGCCAAGTTCGCGGCGTTCGGCTGGCACGTCGTCGAGGTCGAGGACGGCAACGACGTGGAGTCGTGCCGCGACGCGCTCGCGTTCGCGCGCTCCTGGTCCGAGGGCCCCTGTGTCGTCGTGCTGCACACCGTGAAGGGCAAGGGCGTCTCGTTCATGGAGGACCAGGCCGGCTGGCACGGCAAGGCTCCCAACGCCGAGGAGCTCGCCCAGGCGCTCGCCGACATCGACGCCGCCGACCAGACCGCCACTGCCGAGGAGGCCCGCTAACATGACGCAGAACGCATCCGAGCGCCCCGCCCGCGCGACCCGCGAGGCCTTTGGCACGACCCTCGTCGAGCTCGCCCAGCAGGGCGTCGACGTCGTTGCCGTCGACGCCGACCTCGCCGGCTCCACCACCACCAAGAAGCTCGGCGCCTTCGACGCCGACCGCCTCGTCGACGTGGGCATCGCCGAACAGGACATGGTCGGCGTGGCCGCCGGCCTGTCGCTTGCCGGCCGCATCGCGTTCACGGCGTCGTTCGCCGTGTTCGGCACCGGGCGCTGCTACGACCAGATCCGCAACACTGTGTGCTACGGGAACCTCAACGTCAAGGTGTGCCCCACGCACGCCGGGCTGTCGGTCGGTCCCGACGGCGGCAGCCACCAGATGCTCGAGGACATCGCCCTCATGAGCGCGCTGCCCAACATGCGCGTGCTCGTGCCTGCGGACTACGAGGCCGCCTGCGCCGCCATCCGCCTGGCGGCCGCCGAGGACGGTCCCGTCTACGTGCGCATGGGCCGCGCCAAGGTGCCCCAGGTCTACGAGCCCGGCTTCAAGATGGAGCTCGGCGGGTCGCGCATCCTGCGCGAGGGCGGCGACGTGACGCTCGTCGCCTGCGGCGCGAGCGTGAACGAGGCGCTCAAGGCCGCCGAGGCCCTGGCCGGCGAGGGCATCGAGGCCGAGGTAGTCGACGCCTATTCGGTGAAGCCGCTCGACGAGGACACCGTCGTCGCCTCCGCCGCCAAGACCGGCGCCGTGGTGACCTGCGAGGAGCACAACGTGGTCGGCGGTCTGGGTTCCATCGTGGCGAGCTGCCTGGCGCGGCGCTGCCCGACCCGCATGGATATGGTGGGTGTGCGCGACGTGTTCGGCACCTCGGGCGAGTTCGGCGAGCTCATGGCCCACTACCGCTGCGACGCGGCCGCCATCGTCGAGGCGGCGAAGGCCCTCAAGGCGCGTTAGCCTGCGCGACCGCCGCTTGCGGATGCCCCGCGGGTTGCGGGGGAGCGCTGCACGGAGCGTGCCAGGCGGAGCGTGCCGTGGGGGGCGTGCCGTGCGGCCGAACGCCTTTCCGACCGCAACCTGCCCGGGCCCGCCCTTCCGAGCGAAGGCGCGGGCCCGGGCTTTTTTGGCTTGGGGGGGGGACGGGGTCCCTGCCTGGAGGCCGCGGTTTGCGGGGTGCCGGGGTCCGTCTGGGTGGGGCGGTTCTCCTGTGCGGGGCAGGCCTGCCCGGGCAGCCTTCGGACGCGCCTGGCTGCGCTTGGGCACGCTTGGTCGCTTTCGGGTTTGCCTTGGTCGCCTTCGGGCCTGCCCTGGTTGCTTTCGGGGCTGCTCGGTCGTTTTTGGTGCGAGTGCGTGTTTTCCGCAAAGTGCTGGTCATTTTGCCAACGAGTGTGTGCTGAAACGAGTGCCCCGAGGGCTACATTTTCATGAGGTTCGGAAAAATACCAGGTAGATGCATCGCATTTTCAGTCTGTTGAGCGCCATGGGCACTTTCGTGCACGCACTCGCTGGCATTCTGACCAGTAATTTTTCCGGCGCATACATTCGGCGCTTTTTCGACCACCGTACTCGGCCCCCCGCCCGCAGCGCACCCCCCCGCCCGCGGCGCACTCTTCCGCCCGCAGCTCCCCTCGCACGCTTTCCCACCTGCCCGCCCGCCCTCCGCACCTGCGCCCCGGCGCCCGTTTTGGTTGAGCCTGCGTGCGTGCGCACGCCTTCTCCACAGCTGCAACCCTCGCGTTTGGTAAACTAATCTGCTGAACGTTCGGGCGCGTCCCCTTCGCGGGGCTGCCCGGACGCGCAATGCGCACCTTGCCGTGCGCGTGCAGACATCGCGCTTCGAAACATGACCGTCTGCGATTGGATTGGAGTTACCTCGTGGCCAACCACTATGGAAGTGCGGCCCCGGCCCAGGCGGCGAGCGCCCCTGGTTCAACAGGCGCCCAGCGCCCCGCGGCCCAGCAGCATTCCGGGTACGGCAACGTGCCCCCCACGATCGCCATGCGCCACGTGTCGCTGGTGTATCCGGCCCAGCCCGACAAGCCCGCCCTCGACGACGTCTCGCTCGACATCATGCCGGGCGACTTCGTGTTCCTCGTGGGGCATTCGGGATCGGGCAAGTCGACGTTCATTAAGACCATCATCCGCCAGCTCAAGCCGACGAGCGGCCACATCTACGTCGCCGGACAGGACCTGTCGCGCCTGCGCGACCGCAAGGTTCCCTTCCTGCGCCGTCAGATCGGCTGCGTCTTCCAGGACTACAAGCTGCTGCCCAACCGCACGGCCTACGAGAACGTTGCCTTCGCGCTCGAGTCCATCGGCAAGTCCAAGAGCGTCATCAAGGTGCAGGTGCCCGAAGTGCTGCGCCTCGTCGGCCTCGAGGAGAAGATGGACAAGCTGCCCGACCAGCTCTCGGGTGGCGAGCAGCAGCGTGTCTCGGTGGCCCGCGCCATGGTGAACCGCCCGCCGCTTTTGGTGTGCGACGAGCCCACGGGCAACCTCGACCCCGCCATCTCCCTGGGCATCATGAAGCTCCTCGAGCGCATCAACCGCACGGGCACCACGGTGCTCGTGGCGACGCACGACCGCGAGATGGTCGACTCGATGCGCCGCCGCGTCATCGCGCTCGAGAACGGCCATGTCGTCCGCGACGAACAGAACGGAGGGTACGGCTACTATGGTGCCCTTTAAGCTCGGCTACTCCCTGCACGAAGCCGGTTCCCACTTTGCGCGCAACCTCTCCACGAGCCTCGGCGCCGTGGTGACCATCTTCCTGTCGCTGTTCATCATCGGCCTGTTCGCAATCCTGAGCAGCATGATCAGCAACGTGGTGGGCGACGTCGAGTCGCGCATCACCATCCAGGCGTTCCTCGCCGACGAGGCCGACCAGACCACGGTCGACACCCTCCAGGCTGACATCGGCACCTGGGAGGGCGTCGAGTCGGTCACCTACAAGAGCAAGGACGAGGCCCTCGCCGAGTACCGCGAGACGATGGTCTCCGCCAACGCGGAGGACGCCGTCGCCGCGCTCGACGGGCGCAACCCCATCCCCGCCTCGCTCGTCATACGCCTGACCGACGCCGACATGGCCCAGCAGGTTGCGGACCAGCTCGCCATCAGCGAGCTGTTCGCCCAGGTGTGCGACAACCCCGAGACCCCGTCGCTGTCGGTCCAGTACGGCGCCGAGACGGTCGAGCGCCTGCTGACGCTGACGAGCAGCATCAGCATCGTCTCCGCGGCGCTCGTCATCCTGCTGATTTTCGTGGCGTTCGTGTTCATCAACAACACCATCCGCCTGTCCATCATGGCGCGCCGCACCGAGATCAGCATCATGCGCCTCGTCGGCGCCTCGAACAGCTTCATCCGCGGGCCGTTCCTCATGGAGGGCATCCTGCAGGCGCTCATCGGCTTCCTGCTGTCGCTGGGCGTGCTCGAGCTGCTGCGCCACCTCGTGATGCCGCAGGTGACCGAGGCCCTGCAGTTCCTGAACTTCTCGGTCGCGCCCTCGGTCTACCTGTTCGTCTACCTCGTCCTGCTCGCACTCGCCGTCGTCATCGGCGTGCTGGGCTCCATGCTCGCGATGCGCCGCTACCTCAAGGTCTAGGCACGGCCATCGGGGTCGCCGGGGTCTGCGCCGCACCGTGCGGGCGGCGCGCTCCGCGGCGGGGCCGAGGCGTGCAACGTTTGGCTTTTCGTCGCGACGGCATCGGCTTGAACGGCCGGTGCCGTCGCGTCCGTTTACGACGTCTATCTCGCAAGGGGGGCGGCAATGGCAGCGCGCAAAGGCGCGAAGAGGAACCACCGCGGTCCGACGCGGCCGAAGCAGCGCGCGTTCTTGTCGGGCACCCTGCGCGTCGGTGCCCGCGGGTCGGCGACGGTCGAGACGGCCGAGGGGCCCTTCTTCATCCCCCACCGCCGCCTGCACGAGGCGATGAACGGCGACCAGGTCCAGGTCCGCCCCATCGGGGGCTACCACGGGGAGCTGCCGCTCGCCGCCGTCGTGCACGTCTCGGAGCGCGCCGTCGCCTCGTTTGCCGCCCGTTTCGTCGACGAGGGGGCGTTCCAGGCCCTCGTCCCGCTCGACGACCGCCTGCTGCACGACTTTCTGGTCGACCCGGCGGACGACTCGCCGCGCCGTGCGGGCGTGCGCGACGGCGATTTGGTGTGCGCCCGCATCGTCCGCTATCCGACGGTGCGCGCCGCCGGGGTGGCCTGCGTGGAGCGCGCCATCGGAGGGGACGGGGAGTCGGTCGCGATCGAGGCGATCGTCGCCTCCCACGACCTCCCCGTCGTCTTCGCCCCCGACGTCGTCGAGCAGGCGCGCGCCCTGCGGGTCGATGTGGCGGAGGCCCTCGCGCAGCCCGGCAGGCGCGATCTGCGCGACCGGTTCGTGGTGACGGTCGACCCCGACGATGCGCGCGACTTCGACGACGCCGTGTCCGTCGAGGCGCTGCCGGAGGGAGGCTGGCTGCTCGGGGTACACATCGCCGACGTCGCGAACTATGTGGCGTGGGGGTCTCCCATCGACCTCGCCGCGCGCGAACGGGCGACGAGCGTCTATCTGGCCGACCGGGTGATCCCCATGCTCCCCGAGGAGCTGAGCTGCGACGTCTGTTCGCTGCGCCCCGGGGAGGATCGCCTGGCGATGACGGTCGACCTGACGCTCGACGCGCAGGGGCGGGTGTCCAAGAGCGCCATGTACCCCTCGGTCATCCGGTCAAAGGGCCGCTTCGCCTACCGTCAGGTCGACGCGATCCTTGCGGGCGGGGCTGCGGCGGACGCTCCCGATGCCGCCGTCGAGGGGCTGCCTGAGGGCGGCCTCGAGGCGTTCTTCGGCGCCCTCGACCGCATCCGCGTCCTGAGGGAGGGGCTGCGCCGCGAGCGGGGGGCGATCGAGTTCGTGTCGACCGAAGCCAAAGTCGTGCTCGACGACGGCGGGCGCCCCGTCGGCGTCTCGCTGCGCCGCCCGACCCCGGCGACCTCGCTCATCGAGGAGGCGATGCTCGCCGCAAACGAGGCGGTCGCCCGCCGCCTCACCCGGGCGGGCGTGCCGACCGTCTACCGCGTGCACGAGCCGCCGGACCACGACCGCCTCGCCGCCCTCGTCCCGCTGCTCGACGAGATCGGCTGCCTCGAGAAGGAGGCGCGCGCCGCCCTGGTCGCCGGCGACCCGCATGCCGTGCAGGGCGTCCTCGACGCGGTGGCGGGCAGGCCCGAGGAGGAGCTCGTGAGCACGCTCCTCCTGCGCGCGATGAAACGGGCGGCCTACGCACCGTACGACGACGGCCACTACGGCCTGGGCGCGGCGGCGTACTGCCACTTCACGAGCCCCATCCGCCGCTATCCCGACCTGATGGCCCACCGCGCCCTCAAGGCGCTCGTGGCGGGCGGCATGAGGATGGCGCAGCGGCGGGCGTTCGAGGAGGCCGTGCCGACCATCTGCCGGCACTCCTCGAAGATGGAGCGCGTGGCCGCCGCCGCGTCCTATGAGAGCCAGGCGGTGAAGCTTGCCGAGTACATGGGCGGCTTCATCGGCCAGGTGTTCGAGGGCGTGGTCAGCTCGGTCCACCCGTTCGGTGCGTTCGTGCGCCTCGTCGAGACCGGCGCCGAGGGCCTGCTGCACACCCGCGGGCTCGGCGGGGGATGGTGGTCCTTCGACGGTGCGCGCCACGTGCTCTCCAACGAGGAGGCGGGCGTTGCGCTGAGGCTCGGCCAGACAGTCGAGGTGCGGGTGCGCTCGGTCGACGCGTTCCAGGGGAAGATCGACCTCGCGCTGCCCGACCTGCCCCCCGACGCCCTCCCCGACGACCCCGCGGGGCGGGGTTAGGCGTCCGACCGCCCCCGTCCGTCCCGCCCGACCGTGCGTTTGCCCCGGAGTTGCCCCCTCGCGGCGCGCCGACGGCACCGGTGCGGGTATCAGATATGCTAGTCTGTGCCATCAAACGCCGTTTTCTATCGGGGCCGAGCGCCCTGCAAGGAGAGGTTGCTATGGTTTTGTTCAACATGGAGCAGCTCGAGCGCATCGAAGGCTACATCGCCAACGACCAGATCGGAGACATCGGCCCGGCGATCGAGGGCCTGGTGGCCGACATGGAGCTCTATATAGATGAGAACTGCGTCGCGACCGACGAGGTGCAGTACTTCTCCTTCGCCTCGCAGTTCGAGAAGCTCACCTACCGCCGCGTGGAGCAGGACCCCCGCAAGATCGTCGACGCCCCCGTGCCTTTCGACCGCGCCTACGCCGACTACGCCTTCTGCCTCATACGCGCCAAGGACTACGAGAAGGCCGCCGAGCAGCTCAAGCAGGCCGTGCGCTGGAACCCGATGAACTGCGCGCACCGCCTCGACCTTGCCGCCGTGCTGACCAAGCTCGGCGACTACGAGGAGTTCCTCAAGCTGAGCTACTCGGTGTTCGCGCGCGCGAGTAGGTCGGTCCATCTGGTGCGGGCCTACCTCAACTTCGCCGACTACTTCAAGCAGTGCGGCCAGTACGACACGGCGGCGGCCTGCGTCAAATGCGCGCTGCGCCTTTCCCCCGAGAACAAGCGCGCCGTGAACGCCGCGACCGGCCTTGCGGTCGAGCACCAGTGCGACCCGAAAGAGCAGACCGACGAGCTGACCGAGAGCCTGCTCGACGCCCAGGGAATCCCCGAGGGGGCGAACGTCGAGGTCGTCCTGAGCGCCCTTCTGCTCGCGGACCTCAGCGCGGCGCAGGGCGACATGAAGACCTGCCAGGACATGGTGCAGGTCGCCGTCGACCTGGTGGGCCAGAAGAAGGCCCAGGCGCTGGCGGAGATCGTACGCGAGCAGGGCGAGGAGAACTTCCCCGACGAGGTCGAGGGGTCCCCGAGCTCGATGAACGAGTATGCGAGCCCGGCCGCCCAGGCTACCCTCGACGGCGCCGTGCGCGCCGCCGCGGAGCGGGTGAGCGACGATGGCGCAGACCGCTAGGGCCGCCGGCGCGGGTTCCGGCAAAAAGGGGGAGCGCGAGGTCAAGGAGATCGCGCGCAACCGCACGGCGAGCCACGACTACTTCATCGAGGAGACGATCGAGGCGGGACTGGTGCTCACCGGGACCGAGGTGAGGTCGCTGCGCGAGCGCAACTGCCAGATCACCGACGCCTTCGTGCTTATCAGGGGTGGCGAGGCGTGGCTGCACGGCGTGCACATCCTGCCGTTCTCCCACGGCAACATTGCCAACGGCGACCCCGACCGCAAGCGCAAGCTGCTGCTCCACAAGCGCCAGATCGAATACCTGACGTCCAAGACGCAGCAGCAGGGCATGGCCATCGTCGCCCTCAGAATGTACTTCGACGAGCACAACCGCGTCAAGCTCACCATCGGGCTGGCGCGCGGCAAGAAGAACTACGACAAGCGGGCCGATATGGCGAAGCGCGACATGGAGCGCGAGATCCAGCGCGCGCTCAAGTCGCGCAACCGCTACTAGAGAGGCTGCCGGAGGGCAGAGAAGGGAACCACCATGGACACCAAGGCTCTACGCCAGCTCACCTACGGGCTCTATCTGGTCACCGCGCGCGACACCGACGGCCGCGCCATGGGCTGCGTCGTCAACACCGGCATGCAGCTCACGAGCAACCCCTACCGCGTCACGGTCGCCGTGAACAAGGAGAACGCGACGCGCGGTGCCATCGAGCGGTCCGGACGCTTCGCGCTGACCTGCCTGACCCAAGACGCCACGATGGACCTGATCGGGACGTTCGGGTTCCACACCTCCGCCGAGCTCGACAAGTTCGCCGGCTTCGAGGCGGGGGAGACGGCTTCGGGCGTGCCGTTCGTGAAGACCGCCGCCTCGTCGGTCATCGGGTGCAAGGTCGTCGCCGCCCTCGAGGTCGGCACGCACGTGCTCTTCGTCGGCGAGGTCGAGGACGCGGAGGTGCTCGACGGGGCGGCCGAGCCGCTCACCTACGCCTACTACCACAAGGTGCTCAAGGGCACCACGCCTCCCAAGGCGTCCGCGTTCATAGCCGACGAACCCGCGCCCGCGCCGGCCTCCGCCCCCGGCGACGCCGCGCCGACCCCCGCGGGGGGCGCGGAGCCCGCCGCCGCCGAGCCGATCGCCATGCACCACTTCCGCTGCCTGCTGTGCGGCTACGTGGTCGAGACGTGCGACGAGGAGCTGCCCGAAGGCTTCCGCTGCCCCATGTGCGGCGCGGGCCGGGAGATGTTCAAGAAGATCGACTAGGGGCGGCTTGCGTCCCCGCTTGCGGCCCCGCCCGCATCGCGGCTTCCGGGGTCGTCTCCGGATGCGCCCGGCGTTTCGCGCAGGAACCCCGCAAGGCGGTCCAGTGACGACTCCGCCGCACGGCGCCCCTGCATGTAGAGATCGAGCAACCGCGCGCCGTCGTGCTCCATGTTGGCGACCTCGACGGGCCGGTCGGGTGCGATGATGAACGCCCGGCCGGCCCGCTCCTCTTCCCAGAGGTAGTCGCGCTGCGCGTTGTAGCGCTCGGGCCGCGTGGAGAACGCTTCGAGGTAGTAAGGGTAGTCCGCGTACAGCCGCTTGGCGGCCGGCAGGAGCGGCGTCGGCGCCTTGCGGTAGGCCCGTTCGCGGGTGAGGATCACGAGGGCCCGTCGAACGCCGGGCTCCCGGAAGGCCCGGGCGAGCGGGACCGAGTCGGTGGTTCCCCCGTCGAGGTAGAGCCCGCCGTCTATCCTGACGATGCGCGAGACGACCGGCAGGCTCGCCGATGCGCGCAGGTAGTCGGTCTTCTCAGGCAGACGGTCGATGGGGATGTAGTCCGCGCGCCCGAAGAGGACGTCGCTGACCGTTGCGTAGAGGCGCGTGGGGCTTGCGTTGAACGTCGCGTAGTCGAAGGGGTCAAGCTCGTTCTGCACGTCGTCGTAGAGGAACGTCGTGCTCATGATGTTGCCCGTCGTGGCGAGCTGGTAGGCGCTCATGTACCGCCTGTCGTTGCAGTAGGCGAGGTTGATGCGTATCGAGCGGCCGACCTGCCGCGAGACGTAGCTCGCCCCGATCAACGCGCCCGCCGAGACTCCCCATACCGATGCGAAGCCGTAGACGCCGTGCTCGAGCAAGACATCGAGGACGCCCGCCGTGAACACGCCGCGGAACCCGCCCCCTTCGAGGACCAGAGCAGTTGATGACAGCATGGACGGACCGCCTTTTGACCGAGGCTCTTGTTTGACAGAAGCTGATATACCCATTAAGATGCGATATCTACGGTCGGCGCCCTGCGCCGCACCGCATGCATCTTGAAAGGGTGGAAGCAGCGCCCGACACCACGGGGGCGACTGGTTTCGACATGGTTTTCCTGAGAGGGGAAGCAGGCCGTGGTCTCCTCGCCACGTTAAACAGGGGTCCTTGTCAAAATAAATGACAAGAATCAGCGTTTTGCCCTCGCTGCTTAATTAGTTCAGCGACGTCAACCCGGGGTCCATCCTCAGCCCCGGCGCGACGCCATTCATGAGGATTGCCCGTGCGCACGTAGTCTGTATGGTGCACGCTAAGACTGAACGGACTGGACCGGCAACCGTCTGACGCCGTATGGGGGTCGGTCGAGATTCCAAACGGCATCTGAGCCTGGAGATGCCCCTCAGGGGAGGGCTATGGACCGGAGTTCGATTCTCCGCGCCTCCACCATAGGAGAATTGGTCGAACACCTCGTTCGCGATGCGAAGGGGTGTTCGACTTTTTTATGCGCGGTTTCCGACGATCCCTACGAGAACGACTTTTTGGCGCACAGGGTCGCTGAAGCGGGGCACATCTGGCCCGCAGCGACGGACGGCGTTCGTTTTTGGATAAAACAGCGCATTGAATGAATTAGTTTCCGTTTCTTCAACAGACGGTTGCCAGATTTGCGAGGGGCACTCGCTAAAAAATGGCCTTACTGTGCGAGCCGATGTTCCAATGATGCGCGCCACGGCGGTGCCTAACGAGGTTCAAGCTAGAAGGCCGGCATCTGAACTGCGGTTTTGGAAACCGGGGGACGGCAACAAACTATGCACGGGCGCTGCCGTCGCGCAATGCTTGCACAATAAGGCGGGTTTTTAGCGAGTGCCCCCACAAAATCGGGACGGGGTCGGCCGAGGGACGGCCCAGGGCACGTCAAAAGGCCGCCGACGGTGCGGCGCCGCCCAAAAAAGCGCCCCGGTCGCATCCTTTCGCGCAGCACGCCTGCGCGATGGGGTGCAACCGGGGCGGAAGCGGTCCGGCGGCCGATGGCCAGGGGCACGCCCTGTCCGGGCGCATCAAATCAGTTCGATCCCACGACGACCATGATGTCGCCCGTCATGGACCAGGTGTCGCCCGCTGCCTCGACGGTCGCACCCAAGAGTTCGGCAATGGCCTCGGCGTTGGCTCGCTGGTCGCGCGAACCGTATACCACGACGGTATCGTTGAGTTCGAGGTTTGCCACGCCTCCGTCCTCGGCGCTCCAGCCGGCGCCGGTCAGGGTGGACAACGCTGCCTCGGCGGCCCCCGTGCCGCCGCTTGCGTCTTTGACCGAGACCTCGGAGGTGGGGTCGGCAGCGGAGCCTTCTGCCGCCGGCGAGGCCGCCGCCCCGTCCGTCGAGGCCTCTGCGGTCCCGTAGTCGGGGTTGTTGATGTCGTCGGTCACCGAGACGTACCCGGCGTCCGACGGGGGCTTCTCGCCGGCGTCGACCGCCTCCATGATCGCCTCCCAGGCGTCCTCGTCGGTGATCTCGTAGTAGGTCCCGTCGATCACCTCGGGTTCGGTGGGGTTCATCGTGGAGTAGACGCTCGTGTCCATGTCGATGCCGCGCATGGCCATGGCGAGACTCACGATCTGGTCGAGCGAGAAGTCGGTGTCGATGTAGTTGGCGATGGTGTCGATCGCGTTGACCATGTCGATGGGGCTCGAGCTCACGAGCTTCTCGGCGATCGCCGAGATGAGCAGGCGCTGGTGGGCGGCGCGGTAGCGGTCGCCGTCGCCCAGGTCGTCGTAGGCGTGGCGGGAGCGCGCGAAGATGAGGGCCTGCTCGCCGTTCAGGGTCTGCAGCCCGGCGTCGAGGTGGCCGGTGTACTCCTCGTCGTCGATCTCGTAGGGCACGTCGACCTCGACGCCGCCCAGGGCGTCGACCATGGCGGCCAGGCCGCTCATGTCGATCTCGGCGTAGTGCGAGATGGGCACGCCCGCATACTCGCTGATGACCTCGATGGTCTCGGCGACGCCGCCGAGGGAGTAGGCGTTGTTGATCTTCTGCCACACCCCGTCGATGGGATAGTACGTGTCGCGGTGGATCGAGACGAGCGTCACCTGCTCGTTGCCCGGGTCGACGCGGGCGAGGATGATGGTGTCGGTGCGGAAATAGGTGTCGTCGTCGCCGTAGAGCTCGGCCTCGGCGCCGGTGCGGCGGCTGTCGCTCGAGTCGCTGCCGAGCAGGAGCATGTAGAAGGGGGACATGTCCGTCCAGTCGGAGACCAGGCTCTGCGCCGAGGCCTGCTGGTCGGCGAGCACCGCCTTCGTCTCCGCGGTGACCCCCTCGTTCAGGCGGTCGCCGATGGAGTTGTAGAACCCCACGGCGCTCGCCGCTGCGATCCCCACGCCGATGGCGACGACGGCGACTATGGCAACGAGCACGGAGAGGGCGACGGTGCGCTTGCGCTTGCGCCCGGCGGCGACCTGGGTGTAGCGGGTCCCGCCGCGCACGCGGGAGTAGGGGGCAAGCTCGCGGCGCGCGGCTACCGGCATATCTCCGTCAAGCTGCGCCGAGCTGCGCAGGGCTCCTTGTCGATTGGGGGAAAAGCTCATGCGAATTCCCTTTCTGCTGCGTTTCTGCTGCGTGTCGCCCAATCGCGCCGCAACGGCGCGGAAACGGCGCGCGGCGGCGGGGTCCGCCGGCCGCATGGGTCTGGTCTACCGCTCGGGGGGCGGTTCGACGAGGGCGGGCGGCTCCTTGCCCTCGGCGAGGATGCGGCCGAGGGCCATCGTGGCCCGCGCGAGGCGGGCGCGGGGGTGCTTGGTGACGAGGGACAGGGGGCGCCGCGCCGGGTTGAGGACGACGAAGGTCGTCACGCCCAGCGACAGCCCGGCCTCGAGCAGGGCGTCGTCCATGGTTCCGACGACGGCGACGAGCGGCACGCCGGCGCGCTTGCAGCGCCGGGCGATGCCCGCGACGACCTTGCCGTGCAGGCTTTGGGCGTCAAAGCATCCCTCGCCCGTCACAACGAAGTCCGCCTGGCCGAGCCGCTCGTCGAAACCGAGGCGGTCGAGCACGACGTCGATGCCCGGATGGGGCTGCGCGCCGAAGAACGCCGCCATGCCCGCCGCCATGCCGCCGCCGGCGCCGCCGCAGGGCATGGAGAGCACGTCGACGCCCAGGTCGCGCTCGATGACGGCGGCGAGGTGGGCGAGGTTGTCGTCGAGCTGGGCGACGACGGTCGGCAGCGCCCCCTTGGTGGGGGAGAAGGCCGCGCTCGTCCCCATCGCCCCGCACAGGGGGTTGTCCACGGCGCACAGCGTCCGGATGGCCACGCCCCGCAGCGCGGGGTCGATCCCGGAGACGTCGACGGACTCGACGGCGTCGAGCGTGGCGCCCGTCGGCTCGAAGGCCTCGACGTAGCGGTCGAGGAACTTGACGCCGCACGCGCTCGCCGCACCGCTGCCCGCATCGGTCGTGGCGGAGCCGCCGAGGCCGAGGAGTATCTCGGTGCATCCGCGCCGCGCCGCGTCGAGCAGCAGCTCGCCGACGCCGCGCGTGGTTGCCTTGCTCGGGCTCAGGCCCTCGGGGGCGAGGCGCGCCCCGCATGCGGCGGACATCTCGATGGCGGCGGTCCCGTCCGACAGGATGGCGTAGGAGGCCTTGACCGGCGTGCCGGCGGGCCCGCAGACCTCGAGCTCCACCTCTTCCCCGCCGATGGAGGACAGAAGCGCCGCGACGGTCCCGTCGCCGCCGTCGGACACCGCAATGCAGCGGGTCCGGGCGCCCGGCACGCTCTCGCGCAGCGCCTCGGCGATGGTGCGCCCGGCATCGAAGGACGACAGCGTGCCCTTGAAAGAGTCGGGCGCTATCAGGAAACGTGCCATGGTCACCGCCGTTCGGTCCTGCGCGCCGCGGCAGGGCGGCGCGTGATACGATGCGTCCTGCGTGCGTGCCATTCTACGCGCCCGCCGGGCGGCGTTGGCCGGCGCTGGCCTCAGTCCAGGCAATCTCCCGACTCCTTAACCGGGACGGCGGATGCCATGAGGGCAGCTTGTGGTGTCGGCGAGGCCGGGCGAGGCCGGGGCGGCGGTGGGCTACAATGGCGGGGAAGGCGGCACGCGAATCGCGGCCCCGCCGCGCCGGAGGCCCCGGGGCGGCGGTACGGAGGCTACGGAAGGGGGCAGGCATGGCGGCGGTTCTCTCGCAGGGTGTCGGGGCGTTCTCGGCCTCGCCGGCGCAGACCACGTCGTTTCGCGCGCTCACGCCCGACCACAACGAGCCCATCGGCATCTTCGACTCCGGGATGGGCGGCCTCACGGTCGCGCGCACCATCAGCGCCGCGCTGCCCGACGAGTCGATCTACTATGTCGGCGACACGAAGCGCTGCCCCTACGGCGTGCGCTCCCCCGACGAGATCCGCACGTTCGTGCGCCAGATCGGGGCGTGGTTCGCGCGGCGTTCGGTGAAGCTCGTCGTCATCGCCTGCAACACGGCGACGGCGGCGGCGCTGCCCCTCGCCCAGCGCACGTTCGGGGTGCCGGTCATCGGCGTCATAGTCCCGGGCGCCCGCGCCGCCATCCAGGCGAGCGTCCGCCGGCGCGTGGGCGTCATCGCGACCCCGCTCACCGTCGAGAGCGACGCCTATGCGCGCGCGATTCACCAGATGGACGCCGGCGTCGAGGTCTTCTCCCTCGCCACGCCGCGCTTCGTGCCCCTCGTCGAGTCGGAGCTCGCCACGGGGCGCCACATCCACGAGGACTGGAGGCGCGACCGCGACGTGTTCATGACGCCGGAGGTGCGCGCCGCGGTCGCCGAGGACCTCGCCCCCCTGCGCAATTACTCGATCGACACGCTCGTGCTCGGCTGCACGCACTTCCCCCTGCTCACCCTGCCCATACGCGAGGCGCTGGGGCCCGGGGTGAGCATCGTCAGCTCGGCGGAGGAGACCACGCGCGAGGTTGTGGCGACGCTGCGCCGGCGCGGCCAGCTCGCGAGCCCCGGGAGCCTCGTGCGCCACCGCTTCGCGACGACGGGCGACGACATCGCTACGTTCGCGGCGGCCGGCCAGTTCATCTTCGGCCGCCCGCTCGCCAGCATCGAGCACATCGACATCGGCGAGCTGGAGAGCCTGGTCGCGCGGGGCTGAACCGCCTGCGCCCGGCGCCCGGACGGCGCCGAAACGGCAACGAGAACCATTCGAGAAAGGACCGCATCCCTATGCCCGTCATGCTTGCCAAGTCCGGATCCGACGCCGAGGAGAGTCTCAGGGCGGAGCGCTCGTACGGGCGCCCCGAGGACGGCTTGCGCCCCGTCACCCTCGTGCGCGGCGTCATGCCCCACGCCCTGGGGTCCTGCCAGGTCGAGTTCGGCGCGACGAAGGTGCTATGCGCGGCGACGATCGAGGAGGGCCTGCCCGGCTGGCGCCAGCGCGCCCACGCCGGCTGGGTTACCGCCGAGTACGCGATGCTCCCGTGCTCCACGAGCACCCGCTCCCGGCGCGAGATCAGCAAGCGCAAGGGGCGCTCGATGGAGATCGAGCGCCTGGTGGGCCGCGCCCTGCGGACGGTCTGCGACCTCAAGGCGCTCGGCGAGTACACCGTCACCGTCGACTGCGACGTCCTCAACGCCGACGGCGGCACGCGCACGGCTGCCGTCACGGGCGCCTGGGTCGCGCTGCACGACGCCCTCATGGCGTGGGTCGACGCGCGCAAGATCCCGCGCCTGCCCCTGATCGACCAGGTCGTCGCCGTGTCGGTCGGCATGGTGTCGGGCCGCGTCCTGCTCGACCTCGACTATGCCGAGGACTCGCAGGCCGAGATTGACATGAACCTCGCCTACACCGGCCGCCACGAGTTCGTCGAGGTCCAGGGCACCGGCGAGCGCACGCCGTTCGGCCGCGACCGGCTCAACACCCTGCTCGACTACGGCGAGAAGGGGCTGCAGGAGCTGCTGCGCATTCAAGACGAGTGCGTCGGCTGGTCCAAGTAGGCGAAGCGCTGCGGAACCCCGGCCGCCGCGTTGCGGGAAGGCTCACGTACCCGAGTACGCCGCGCCTCCCCGCGTCTTGCGGCCGGGAACCCGCGTTTGGAGGGGTGGCGGAACCCCGGCCGCCGCGTTGCGGACGGGTGCGAGAATGCGAGGAGGCAGTCGTATGGAGAATGCGGGAGCGCGCGCGTCGGTCGCCGGCAAGATCGGCGGCATCGTGGTGGTGGCGAGCAACAACGCCCACAAGATCGAGGAGATCAAGACGATTCTCGGCGCGGTGATGCCCGACGCCGAGTTCAAGGCGATGGGCGAGGTCGGCGGCCTGCCCGAACCGGAGGAGACGGGCACGACGTTCGAGGAGAACGCCTTCATCAAGGCCGAGACCATCCATGCGGCGACGGGCCTTCCCACCGTCGCGGACGATTCCGGCCTGATGGTCGACGCTCTCGACGGGGCCCCGGGCGTCTATTCCGCCCGCTACGCCGGCGTGCACGGCGACGACGCCGCCAACAACGCCAAGCTCCTGCGCGAGCTCGCGGGCGTCGGGGAGGGCGGGCGCACGGCGCGCTTCGTGAGCTGCGTCGCCTTTGTCGCCGACGGCGTGCGCACCTGCGGCGTCGGGTTCTGCGAGGGGCGCGTGGGCTTCGAGGGGCGCGGCGAGTACGGCTTTGGCTACGACCCGCTGTTCTTGCCCGACGACACCCCCGGCAAGACGATGGCCGAGCTGCTGCCCGAGGAGAAGAACGCCATCTCGCACCGCCGCCACGCCATCGAGGCGCTCGCCGACGAGCTGAGGCGCATCGAGGGGTAGCCGGCCGGCAGGCGCGCCCGAGGGATGCGGCGGGCGCCGTCGCAAAATCGATTGCGCCTTGGGGCTTGCTGCGCTTTCGGGCTCCGAATCAGGTTCCGAATGTCTTGCGGGGTCCGAACGTCTCCAGGAGCCCGGTTGCGCCGCAAAACGGGGGTTCGTGCTAGGGACGGTGAGCCCTCCGATGGGGTCTTGCTTTGCCATTTGGCTCATGGGTCAGAAAAACACCAGGTCGCAAGATGGACAGCTGACGAAGGTCGGGGTTTTGGACGGCCGATTCCGGCGCGAGGCCTAGCACGAACCCCGATCCTGCGGAACGATCCCGCCTCCGCCCCGCCGATGCGGTCCTGCCCTGTCGGTCTGCCCCATCGATGCGGTCGGCCCCTCCGATGCGGCCATGCCTCGCCGGCGCTACGCCCCGCCGCACGGTCCTGCCCCCAGCCCCGCGAGCATCCGCTCGACCTCGTCGCGCACCTGCGGGAACGCCTTCAGCGCTTCCGGCGCCCCGGCGTGGTCCGCGATGTGCTTCTCCATCCACACCATGTCGCGCCAGGCGCCGAGCTTGTAGCCGCACGCCTCGAAGCGGCCCACCATGCGGTAGCCCATACGCGTGTGGAAGCCCACCGAACCGCCCTCGTCGGGCCACGCTATGCACGCTTCGAGGTTGCGGATCCCCATGATCCGGCAGGTGCGCTCGAGCCCCTCGTGCAGTAGCGACCCGACGCGCCTGCCGCGGGCGCCGGCGTCGACGTAGATCGAGGTCTCGACCGCCCAGTCGTAGGCGGGGCGCTCGTGGAAGACGCCCGCGTAGGCGTAGCCGAGAGGCCTGCCATCCCGCCTGCAGGCGACGAGATAGGGATAGCGCTCGAGCGTGCGGGAGATGCGGTGGGCGAACTCGTCGACGCCGGGCACGTCGTACTCGAAGGTGATGCATGTCTCGCGGACGTAGGGGGCGTAGATGGCGAGTAGCTCGGCGGCGTCGTCGGGGGAGGCGACACGCAGCTCGACGGGGGAGGCGAAGGAGGTCATGGGCGTTCCTTCCAACGGGTTTGGCGGCGTGGCCGGCGGTCTCACCGCGCCGCCGGCAGCAGGTCGGTGTCGAGCCAGACGGTGAACGGGCCGTCGTTGACGAGCGAGACCTCCATCATCGCTCCGAACACCCCGGTCTCGACGCTTCCGAGGTCGCGCCGCACGAGGTCGGCGAAGTGCTCGTAGAGCCTCCGGGCATCATCGGGCGGGGCGGCGTCGGTGAACGAGGGCCGGTTCCCCTTCCTGCAGTCGGCGTAGAGCGTGAACTGGCTGACCACGAGCACCGCGCCGCCGACGTCGGCGAGCGCCAGGTTGGTCTTGCCCTGCCCGTCCTCGAAGACGCGCATCTTGCGGATCTTGTCCCACAGACGCTGCGCCTGCGCCTCGGTGTCGCCCCCGCCGACGCCGAGCAGGACGAGCAGCCCGCGCCCGATGGACCCGACGGTCTTCCCGTCGACGTCGACGCGGGCGTTGGCGACGCGTTGGACCAGTGCGCGCATGATGGACCTCCCGGGGTTTGAGGACGGGGTTCGGATGGCGCGGGCACGTGGCCGGCGCGGGGCGAGAGCGGCATGGGCGCCAGTATATACCCGTTGCGGCTTGTCGGCGCGTCTGCCGCGCAGGGACCGGGCGGCCGGCTGTTCGGTCAGACGTTGCGGCCCGTTCGCGATGTACCCGTTTTGTGTGGGGCGGCGGCGCCCGGCGGGCCGCTGAAACGCCTGCGGCGCGGCGGGGGATACTGGCAACGAGACGCGGGTGCCGTTTGACCTGCGTCGACGACAAGGGCGAGACGCCGCCTCGGGGCGGCGCCCGAGAGGAAGGACGCTCCCATGGAGGTCAAGTTCTACCGCTGCAACCACTGCGGCAACGTCGTCCTGATGGTCAAGGACGCGGGCGTGAACCCCGTGTGCTGCGGCGAGAAGATGGAACTGCTCGTCCCCGGTTCGGTCGACGCCGCCGCCGAGAAGCACGTGCCCGTGGTCTCCCCGATCTTCGACGGCCACGCTACCCGCGTCGAGGTCGGCTCGGTCGCCCACCCGATGGCCGAGGAGCACTACATCGAGTGGATCGCGCTGGCATGCGACGGGCGCGTCGGCATCCACCACCTGAAGCCCGGCGACGAGCCTGCGACGAACTTCTCGGGCGTCGAGCACGGCACGGCGTATGCGTATTGCAATCTTCACGGCCTCTGGAAGGCCGAGTTCTAGAGTAGCCTGCGGAGGCGCCGTGGCCGCGTTCCACGAAGGCTCACGTACCTTAAGTACGCCGCGCCCTCGCGCGCCTTGCCACGACGCCTCCGTTTTTGGCTGAGAAACCGCTGAGACCGCGTTCCGCGAGGGCTCACGCACCTCGAGTATGCCGCGCCCGGATGGCTGGTGCGCTGTCGTTTTTTCTCCCAGAGGGCCCGCCCTGCGGCCGCAGGGCGGGCCCTCGTTGTATAGTGCCGTCGACAGGGTGCCGCGCATGCGGCGGTCGGCGGAGGGAGAGGGTCATCGTGAGGATTGCGCTTGCGCAGATGGGGTCGGTTCCGGGCGACTTCCCGGCGACGGTCGAGCGGATGCTCCAGGTCGCCGAGCGGGCGCACCTGCGCGGGGCGGAGCTCGTCGTGTTCCCGTCGACGCTTCTGAGCGGCGCCTACCCCATCGGCCTCTGCGACCAGCGCGCATACCAGGCCGACCTGCTCGCGGCCGTCGAGTCGTTCGCCGCGCGCACGCCCGTCCTGTCCGCCGTCCCCGCATACGTGTCCGACGCCGACGCTGGCTACACCGAGGTCTTCCTCTGCGGGGAGGGGTGCGCCTGCCCCCTGCGCAGGCGCGAGACGTATCTGCCCGACGCGTCGTTCGACTCGTGCGCCGACGCCCCCGCGACCTGCACGGTGGGCGGGGTCGGCGTGCGCTTTTTGGCGGGCGACGTCGGGATCTCCTCGGGAAGCTCGTCGCCCGACGTCGTGGTGGCGCTCGCGCCGCTGCCCTTCTGCTGCGAGGACACCTCGACGCTGGGGGTGTACGGTATCGCCAGCGGCGCGCTCGCCCCGCTGGTGGAGGGCGGGGACGGATGGTTCGCCCTGGTCCAGGGCGTCGGCGCCTACGACGACGTCGTGCTGGCCGGCGGCAGCTTCGTCGCCGCGCCCGACTCGACGGTGGCGGCCGCATGCCCGCTGTTCGAGGAGGACCTTGCCGTCTGCGACGTCTCGACGGTGTCGGCCTGGGACGCCGACGGCGGCATCGAGCGGGTCCCCGGGACGCTCGTGGGCATGGCGCTCGACGAGATCGAGACGCCGAGCGAGCCGACGCGGACGGGCCTCCTCTACCGCGCCCTCATGGTCGCGGTGCGCGACTACGTCCGGAAGAGCGGGTTCTCCGACGTCGCGGTCGGCCTGTCCGGCGGCATCGACTCCTCGCTCGTGGCGGCGATCGCCGCCGACGCGCTGGGGGCGGAGCACGTCCTCGGCGTGCTCATGCCCGGGCCCTTCTCGAGCGAGTCGTCGGTCGTCGACGCCCGGGGCCTGGCGGAGGCGCTGGGCATGAGGACGAAGACGGTGCCGATAGGGACGGCGTTCGAGGCGTTCCGCCAGACGTTTGCGGCGGCGGACGAACCCCTGGAGGGTCTGGCCCTCGAAAACCTGCAAGCGCGCCTGAGGGGCACGGTCCTCATGTCGATCGCGAACGCCCGGAACCTGCTCGTCCTGAACACCGGCAACAAGTCTGAGGCGGGCATGGGCTACTCGACGCTGTACGGCGACACGGTGGGTGCCTACTCTCCGCTGACCGACGTGTACAAGGGTACGGTGTACCGTCTCGCCTCATGGCGCAACGGGCAGGGCCCGGTGCCGGTCATCCCCGAGAACGTGCTCAGCAAGCCCCCTTCGGCCGAGCTGTCGGAGAACCAGACGGACGAGGCGTCGCTTGGCGCGCCCTACGGCACGATCGACCGCATCCTCGAGATGCACGTCGAGCGCTCGCTCGATGCGACGGACATCGTCGCGGCGGGAATCGACCGCCCGACGGTCGAGCGCGTCCTTTCGGCCTGCGCCGCCGCAGAGTACAAGAGGCGCCAGGAGCCCATGGGGCCGATCGTGTCGCTGCGCCCGTTCGTCGACCGGGGATGGCCGGTCGTGCACGGATGGCGCGACCGCGCCGACGATTCCGCCGCGGGGGGCGCGCGGCCCGCATGTGCATGCCCCGCGTGCGTCGACGGCGTCCAGGCCGAGGCGCTGGAGCGGCCCGGGGTCGACGACATGCTCGACGGGATGCTCGCCAAGGCGGCGCGGCAGGACCAGGTCATGGGCATGGTCGGCGACGTCGCCTTCGGTGCGATGGTGTCCGGGCGGGGTGCCGACATGGACGACTGCTTCGGCCTGCCGCTCTTCTCGAAGAACTGAGCGCCTCCCGGCGGCCGCCCTTGCCGGCGGGGTTACACCGACTGGCTCATGATGGCCCAGATCACGATGATCGCGACGAGGGCGGCGACGGCGACGGCCGTGGCGGCGGTGCGCTTGCGCCGCCGGCGCTCGGCCGCCGAGAAAATCTTGAACTTCGACGTGGAGCGTTCGAGGTACCGATCGTAGTCGATCGTCCCCGTGCGGTGTTCGGGAAGCGGGTGCGCGGGGCGGATGGGGGACCTTCCCGCTGGTGCTCGCCCCTGCCGCGGGTCGCGCCTGGCCGCCGGGTCGCCGGACGGGCGGGCGTCGCGCCCCTGTCCGCCGCGGTCGAGGGGGATGCTCTGGCTGCGCGGGGCGTCCGCACGGTCGCTCTGTCGGTCTGCTGCGTATGCCACGGGCACTCCTTGGAATCGGGCATGCAAACGTTCGCCTACCATAATAGCGCCGCCGCGTCGCACGATGTACCCCGCGACCGGCGGTTTTGTCTGAATCGTCAGAACTGTTGATGAAACGGTCGCCCGTCTGTCGACCCGCCCGGACAAAGATGTGCTTGAAATCTTCTATAACCTGACTTAGATTTCATGCGTGGAGGAAATGAGAAGATACGCGCTTTGCGTTTGAGATTTCCTAAGGGGTGGAACAACACAGACAGCCAATACAAAGAGCGCGCCCAACGGGCGCGCACGAGCAACGGGAAGTGGTCTGCTATGGCAATGATGGTTCCGTATGGTCGTCTGAACGCCCTCAACGACTGGTTCAACATGGTGAACGACCTCGTCTCAACCGACCCTTCGACGCGCGCCGAGTCGTTCCCCGCGTCGTTCATGATGGACGTGCAGGAGAACGCCGACGGCTACGTCGTCGAGGCCACGCTTCCCGGCGTCTCGCGCGACGAGATTGACGTCGAGCTGAACGAGGGGCACCTCAACATCTCGGTCGACAAGAAGGATTCCGAGGAGGTCGCCAAGCGCAACTACATCCACCGCGAGACGTCGTCCTACCGCGCCGTCCGCAGCGTCTACCTCAAGGATGCCGACACTGCCGGCCTGACCGCCTCGCTGAAGGACGGCGTCCTGACGGTGAACGTGCCCAAGCGCACCCAGAACAGCAACGTCACGAAGATCCAGATCGGCTAGACGCGCCCTCTTCTCCCCGCCGGCGGGGTCTCCTGCCCGCCGGCAGCCTGTTCGCCTCCCTCTCTCCGGGGCCCCGCGGATGCAGCCGCGGGGCCCTTTTCGTGTCCGGGGCGCGCGGCCGCGCCGACGTCTACAGGCAGCTGAGGGGGGTCGTCTGGCTCGCCACCATGACGCGCAGCTGCCCTGCGTCGCCGGGGATCCCGCGGCGGCCGGCGAGCAGGGTCTCGCGGCACAGCGACGGGAGGTTGGTGTGCCGCGAGACGTGCATGCCCACGACCGTCTGGGTCGACGAGGTCGCCAGCGCGGGGAGCGAGGAGGCCGCCTGGCCGTTCGAGAGATGGCCGGAGTCGCCGGCGATGCGCGCCTTGAGCGGCGCCGGATAGCCGGGGTAGCTGCGCAGCATGGCGGGGTCGTGGTTGCTCTCGAGCGCGAGGATGCGCGCGTCGCGCAGGTATTCGCCGGCCTCGTCGGTCAGCGTCCCCATGTCGGTGCAGTAGCCGATCGCGTCGCCGGCGCGCTCGAAGCGAAAGCCCAGGGGCTCGGCGGCGTCGTGGGGGACGTGGAAGGGGGTTATCCGCACGCCGCGCACGGTGAAGGGGCGTCGCGCGCCGACGGCCTCGGCGGCGGGGCACCCGGCGGCGGCCCAGGCGTGCGAGGTGCGCGTCCCCTCGCTGGCGAAGACGGGGGCTCCGAGCCGCTTCGCAGCGACGCGCAGGCCGCCGATGTGGTCGGTGTGCTCGTGGGTGACGACGATCGCCGCGACCTTTTCCGGGTCGAGGCCGAGCGCCTCCATGCGCGCGACGATCTGGCGGCACGAGATGCCCGCGTCGACCAGGACGAGCCCGTCGGGGCTCTCGACGACGCAGCAGTTGCCCTGCGAACCGCTGCCGAGCACGTGCAGCCGCAGCCCGTCGGACTCCCAGGGGACCAGGAGCGTGTGGGCGCAGAGCGAGACGCTGCACCCGCTCACCAGGTCTGCCTGCGCGTCGTCCGCGGGGCGGGTCGCGCGGGCGGTCGCCGGTCGTTGTGTCGGCATTGTGGCGTCCTTCCGACGGGGTTGGCTGCGTGCGGGTAGAATGGCGCATGTCCGCCGCGGTTTCGGCGGACGATTATCGCCTACTTTGCCCCCGCGCGGCGCCGCGGGGGAGAGGGGAGCCTGCGTTCGCATGATGTCCGCATGATTGACGCCCTGGTTGCAGAGGCGGCCCCCCGGCGCGCAGCGTCGCCGGTCGTCCTCATGGTGAGCGGCGGGTCTGACTCGACCGCGCTGCTCGTCCGCGCCGTCCGCGAGGGGATCGACCTGATGGACGGGGCGGGGGAGCGCGGGGTCGACCCGGCCATCCTGCACGTCCTCCATGTGAACCACTGCCTGCGCGGGGCCGACTCCGACGCCGACGAGGCGCATGTGCGCGCGCTGGCGGCGCAGCTCGGCGTCGGCTGCACGGTCCGCCGCGTCGACGTGGCCGGCATGGTCGCCGCGGGGGGCAACGT
>DBEYOB010000064.1:0-6464 GCA_048173955.1 Coriobacteriales bacterium
TGTGGGGATGATCCCTCCGGCATGACCGGCGACCAGCTCGTCGAGACGTGGTCCCCGCACATGCGGGGATGATCCCTCGCCCTCGCAATAGATTTCTTTCTGGTTGTAGTGGTCCCCGCGTAGGCGGGGATGACCCCCCCCCGACGAGCTTGCGACCTACACCCGCGCCGTGTGGTCCCCGCGTAGGCGGGGATGATCCCTATCGGCAGCTGACATCGGAGCGTAAAGCCCGGCGGTCCCCGCATGTGCGGGGACCGCTACCGCCTCTTTGCCTGCATCGAAACCATAAAGACCTGGCCGCTGCAGAGCTTTGCTCACTATCGCGATCAAAATCACGATCCCTTACGAATACTTTCTAATTATTTCGCTTTGTATAGCAGGAAGAGATGCAGCATGAAAAAGGTTCTCGCAATTCGAATCGCCATCGTCGCGGCAAGAATCAGGTTCAAGGTTAATCTCGACGTGAGGTTTAAAGTTGGGGCAAAGTGGCTTGGCTGCCAGCACGAATAGTAGAAACAAGGCGGTCAAAATTGACGCTGCAAACACGGCATCCAGAAAGGAGAAGCCATGTCTATGCCAAACCGCATTGTTTTGGACGCCGAAACGACGGGACTCAAACCCGCCCGATATCGTGGAGACGAAATCTTGTCGTTGTCAATCATCGACTACGAGGGAAACACACTGTTTGACCGACTGTTCAAACCTCGTTGGAAGCGGCGGTGGGACGCAGCCTCGCGAGTCAACGGCATCTGGCCCGAGGACGTCGCAGACGCTCCGACAATCGAGACGAGCGTGCGTGAAATCGAATCGCTCCTTAGCTCAGCCGAGACCATCGTGGCCTACAATGCCCCGTTCGATCTGTCGTTTGTCCGCTGTCTCGGAATCGAGCTGCCCGTCGGCGCCGCGATAGTCGACACGATGGCCGTTTTTTCCGGGTTCAGGTCGGTTCCCGACTATCGGCACGGAGGCTTGAAGAGGTTCAAGCTGGCCGAGGCGGCCGCATATATCGGTTACGAATGGGAGGGGCGGCCTCACCGTTCCCTAGCTGACGCCCGTGCGTGTCTGGCGGTCCAGCGCTGGCTTGATAATCGCTGTACGCCGTGAGCCCTCTGCACGTCGCGGGGTTCTGGCTCGTATCCAAAGCACCCCGTTTGACGCACTCCGCCCGGCTCGCGCCGCCATTCGATGCGAGCCGGGCGGAGCGGCTTCACCCTATCACGATGCCCAGTACCGGCAGGATGGCGAACGACCACAGCGTCGTCACCACGATGGCGCGGGTGGCGTAGGCGGCGTCGGAGCGGTATTGCTGGGCGAGCACCATGGTCATGGTGGCGACGGGCATGGCGAGCACCACCACGACGATACCGAGCACGGTCTTGTCCGGGAAGAACGGGCTTAGCGCGAACCACACGGCAAGCGGCAGCACGAGTTGCTTCACGAGCGTGTAAAGGTGGAGCCGCCAGTCGAGCGCGATGCTCTTGAGGTCGACCCCGTTCAGGCTGGCGCCCATGAGGATCATTGCGAGTGGCGAGGTGATGCCGCCGATGGAGTCGATGGTGTCGGCCAAAAACGCCGGCAGCTCGATTCCGGCAAAGAACACGACGAGCGCCGCTACGCTTGCAACCAGGGCGGGGCTCAACAGGGCGCGCGGCGAAAGGGTCGCCCGGCGCCCTTCGGAGCGGTCGGCAAGCAGCAACGGCGCCCCGAGATAGAGCGGAATCGACTGGAACATCGTGATGATGCTGTTCAGGAACAGCGCCTGCGACCCAAAAAACGCTTGGACGACCGGGTAACCCATAAAGCCGACGTTGCCGCACACCGTCATGAGCAGGGTCAGCCGGCGTCGCTCCTGCGGGACGCGCAACAGGGCGTTCACCCCGAGCGCCACGACGGGCAGCAGCAGGTAGAGTGCTACGGCACTCGCTATCATGAGCAGCACGGTCGCCTGGCCGTATGTCGACGCCCCGCCGAGTGCTGACGAGACGATCATGCACGGCACGAACACGTAGAGCAGCATCTTGTTGAGGTTGTTCGTGGTGCGGTCGTCGAGATAGCCGAGCTTGGCCACGAGCAGGCCCACGCAGGCTATGAGGAACAGCACGACGATCTGGGTGAGGATTGCGGCCATGGCGCCTTTCGTCCTAGTTCTTGAGCGAGTTGAGCGGCGCGGGAATGCGCCCGCCGCGGTGGGCGAACGTGTAGCCGGCGTGGCCGTTGATCTCCTGCACCGGTGCGCTGCCAAACAGGCCGCCGAACTCGAGCTTGTCGCCCACCTTCTTGCCGATGGCGGGGATCACGCGCACGGCCGTGGTCTTGTTGTTGATGACGCCGATGGCCATCTCGTCGGCGATGAAGCCCGCCAAGGTCTCCACGCTCGTGTCGCCTGGCACGGCCACCATGTCGAGGCCCACCGAGCACACGCACGTCATTGCCTCGAGCTTCTCGAGGGAGAGCGCCCCGGCTTCGACCGCGCGGATCATGCCGGCGTCCTCGGACACGGGGATGAACGCGCCCGAAAGTCCGCCCACGCTCGAGCTAGCCATGACGCCGCCCTTCTTCACGGCGTCGTTGAGCATGGCGAGGGCCGCCGTGGTGCCGGGACCGCCGCAGGTGCCCACGCCGATGGCCTCGAGCACATCGGCCACCGAGTCGCCGATGGCCGGGGTCGGGGCCAGGGAGAGGTCCACGATGCCCATCTGCACGCCCAGACGGCGCGAGGCCTCGCGTGCCATGAGCTCGCCCACGCGGGTGATCTTGAACGCCGTGGCCTTGATGGTCTCGGCGACCGTCTGCATGTCGGCCGTCTTGGGAAGGCCGCGCAACGCCGCCGCCATGACGCCGGGGCCCGAGACTCCCACGTTGATGACCTCGTCGCCCTCGCCGCCGCCGTGGATGGCGCCGGCCATGAAGGGGGAGTCCTCCACCATGTTGGCGAACACCACGAGCTTGGCGGCCCCGTAGCAGTTGATGTCGACCGTAGCCTGGGCGGTCTGCAGGATGATCTCGGCCATCTTGAGCACGGCGTCCATGTTGATGCCGGCGCGCACGCTCGCCAGGTTCACGCTCGAGCACACGCGCGTGGTGGTGCTGAGCGCCTCGGGGATTGAGTCCATGAGGCGCAGGTCGGCGTCGCCGATGCCTTTCTGCACCAGCGCCGAGAAGCCGCCCACAAAGTCCACGCCCACGGCCTCGGCCGCGCGGTCCATGGCGCGGGCGAGCGGGGTGAGGTCGCGCGCTTTGGTTGCGGCGGCAATCTGCGCCATCGGCGTCACCGAGATGCGCTTGTTAACGATCGGGATGCCGTACTCGCGCTCGAGCGCCTCAGCGACCTCCACCAGGTGCTCGGCGGCGGTGGTCATGCGGTTGTACACCTTGCGCGCCATGGCGTCGATATCCTCGTCGGCGCAGCTCATGGTGTTGATGCCCATGGTGATGGTGCGCACGTCGAGGTTCTGCTGGGCGACCATGTTGAGGGTCTCGCCGATCTCCTGGATGCTGATGGACACGGGGCCTCCTTAGTGGCTGAACGTATGCACCGCTATTCTATGCGCCGTCGAAGCGTTTGTGCGTCTCGAGACCCCACATCACACCGGTTGCAGACGAGGGCGCCCCAGCGCCTTCGGACCCGGTTGGCGGGAGGCCTTCCATGCGCTAGGATGCGTCTCGCCGCACCGCACCAACGACCGCGCATCGGGAGGACGCCGTGCTCGAACCCATCGGCCGCATCTATACGCCCTATCCCACCAAGTTCGGGGTCCCGCGCCAGCCCGGGCTGGTCGACGCGCTCGAGGCGCGTGTCGAGTTCGAGCCCGCGTTTCGCAACCCCGACGCCCTGCGCGGGCTCGACGGGTTCGAATACGTCTGGCTCGTCTGGGGTTTCTCGCACAACGGCCGTGCCGGTTCGTGGTCCCCGACGGTGCGGCCTCCCGTCCTGGGCGGGACGCGGCGCATGGGGGTGTTTGCGACGCGCTCGAGCTTCAGGCCGAACGGGTTGGGCCTGTCGTGCGTGCGCCTGCTCGCCGTCGAGACCGACGCGGCGTACCGTACCGGGGGACGGGGTCCCCTCTTGCGCGTCGGCGGCGCCGACACGGTGGGCGGGACGCTGCTCTACGATATCAAGCCCTATCTGCCCGCCTGGGACGCCCATCCCGGGGCGCATGTCGGGTGGCGGGAGGAGGCCGAATGGACCGAGCTCGAGGTCGAGGTGCCGGCCGGCGAGCTCGCCAAGGTTCCCCCCGAGCTTTGCGAAGGGCTCGTCCAGGTGTTGCGCCAGGACCCGCGCCCGGCATATGCGCGCGAGGGGCGCGAGGGGCGCGTGTACTGGGTGCCGCTCGCCGACCTCGCCGTGCGCTTTACGGTGGCGGGCCGCGTGCTGACAGTCGTGGGGATCGACCATCTCGATGCCGGGCAGATGCGGCGTCTGTGCGAGACGGGCTCGCTGCGCGAGTACGAGGACGGGACGGGGCGCTGAGCGGTATGCGCCGGCGTCCGGCCCAATTTGCATGGTGAGGGGAAACCTTCGGTCCGGTGCGCCCGCTCTCGTGCGATACTAAGCACGTCTGTGCCAGTCGGCGAGGGAGGAGGCGTGCGGGCATGGCGGACTTCAAAATCAAAGGCGTCAACCGTCGCCTGTTCAAGCCGCGCACCCTGATCGCCGCGGTCCTCGTCGTCGCCCTGCTCGTCGTCGCCTGGACGCAGCGCGGCAACATCGCCTCGGTGCTCTCCGCCATGAGCAAGGGGGCGCTCGTTCCCCTGATCGCCGCCGCCGTGCTCGAGTCCGTGCGTATCGTCTTCCATTCGTATGCCTACACCCGGTCCTTCAAGGTTATCGGCTTCGACGTTCCCCTTCGCCTGACGATTCCCGCCTGGTTCAAGGCCGTCTTCATGAACACGGTGCTCCCTTCGGGAGGGACGAGCGGCCTCGCCGCCGTGGTCGATGCGGCCCGCCGCCGCGGGGTCCCCGTCGGGTCTGCGACGTCCGCCGCCCTGTTCACCCAGACCTGCTTCTACTGCTCGATGCTCGTCGTCATCGTGATAGGCTTCGTCGTCATGGCGCAGTCGGGGACGCTTCAGGTGCGCGACGTCCTCATCGGCTGCGTCATGGGCGTCGCCGCCTTCGCCTTTCTGGGCCTTCTCGCCATGGGCCATTACGCCCCGGGCTTGCTGCAGCGCTTCATGCGCTGGGTCGAGCGCCTTGTCGTGAGGGCGTGCAAGGCGGTCCGCCTGAAGAGGCAGCCCGGGCCGTGGGCCGATTCGCTCGTCCACTCGTTCAGCAGCGCGGCGACCGAGCTGTCGCGCAACCCGCGCCGGGCGCTCGCGGTGTTCGCCGCCATGCTCGTCGCGATGGCGTTCGACATGCTCACGTTTGTCGCGTCCGGCGTGGCGTTCGGCGTCACCCGGATCGACGCTCTGTTCGGCGGCTATGTGACCGCGCTCGTGTTCAACAGCTTCAACGTCACCCCCGGCGGGGTGGGCGTGGTTGAGGGGCTCGCTTCGGCCGTTCTGGCGGGCTACGGGTACCCTGCGACCCAGGCGGTCTCCGCAGTGCTCGTCTACCGCGCGCTCATGTACTGGATCCCCTTCGTCATCGGCGGTGTGACGATGCATGTGACCGGCGCTTTCGGTCTGGGAGGCGGCAAGGCCGCCGAGGGGTCGAAGCCGGTCGGGAAGGTCCGCTCAACGGTTGGCGCCGCGGGGCAGCGCATCGTCGCCGGGGTTTCCGAGATGGCTGAGGCTGCGGCGGCCGCGGCTGCCGCCCGCCTTTCCGACGTCGACGCCGAGCCCGTCTACGTGCATCGCCGCCATCCGGATGCCACGTGGCACGAACGGCTCGTTTCGTTCGTGAGCGACACCATCGAGTTCCGCACGGTCGTGTGCGCGCTCGCGGTGTGCGCCACGTCTGTGGTCGCCTTCGTCGCGGCGGCCCTCCCTCCCGACCCCGTCATGGTAGACGTCGTCACCAACCATGTCTTGGGGCACAGCCCGCTCGACCCTGTGGCGATGGTCGTCTGCGCATACCTCGCCCTCATGTGCGTTCCGGGCATCCTCATCCACGACCAGGGAAACTGGCTCACCGCCATGGTCGCCCTGGTGGGGCTGGGGTTTGCGACGGCCCTGTCGGGGCACGGCGTCTGGGCGTCCGTCCTCTCGATCGCGGCGCTCGTCGTCCTCTCCCTGTGCCACGGCTGCTTCCGCAGGCACGGATTCTTCCGCAGCCTCACCCGCCTTTTCCGCATCATGGTCTACTGCGTCTGCGTTGCCGTCGCCTACGCGCTGGTCGGCGCGCTGGCCGTACGCGGCGCGATCGATCCCGACCCCGGCGTGGGAGGCGCGCTGTGGATGGGCCTCCAGTCGCTTGCCGTCCAACCGCGCATCGGCGGGTTCGAGCTGGCCGAGCAGGCGCGCTGGTTCTTCGGGAGCGTGGGTGCGGTGCGCGTGACGTTCACGGTCGCCATGCTCTACGT
>DBEYOB010000065.1:0-4010 GCA_048173955.1 Coriobacteriales bacterium
CGCCCAGCCCCTGCTCGCCTGGCTCGGCGTGGGCTCGTGCTGCCGCGCCTCGGTGGCCCTCTACAACGACGCGACCGACATCGACCGCCTCGCCGAGGCGCTCGAAGACGTGAGGAGGCTGTTCCATGGCGGCAACTGACCTGTACACGCCGGCCCTTCTGGAGCACGGCGGCGACCCCGAGAACAAGTACGAGATGGCGCACCCCACCCACAGCCACGAGGGCGTGAACCCCAGCTGCGGCGACGACGTGGTGGTCCACCTGCGTGTCGAGGACGGCCATATCGCCGAGGTCTCGTTCACCGGGAGCGGCTGCGCGGTGTCGCAGGCCTCGGCGGACATGATGGCCGACGCGCTCACGGGCACGACCGTGGGGCGGGCGCGCGAGCTGTGCAGACTGTTCGGCCGCATGGCCCGCGGCGAGGAGACCGACCCGGACGAGCTCGCGCCGCTGGGCGAGGCGGCGTGCCTCGCGTCGGTGGCGCGCATGCCCGCGCGCGTGAAGTGCGCCGAGCTCGGCTGGCGCACGGTGGCCGAGATGCTCGACGGGATGGCGGCGGGGGAGGAGGCTCGGTAGCGGGGGCGGATGCTCGGTGGCGAGGGCGGACGGCTCGGTTCAACCGAAGGTTAAGTGGTCGGCCCCCTTTTTTGGAGACGCGCCTCATGCGCGGTAGAATACCGTCTCCAACTGTTCCGATCATGTCGAATCGGCACCGACCGAAGGGAATCTCCCCATGTCCGCAACCACGTTCGAGTACGACGCCTTCGTCCCCCATCCTATCGACGCCGTATGGAAGGCGATGCGGCGCACGAGCGATCTCGATGTCCTCGGTGGGCAAAAGGTCGACGAACGCATTTCTGACAGCGAGTGGGCCTGCGTCGACGGCGAGACCCGCAACCACTGCGTCGCGACGTACGATGAGGCGACGCACACCGTGACGGTGACGGAGGAGTCCACGGCCAAGCACACCGACGACACCACCGTCATCTCGGCCCGTGCGGCTGAAAACGGCACGAACGTCCATATCGAGACCACGATAACCGGCGGTTTCATCGTGCGCGCCCTCCTCAAGCTCATCGGCAAGGCGGGCATCAACAAGGCGAGCGAGTCCATCGTCTCCAACATCACCGCCATCTGCGAGGGCAGGGAGCCGAGCGTCCTGAGCACCGAGGAGATCAACGCCTTCGTCAAGCAGCGCGTTGCCGAGCTGCACGGGACGGACGACGACGAGAAGTAAGCCTCCCAGCTGGTTCTGAAGCTGATTGCAGTATGCTCGCGCCCGCAACGTGTCTTCACGTGGCGGGCGCTTTTTTGACGGTGTCCTCGCTTTGACCGCGCCCTCGGCGGCTTCCCGGGGTTTGGCGCGCTTCGGTCCTCGCTACGGGGCGACCACGCCTCCGGAGGCCCCGATGAGGGCGCCGATGCCGCTCTCGAGCGCGCGATAGGCCTCCGGTTTCGGTCCCCGCAGCGTTACGAGGCAGACGGGGGCGCAGATGCCGTCGTCGGGATCCATGGGTATCAGCCGGCTCTTGCGGAGCGGCTTCGAAAACGAAGGTAGGTAGGCCATAAACGAGTACGCTTGCGAGAGGTCGGCGTCGGGCGGGTCGACCTTCCCGTCGGCGCCGAAGCGCACGACGGGGGAGGGGAGCCCCCTTTCGAGGTAGAGGGAGAGTATGGAGTGGTTGGAGGCGTCGAAATGCTCCGACCACATGACGGGGTACGGGGCCAGGTCGGCGATGCGCACGGTCTTCCGTTCGGCAAGAGGATGGGTTTCGGCCACCCCTATGCCGGACGGAAGGTTTCCGATGGGAATGCAGTCGGTATCGGAAGCGGAGTACTCGCCGATGGTGCAGATGACGTCGACCGTTCCGTCGCGCAGGGCTTTGAGGGACGGCTCGACGGGGGCGGCGAAGATTTCGAGCTGAATGCCGAGCTGCCTGCCCAAACGACGCGAAAGGCGGCGGAGCATCTGCGCTCCGCCCTCGAGCTGGGGGATGCACAGGGAGAGCAGGAGGCCGTTCGACGATCCTCCGGCGGGGATGCGCCCGGCGAACTTCTCAAGTTGGGAAAAGCCCTCGACCGCCTCGAGGGAGCGCTGGTACAGGGCGTAGCCGAGGGCGGTCGGCTTGACACCTTGGTTCCCCCGTATCAAAAGGCGCGTCCCCACCTCGCGCTCAAGCTCGTTGATTCCCTTCGAGACCGCCTGGACGGTCACGTTCTGCCGCTTTGCCACGGCGGACAGGGACCTGCACTTGACGGCTTCGACAAAGTATGCGATATGCCGAAAGTTCATGGCCCGCCCCCGTTCGCGCCTTACTTTATGGCGGCGCTGGCGGCCGCGGCGCCGTCAACGCGGCCAGAATCGGCGGGCGTGATGGTCATGCTCTGGAAGCGGTGCTCCATGTACGCGTTGTCGAAATGCTCGGCGTAGAACCGCTCGACCGGCGTGTCGCCCGACACGCCCGAGAGGCGCTCGAACCAGCAGTCGAGGGCCTGGAGCGTCATGACGCCGTTGACGATCATGAGCGCGGCGCACACCGTGGTGAAGGAGTAGCGGATCTTCCACGGGATGACGTTGATGAGCTTGAGCAGCCACGGCAGGCAGAGCTTGATCCAGAAGAGCCCGAGCACGCCCCACATGCACATGAACAGCGTGCTCGTGCGGCCGCCGAAGAGAAGGGCGATGGGGTCGGGGAAGAGCCCGAAGATCGTCGACCCCGAGTAGTCCCACGCCACCGCGCCGAAGCCAATCTGCATGAACAGGCTCACGGCGGCCTCGAACAGGCCGCCGATCACGGCGGAGACGGCGAAGATGACGAGCGGGTTGGCCTTGTAGAAGCGGTTGAGCGCCACGGTCATGAGCACGGCGCCGAAGCCGTAGATGGGAGAGAACGGGCCGAACAGCAGGCCGGCGCGGTCTTGATAGACGCCGGGATCCACGACCACCATGTGGAAGACGACCTCGATGAGGAGGCCGAGCACGCAGCACACCACGAAGACCCAGAACAGGTTGAAGAAGTTGAGCTCGATGTAGCCCTTGCCCTCGCGGTCGCGGCCGAGCATGCCCTCCTCGGCGGCCGAGCGGTCCTCGAGGTCGCGCAGCTTGCGCTTGAGCTCGCGCTCCTGGTGCAGCGACGGGTCCACGGTGATCGAGATTGCAAGCAAGATGGCGAGCTGGACGGCGTACTGGATGAGGCCTGCCCCGATGCCCTGGAGCATGATGGTGATGATGAGCTGCACGACGGTCGCCGCGATGAGGGCGTACGACCAACGGGCGGCGTTGCGCCGCCGGTCCTTCATGAGGGAGCGGCCGAAGACGATGAGCGCCACGGCATTGGCAACAGCCACGACGAGTGAGATCGCCGTGAGGATGACCGGCATCGTGGGGTCGGTGCCGATGATGACCTGCGAGGGGTCGGTGCTGATTGCCCACCACACCAGGCAGGCGAACATGGCGACGGAGGGTATGGTCAGGATGCCGTCGAGCAGGCAGAGGAAGCCGTAGATCTTGACGATAAGGTGGATCTTGCGGTCGGCTTTGCTGTCGGAGGTCTTGCCGGGTTCGGGTTGCTGCCCGATCCCGGCGCTCGCCCCGGCGGGCGCGTCGGCGTTGGTTTCTTGTTCGATCTCAACGTTCTGCTCGATGGTCATGAAAAGTCCCGTTCGAAAAGGGGAAGCTGGGTTCCCGGTTGTCAGGTTGACATGCAAGGGTTGTCATTGACATGCGAATCAGCGGGGATAGGTCAAGGACATTCTAAAATAGTTTCAGGCGGCGCGCTCCGCGGTGGCTTTTTCGCACGTTTCGCTACGCGGTCTCCTCAACGAGGGGTTCAACCCACTTATAGACGAGCTTCCGGCACGGTACCATGCGCAGGTCCGGGTCCTCCGAGCGTGCCCGCGCCACGGAGGCCGCAACCGGAGAGGCGGCCGAAAGAGCCTCGGTGTTCTTGGCGTCCTGGTGTTCTTGGCGTATGTCTGGGGTGTATGCCTAGGGTGTATTGCTCGGAGCGT
>DBEYOB010000066.1:0-18105 GCA_048173955.1 Coriobacteriales bacterium
GCATACGGGTTTAGAAGTCCAAGTTCCCGAGCTCGTCCAGGTCGTCGATAGCCGTGGTCACGGTGTTCTCCACCACGGTCACCGACGCCGCCGTGGTCAGGTTTCCGTCGATGCCCACCACGTCGTCTCTCAGCGTGGCTACGTCGGCAGCCAAGGCGCTCACCTGCGCGTAGTCCACGGGCTCCACGGTGCCGATCGTCACCCGCGCCACCACCTGCTCGCCGAATGTCCGCACGCGCCGCACGACGCGGGCGGTAAGCCTCCACTCCGGGTCGCGCGACGTGTCTATCACCGCCACGGTGTCGCCCAGGTCGGCGTCATCGCCGTCGAGCGCCGCCACGTCCACCTCGTAGCTCACCTTGGGCTGCGTTGCCTCGGCCAGCGCCCGCCTGGTCAGCGCGAGCAGCCGCTCGGGCTCGGTGACCTCGGAGAACGTCACTTGCCCGAAGCTGTGCACCTTGGCAGTGCGGTCCGCGTTCCAGCGCCCCCAGACCTGCTTGGCGCTCTCGTCGGCCACGTAGTTCAGCCCGCCGTTGATGTCGCCGAAGGTCAGCTTGCGCCTATAGCCCGCCTTGTAGTTGCCGTCCTCGTCGGTGAAGGGAAGCCCCGCCCCGAAGCCGTAGAGAGCTGTGTAGACGTCCTGCTCGAGCACCGTGCGCGTGCAGCCGGCCATGTTCTTGCCGTAGGTGAAGCGCAGGTCCCGCCAGTCGCCGCGCCGGTCGTCCAGGCGGATCGACCTCGACGCTATACGCCCGTCGGCAACCGTGATGACCGGCGTCACCTCGCCGCCCCACACCTCGGCCACGCGCCGGAGCGCCCAGAGCGCATTCTGGTGGTAGATGAGCGCCCCGGCGGTGCCCAGGGACGCGCAGTACGAGACGCCCCAGCGCGTCGGCGCCAGCACGGCCGCCAAAGCTTGCGTCGCCGTGCGGTTCACGAGCTGCGCCTCCTCGATGAAGTCGTCCAAGAGCTCGCAGAGCGACGACTCCGCGTACACGCTGCAGAGCCCCGCCACCGGCTCGTCGGTCCTCACCACCACGTGCTCGCGCCAGGTCCCGTTGTCCAGCCACAGCAGCCGGTCGTCCTTCGTGGGCACCTCGTAGCTCGAGAACTCCAACGTGTCCTCGCCGTTCAGCTCCTCGGTGTGCACGAGCTCGCCGACCACGCGAAGGAGCCCGATTCGCTCGTCCCACCGGTCGAACCAGTAGAGCGTCGGCACCGAGCCCGCCATGCTAGGCCCACCTCTCGCAGAAGCGCGTCTCCACATAGGTGCAGTTCGAGGTCGAGACGATGCAGTCGCCCGGCTCCAGCGCGAAGAAGTCGCTCGCCAGCGCCACGCAGTCGCGCGCGTCGGCGTCGTTGATGAGCACGGTCTCGCCCCGGCAGTCGATGACTACGGCCTCGCCGCCCGCGAAGTCGTAGTCCACGCGGATGCCCTTGCCGGCCGACGGCAGCGACACCTGCAGATAAGAACCGGCGGCCGCGACCACGCAGAACTCCGGCAGCGTCGGCCAGTCGCCGCCCACCTCGAAGCGCGACGTGCGCTCCACGCGCTCCGCGCCCCAGCCGATGGGGTCGAACAGGGTGAAGGTCAGCGTGCACTCGCCGACCTCGAAGAGGTTGGACCAGTCGGACGCGCCGACCAGGATGGCGTCGCGGTACTCTACCTCGGGGTCATCGGGCAGCACCGGGCTCCCGCCGCCCGGCCACGACAGCCACCGGCGCACCTTGCCGCGCATCTGCGCCATGCCGGTGAATCCGGGGTTGTAGCCCATGTCCATGAACAGCCGCACCCGCACGTCAACGGGCGGGATGTAGCCCGACACCAGCAAGGCACCCGCGCGTCCCGGCACGGCCATCGCCTCGGCGACGATGGGGTTGGCCGCCCGCTCGATCACCTCGGCGCTGCAGATCTCGGAGAAGTCGTTCCCCGCGTAGACGATCGACCTCATGCGTTGCCCCTAGCACGCCCGTAGGCCGATGCCCGGCGCTGCGACTCGCGCGCCGCCCTGTCGTCCTTGCCGAACGGCCGCGCCCGCTTCACCGTTGCCTCGGCCTGGTGCCCGGACGCGTTCACGCGCTTGCCCTTGTCGCTCATAGGCTCCTCACCACCGTAAGCACAACGTCGAAGGCCCTGACGAAGCGCCCGGACCCGTCGATCTCCTTGAACGCCGGCGCCGTGGTATCGAGCCCCACGATGCGCCAGCTGCCGTTCTCCGCCACCGGCTCCCAGCCGTATGTGCGGATCCATTTCTCGCAGGCCGTCGCGTCGGCCTCGGCCTGGGCCGCCACCTCGCGCACGACGAGCACGCTCACCGTCATGGTCCCGCGCTCCTCGTGCTCCATGCGGGAGACGCGCTCGAACTTCCCCTCGCGCAGCACGATGGGCTCGGGCTCATCTGCCGCGGACGGAAGACTTGCGAAGTAGCTTGCGAAGTCGCCCTCTAGCAGGGCCTTCGCCACCAAGAAGGAAAGCTGCAAGACCCCAGCTCACCTCACCTTCAGTTCCCAGTGGTGCACGCGCCAGAACAGGTCGCAGCACGCGTGCGATTCGGCCACCATCATCGAGTGCCCGCTCACGGCCACGCGCGAGCCCGCCGGCACGTCGAACGCGCCGATGGAGTTCACCGCGTCCACGAACACGGTTCCCTGGCCCGCGTCGGCCGAGCGGTGATCGTCGTCGGATACCTTCTGCGTCCGCTCGAAGCGCACGTTGGCGATGATCTGCGGCTCCTCGAAGATGTCGTCCGCCAAGGGCGTGCGCACCGTCATCACGTCGGGCAGGGCCGAGCGCGGTATGGGTCGAATGCTCCTCATCAGCACACTCCCGTGAAGGCCATGCCCGAGAGTCCCAGCTCCCGCAGCGCGGCGGCCGTCGCCAGCTCCTCGCCGGTCGTCTGCTGAGACGCGTAGTTCTTGACCGAGAACTCGCCGATCGTGTAGCCGCCGACCTCGCCCGCGCCGTACTCGGCGAAGGCCTCCAGCGCCGCGCACACGGCACGCATGAAGCGCTCGCTCGTCTCGTCGGCCCCGCGCAGCTCGCAGAGCCAGCGAACGTGCGCCTCGGCCATGGGCAGAGACGCTGCGAAGGTGTCCTCGGAAAGGCCGCCCCCGTAGGTGTCCTGGTAGAACTCGTATGTCACGGAAGAGGCCACGGCTACTCCGTCGCCGCCGAGACGTACACGCCGTCGAGCTTGTTGTCGAAGAGCTCCACGATGCCGTACTTGCGGTACTTCATCATGTAGGAGTCCAGGCTCTCGAGCTCGTCCGGGCTGAACACGCGCGACGCCACGTGCTTGTCGAACTTGATGACGGCCGACTTCTCCACGACCATGAAGTTGATCGCCTTGCCGGCGGCCGCCTTGGCGTAGCCGAACTCGGTGTCGCCGCTCTTGAGGTCGATCGCCGTGTAGAAGCGCACCTGCGGCACCTCGATGACACGCGCGAAGCGCTCCAGCACGCGGTTGCTCATGGTGGGGTTGGCGTAGGAGAAGTCGTCCAGCACGCCCTTGAGCGTCGGCGTGATGAAGAGGTAGCGCGATCCCAGCGTCACCTGCTTCTCGTCCATGGCGGAGGTAACCTCGCGAAGAGCCTGCAGGATGTCGGTGTCCGTGGCCTCCGACAGGTCCTCCGGCGTCACCGTGACGCCCGTGTGGCCCCGCGATCTGCGCGAAGGTGAAGGCGTCGGCCTCGGGCGCCACCTGCGTGCGCTGAAGCTCGGCGCCCGCCTCCACGAAGCAGTCGTTGACGCCGGCCTCCTCGACGTCCATCACGTCCGCGAACAGGCGGATGCCACGGTCGTAGTTGAAGGTCTTCGTCTCGAACTCGTAGGTGATGGCGCCGGTCTTGTAGCCAACGTTTCTGGTGTAGTTCCCGAGGCCGGTGACGGAGATCTTCGGGATGAGGATCTCCTTGGCGTTGTGGCCCGCGCGCACCATGCGGCGGCCGGAGTTGAGCACGCCCGAGACGGACGCCCTCTGGTACACCTCGTCGATGACCGAGGTGTAGTTGCGTGCGAATGCGATGTTGTTGCTAGGCATGGGTTAGCCATCCTTCTTGGTGTCGCCATCGTCGGTGAGGCCCGCGATCTCGCGCCAGTGCTTCAAGGTCTTGCCCTCGTCGCTGGCCGCGCCCGCGTTGGGGAGCCCGGTCGTGCCGGAGCCGCTAGCACCGCCCTTGGCGTGCTTGCCCGCGGCCTCGAAGAGCCAGGGCTCCGCCTCCTTGAGCTTGTCCACGTCGTTGTCGTGGTCCGCGAGAAGGGCACGCGCCGCCTTCACGTTGCGGACGCCCGCGAGCTGCAGCTTGAAGTCGATGCGGTCGCTCTCGCCCTGGGCCTTGAGCTCGGCGGTCTCGGCGTTCTTGGCCGCCTCGGCCACCTGGGCCTCGAGCGACGCGATCTTCTCGTCGCGCTCGGCGATCTGCTTCTCGTAGTCGATGGCGTCGCCGCCTACCTGCGACTGGCCCTGCTGCTGCGTTTCCTGCTGCTCCTGGCCCTGCTGTTGCGACGCGTCCTGCGCACCCTGCGTGGCTTCCTGGCTGCCATTGGTCTCACCGTCCATGTCCTGTCCTGCCTTTCGTCTCGTAAGGCGGGCAGAGACGAACAATGCCCGCACCATTACCGGTACGGGCATTGTCTTGGGGTGTCACAAGCTGGTGCGTATTTACGTCAGCGCGGGTATCCTGTCCCTCTCATCAACAGCTTTGTTCAGGGCTTTGAGCTTCGAAAGCGACACTTGGTATTGGCCATTCTTCGGCCTTGCTCGGTTCTCGAGCAAGTTCCAGACGGGTTGACCGGGTCCGTTGTACACCTCGCTTATCTCGCCGTCCCCATCGATTTTGAGAACGATCAGGAAGTCCGGGTTCTCGTTCAAGGCCACGCTGCCGCGTTGAGTGGCCTTGACTTGCACGAGCCTCCCGTCCGGCGATGTTCCGTCATGCCTAGGTGTCGACGAGACGAAGAGGTCGATGCCGTATCTTTCGGCCGCGTAGACCTCTCCGATGCTTCCGATCAGGTGCCCGTCCAGCGTGAAGTGGCGGTGCTGTTCGCGGTAGTCCCGCTCCAGCTCGCCGACGATGCCGTACAGGCGTCGGATGGTCTCGGCAAGCTTCTTGCTGCCTGCGGTTTCTCCCATGGTGCCTACTCCCTGCATCTTGCAAGCGATTCGATCGTTTCGAGGAGTGACGTGATGTTATTTGCGGCGTCGGAAAGGTCGAAGAAGAACATGTCCACCTGCACGCCGTCGCTGCTCACGTGCCTGCCCTCGGGCATCAACCCAGGCTTCACGCCCTCATGCCATGGGTAGAGAAGGACGACGTGTTGCATATCCTCGTCCTCGGCGCGGTACCGCTGCCCGTAGGCGTACATCTGGTGCATGTCCGCCACCGACAAATCCCTTGGGCCGAAGACGCGCTTCCACTTGGTATCGAGCACGACGCGGCGCCCGTTGGCGCACCCGCAGAGGATGTCGGGGCGCAGCGAGACGCGCCTGCCCTCGAAGAGCCACTGGCCGGTTGCCTGCAGCTCGACGCGCTCGACGAGCGGATCATGCAGGGCCCTGCGCTTGAGCAATCTGCCGACGTAGTCCTCGAAGACCCTCTCCATGGGGAACAGCAGCGCTGTGGCCACGCTTTCGCCCTTGAACATCGTGAAGCTCTCGCCGCGCAGGAACACCCGGCACCAGGCGATCAGCGTGCCGTACGCCCTGGTCGAGCGGTCGTCTATGCACCGTGCGAGGTCGGCATCGATGTTCGTGCAGCGTCCCACGCCCTCGAAGGCGGGCAGGAGCTGGATTACCCGCCTCACGTTGCCGTTGTCACGCGAGTTGCGGCGCAGATAAAGCAAGGTCGCCTTCACGAGCCTGTTCTCGGGCCGGTCGGGCAGCAGCTCGTCGTGAACGAGGTTGGTCATGTGCGCGCGCCCCGCGCCCTTCCTGGCCTCGCGGGAGAAGTCGATCTTGCCGCGCACGTACTTCTCCTCGGATTCCACGGCCACGTAGGCGGATCGTATGCCGCGCCTTACGAGGTCGGCCGCCTCGTCGAGGAACATGGAGACGAAGACCTCGAAGAGGGGTGCCTTGCCGGTGGTGAGGCCCGTGCGGTCGAACGAGCGGAACGACACGTCAGTGCCAAGCTCCTCGAGCATGCGGGCGAACACCTCGCGGTCGCCCACGCCCGAACCCGGGGCGACGTCTATCTTGGGCAGGACCTCCACCTGCAGGCCGTCGCGCAGCTCCACCACGCCCACGTAGTTCTGCAGCTGGATCGCCTCGCCGATGCCCCTGGGCGAGCACAGGCGCATGAGCTCCAGCGGGCTGTCGCCCTCGCGGTTGGAGAGCGCGAACTCGCGCAGCGACGCGAAGCTGTCGGCCCCGACGTCGTGGCAGTTTGTCCTGCCCAGCTCGGCGGGCACCAGGAATTCGTACTCCCTGGCGACCACGTGCCTTAAGGCCATGGCCTAGCCCTCCCGCCCTGTCTTGTAGATGAGGGCGTACGCGTCGGCCTCGCGGGGCGCCCGCCTCACGCGGTAGGACCTCAGGCGGTCGTACTCGTCGGCGTCCTCTCCCCAGAACACGCTCGCGTCGTTGCCCTGCTCGATGAATCGGTCTGCGGCGGCGCCGAGCACCGAGCGGATCTTGCCGTAGTCGTCGAAGAAGTACTCCTGCAGAAGCGGTATCAGCCTGGTCTCGAAGGCTCTGGCCAGCCGCTCGACGGAGGGCTCGGCGGCGAGGTCCATGAGGTAGGCGTGCCCCAGCGTGTGCTCGCGGTCGTAGAGCAGCTCGATGCGGGCGTTCATCACGGCGAGCATGCGCCCCACGTCCACCCCCTCGACCTCGATGCCGGACAGCAGCTCTGGCTCGGGCATCACCTCAACGAACTCGAAGCGGCGGCGCAACGCGGTGTCCATGAGCGCGATGGAGCGGTCGGCCGTGTTCATGGTGCCCAGCACGTGTACGTTGCCCGGTACGCCGAACATCTCGCCGGAGTACGGCAGCCTCGCCAAGGTCTCCTCGGGGGCGCCTTTGCGCTTGCTCGGCTCGAGGAGCGTTATGAGCTCGCCGAACACCTTGGAGACGTTGCCCCGGTTGATCTCGTCGATGACGAACACGTAGGGCTTGCTGGCCTGCGGCGACGCCTTGGACTCGTCGCTCGTGCCCATGGCTTCAAGGAGCTTGGACGGGCTCACGCGCGTCAGCTCGTAGACCGTCTGCAGCGTCAGCGCCTTGCCCCCGTTGAGCGGCAGGAAGTCGTTCTTGGCGATGCCGTCCAGCCACTGCGCGTCCCTCTTGCGCCTTGCTCCAGGCATGGACTCGTCCCACTCGAAGTCGCCGGTCACGACGGCCACGTCGTAGCGGCTGCTCACCGCGCCGGGTATCACGACGAAGTCGCCTGGCTGCATCTCCTCCTGGAAGGCGTTTATGGCGCGCCTGTTCTGGTCGGAGAAGTCCTTGGAGTCGTCGACCTCGTCGGGAGTAACGTCGTCCCAGCCCATGCGCAGGCTTCCCTCCGCACGGCACCTCTCCAGCAGGTCGGCCACGCCGCCGGTCTTGAGGCCCATCTTCCACACGCGCGGGCGCGGGTTGCCGGCAAACCTCGGCACGCCGTCCTCGGCGGAGGCCACGGCCACCACGTCCTCGGCTGCCTCGCAGAAGTCGCGGAAGACGCCCTTGCGCAGCGGGTAGGTCACCACGCCCTTGTCCTCGTCGTACTCGGGACGTAGCCCCTCGATGAACTCCTCGTAGCCGTAGGACTGGTGGAAGGTGGTGAAGCCGATGCGCCCCTCAGCCACCAGCCTGTCGTAGCGCTCGGCCACCTCGGCGAACCCGTCGGGGTCGGCCATGGCGTCGATCACGTCCTCAACGCGCCGCCCGTCGCAGATCGCCACGGCGTAGGCGCGGGTCCGGTAGGTCTTGCCGGTGCCCGGGGGGCCGTACAGGATCATGTTCTTCGGGTAGGTGACGCCCTCGAGCGCCACCTCGTCGTTGTCTTCCCCGGAGGTTTCTCCGTCGAGGAGATCGGCCCAGTCCGTGTGCCACGTCTTCATGTAGCGCGATGCGTAGTAGGCGACGTCCTGCAGCATCAGGTGGTGGGCAGGGTCGGCGGCGCGCTCCTCTTCCGTGAGGGCGCTGTCGCTGAGGGCCACGAGCTCGGTGTCCTTCATCAGCTTGGGCAGGACCGCGTCGGCCAGGCTCTCGTAGGTGAGGAACTTGGCGACCGGGTTTCCAGGCAGCTTCGCCCCGACGCACTCGGCGAAGTCGCTGCCCACGGTGGGTTTGAAGAAGTGGTACCTGTTGGGCATCTCGAAGGCGAGGTAAAGGCTCACGGCCGACGGCGTCTGGTGGCTGCCTTCCAGCGGCTTGTCGGCGGTCTCGTTGTGCTCCTGCAGCACCGCATCTACGGCGTCCACGAAGCCGGTGTAGGCGTCGCGCAGCGGGCGCTCGGGGTCGAAGAGCACCTTGAAGGCGTCCCGTATTCCGTCGGCGTCGAAGTCCACGAGCTTGGAGAGGCGCCCGAATGGGTAGGAGAACCCGTTGCCCAGAAGCTGCCCCTGCCCGGTGGCGGAGGGCTTGAGGGCCGCGCGAAGGTGCTCGGCGAAGTCTTCGCCCTCGGCCTCGATGTTCCAGTTGTCCTGGTAGGCCTTCGCGTCATGCCACTTGTAGGCTTCGTGGTCGCCCTCCTCGTCGCCGGGCACCCGGAAGCGCGGGAAGTCCTGCTTGTAGAGCGAGACGAGCCTCGCGAGCCTCTCGCTGCTGAAGGCGGCCCGCTCGCGCACCTCGGCCTCTACGAGCGGAGCGTCGCCCTCGCCGATCCTGCCGATGGCCCCGGCAAGCTCGGGGCGAAGCCGCCACTCGAAGGACCCGTGCCTCGACTTCCCGACGTAGCTGCCGACGCAGGTGACGGGCCAGTACTTCCCGGCACCATCAATCTCGCGGGGGCTTATGCCGAGCCTCTTGCAGACGTTCTCGCCATAGGTCGACACGTTGTTGCTGTAGAAGTTCGAGCCGCGCCCGTAGTCGTCGTCGAGTTCGGCGCACGTCACGCCCTTGGGGTGCTTTGCGAGGCATCGCAGCGCGGTGAGCGTGTTGGCGGACGTGAAGTCCTTGTCGCGCAGCAGCTCCTCCCACTTGTCAGCAGAGATCGCGGGATCGTACTCACTGGGCGCCGGCACCCAACCGCCCAGCTCCCACGCTTCGTGTGAAACGGTGGTGAAGTCGGCCTGCGCCTTCTCCCGCACCTCGTCGAGCAGCGCGAGGTAGGCGTCGCCCTTGAGCGGCGTGGGCACGGCCACGTCGTAGCGGTTCCAGAGGTAGGTGCGCGTGTTGTTGTCTATGGGCAGGAAGGTCCTCGGCCTCACCCAGAAGAGGGCCATGGTCAGGTTGGCGTCGCCAATGTTGCCCTGTGCGTGCACGACATCGAAGAGCCGCATGAGCTCCGCCCGTTCGTCCGCGCCGCCGTCTGCGTAAGCGACTGCGCTGCGGAAGAGCTGCCAGTTGTGCCGGACGGTGTCGGGCTTGCCGTCCCAGAAGCGCCAGCGCTGCGGGTTGGTCACGGGCAGGCCGTCGAAGTCGGTGGGCACGGGCGATTTCAGCCCGAACCGCTCGATGATCGTCCTCACGGCCTCGACGCGCTTGTCGAAGTTCTTCCGCTTCCCGTTGAACATGGAGAAGAACGTGAGCGGGTCCATCTGCTCGTAGTGCTCGCCGAGGATCTCCTCGACGACCTTGCAGAGCTCGTCCTGCCGCTCCTCGTATCCGAGCAGCGTTGTCGCTATCTCCTCGTAGGCTGGTATCCAGCTGAAGTTCGGGATGGCCATCTTTCTCACTTCCTTGCAGTTCAACCTATGCCGACAAATGGGACTATTCGACAACAAGCTGCCCATTCATGAGCATAGGCAGCAGCCAGTTGCGCAGCTCTATCAGTTCAAGATTTTCTCTTTGTAGTGCCTCCGCATGTTTTCTGAGCGGCTTCACGCCCTCGTCGTTGGTCTTCTCGACGTAGGCGATTCCGTAGTGCAGCAGGAATATGAATCGTTCGGGCGAGAATACCGATGAAACGATGCGGTTGGCCGGCGTATCGGGGTGAACCGAGGACTCGTACTCGGCCGTGCCATAGTACGAGGCGAGGTTGTTGTCCTTGAGGATGAACTTCTCTGCGGTCTCGTTGCGAGGCTCTACGATTGCCGCCATCCCCGCGTCGTCCTCTTCGCGGAAGTGGTTGTACGAGAGGCGGCCGTAGGCGCTGCTCGCGTAGAAGGAGCCCTGGAGCTGGTGCCGGTCGTTGTCATCGTACTCCTGGTTGTTCGAGAAGGCCATCACCTGCGTGATGTTCACGAAGCGGCGGAACGCCTCGTTCTTGAAGCGGACCACCATGCGGTCTCGCTCCGCCTGTATGCCGTCCTTGTTGTTCTGCCGCTTGGCCTCCATGAAGCCGAGTGGCATGCCGTTCACGAGGAAGATGATGTCCGGCCTAAAGCTGTCCTCGCCGTTCGCGTAGGGAAGCTCGGTCAGAACGTGGAAGCTGTTGTTCCTCGGGTTGTCGAAGTCAACGAGCCGGTAACCCTCGATACCGTTCTGCAGCAGCTTGAAGAAAGCCTGACCGAGGTCGCTTGCACCGAGGGCCAGCTTCAATTGGTTGACGAGGTAGACTGCGCGTGGCAAGTCGACTTCTCGACCGTTGATGCGCCCTACCGCCTCGCGGAACTGTTCGAAGAAGACGTTCGTGTCGGAATCGTAGTCCGCGCCCGACTCGAGACCGTGAAGCGATAGGTACCTGTAGCCGATGCGCGTTGCGTGGATAATGGCTGGTATCTTGACGTACTTGTCCTCTGGGCGTCCCACGTCAATCACCGCTTCCAGTCTTCAGAGAGGCTCTGGATAGCGCAGCGCCGTATGAAAGCCGAGAAGCTCATCCCCTGAAGGGAAGCCTCCTCGCTGATCGTCTGCTTGAGGTTCGCGGGTATGCGGATGGTGGTCGTGACCATATCGCCCTGCGTCAAGAAGGCCTGCAGCTCAGTTCGATCAGCTCCCTTGTCAACCAAGTCACGGTACTCCACAACGAGCCCCCTATCCGTACCGAATACATCCGATTGCATTCTAACACGTGTCAAACACCTCGACTTTAGCTGGCAGCTAAGAATGAGCGGAAGGTGTTATCTCCTATTGAAAGGAAAATGATGAAGAGAAGACTGCGAACAGAAGCGTTTACGGATGAGACCGTTCCGGAAGAGAAGAGCGAGCAGGGCGAGAAAGCCGAAGGTGCCGAGAAGGCCGTGAGCCCGAGACTCGCGACCGTATCCCAGCCGACGAACCTGCAAGAGTTCCGTTGCCGACAGTCGCCGAGACCGTGAGCGTCACGTCGCAGAATTTATCTGCCGCCGGGCCGTGCGCACGGGACGCGCAGGCGCAGGCAGTCGAGGGTTGGGCCGCGCCATGGGCAGGGGTGCCGTGTGGCGCGGGTCGGGCCTGCCATGCGGGCAACGGGCGGCATGCGAGTCAACCGGGGACGGCCGGGAGCGTGGCCGTCGTCCGTGTCTTCTGTGCCGCTGCAGGATCCCCCAGTTCGTGGAGCTCTCGAGGAAGGTCAGGCGCAAGCGGGAGGGCGTCCTGAGGTCGGTCGAGCTCGGGGTCTCCAACGCCCGCGTCGAGGCGGTGAACAACAAGATCAAGGTGGCGGTCAGGCAGGGATACGGGTTCAGGAACATCGACAACCTGATAGCGCTCGTCATGCTCAGGTGCTCGGACCTCAGGCCGGCGCTGCCGGGCAGGCCGGGAGCGTGACCCCTACCCACACGAACTCACGAAGCCTCCGTTTTTAGACGGACTAAATTGTCGAGGGTTCTTCGAAAACGTCAGGCAGAGATGGTCGGATCGCCCTCGGCTCTTGACAGCGCTGACGTTGAGGCCATAATGGGTCTCGAAAACCGCAGCGGATTTTTCCGGATACCGTCATCTTTTCGCCGCTCGCCTGCCCCCTGGCAGACGGGCGGCTTTTCTGTACCGACGGCCCCAGCGAGAGAAGGGACATGCCATGACGAACGATCTTCTCGACCTCATCAAAACGCGCCGCAGCGTGCGCGCCTACAAGGCAGATCCCGTGCCCGCCGACCTGCTCGACGCTGTGCTCGAGGCGGGCACCTTCGCGCCCACCGGCGGCGGCCACCAGTCGCCGGTGATCGTGGCGGTGACCAACCCCGAGACCCGCGAGCGCCTGCGTCGGCTCAACGCCGCCGTCATGGGAAAGGACACCGACCCGTACTATGGCGCTCCGGTCACCGTGGTCGTGCTCGCAGACGGAGAGCGCGGCACCTTCGTGGAGGACGGCTCCTGCGTGCTGGAGAACCTCATGCTCGCGGCGCACGCCCTGGGGCTCTCCAGCTGCTGGATCCACCGCGAGCGCGAGATCTTCGACGGCGCTGAGGGCAAGGCGCTCCTCAGGGAGTGGGGCCTGCCCGAGACGCTGCGCGGCGTGGGTGCGATCGCCTTGGGATACGCCGCGGGACCCGAGGGCGCGGCCGCCCCGCGCAAGGACGGTTATATCGTGCGCATCTAGCAGGTATCGGTCATGCCGGAGGCGCCTGCTCTCCTCGGGGGATGCAAGCTGCTCGGAAGCCGCCGACCGATAGAGGTGTTGAGTTCATTTTTGAGTTCAACTTGGGTGCCCTGAAATCACCTGATTCCGGTGAGAATGGGGAGACGACCGTTACATCATGTGGACGAGAGGCCATGGAAAGGAGCGATTTGATCGCGAGTGGGAATAGTTGAGGCTCTTCGCGAGGGAGGCCGAGAGCGGTCCCCCTCGTTTTTTTCTCGTGTCTTTTCGTTCATGTCGTTGTTGTGATTTCGTGTGGTATTCGCAAGCCAATTGCCATGTCTACCTGCGGAAATAATGGGTCTTGCCATGTTGCTTTCGGCATAGACGTCTCTAGTATGCGAGGCACGCGCTCGCCAGCGCGGCGCCGTCCAATCCCGAGAAGTTTGACCCGACGAGAGCCGTGACGATGGGCCCCGCTCCGATGCCGGAGGTCATCACCGCTGCAAGGGTTACCACCGCAGTCCTGCACTATGAATTGCGGCACTGTGCGGTAGATGAGGTGCTGCAATTAGTTGCCCTCCTCGTCGACCGCCTCTATCGTGCGAGACGTTGCGTCAGCGGTTTCGAAACTTTAATATTATGGTTGTTTCGAAACCGGTGAGATTGGAGCCCGCATGCCCTGGGTCGAGCGCGCATCGTACCTCGAGCGCCTTCGCTCCGTGGAAGGGACGGGGGACGTCAAGGTCATAACCGGCGTGCGCCGCTCGGGCAAGTCCGAGCTCATGAAGGCGTTCTCCGCCGAGCTCGCGAAGCGGGATCCGTCGTCGAACAGCCTCTATATCGACCTGCTTGATCTCGACAACGAGGAGCTCCTCGAGTACCACGCCCTGCACGGCAAGATCGCCAAGTCCCATAAGGATGGCGTGCGCAACCGCCTCTTCATCGACGAGGTGCAGCGGTGCGAGGGCTTCGAGAGGGCAATCAACAGCATCCATGCCCGGGGAGGGTGGGACATCTACCTTACCGGGTCGAATGCGTTCCTTCTGAGTTCCGACCTTGCCACGCTCTTCACCGGCAGGCACCGCGAGATTCATGTTCTGCCGTTCAGTTTCGGTGAGTTCCGCGCGTACTTCGGCAAGCAAAGCTCCATCGACGAAGACCTGGACCGCTATATCGAGCGCGGGGGCCTCGCTGGATCCTATGAGTATCGTGACATGGCAGAGTCATACGGTTACATCAGGGACGTCTACCGGACCATCCTTACGCGCGACCTCGTGCAGAAGTTCCGCCTGCCCGACACGCTGGTGCTCGAGCGGCTCGCCGAGTACATGATGGACAACACCGGCAACCTCAATTCGCCGAACAGCATCGCCGGCACTCTTGATGCAAACAAGGTCTCAACCAACCACGTTACGGTCGGGCGCTACATCTCGCACCTGAGGGACGCCTTCGTCTTCTACGAGGCCAAGCGCTACGATATCAAGGGCAAGAAGTACCTGAGCACGCAGGCAAAGCACTATGTGTGCGACACGGGGATGCGCTACGCGGTGCTCGGCACGCGCAACATGGACTGGGGCCGCATGTACGAGAACTCGGTGTTCTTGGAGCTCATTCGCCGCGGATACGAGACCTACGTGGGAAAGCTCTACCAGAAGGAGGTCGACTTCGTCGTCAAGCGAGGGTCGGAGCAGGTCTACATCCAGGTGTGCGACAGCGTGAGCGCGCCCGAGACGCTCGAGCGCGAGCTCGCACCCCTGCGTGCGATACGGGACGCCTACCCCAAGGTCCTCATCGCGAGAACCCGGCACGGCGACTACACGATCGACGGCATCAGAATCATCGACGTGGCCCGTTGGCTCATTGGGGAGCAGGGATTCTGACACTGGGTGAACGCACGGTTTTCGTAATAATCCGATGGTGGCACGAAAGGGGAGGGCCATGGCCAATCGTATGGGACGAAGTCGCTCGGAAGGCAGGTCGGCGTCGTGGGCGGCAAAGCTCGCCTTCGTGTGGGGCGGCGAGCTCGTCTCCGTGCTCACGAGCTCCGTCTTGCAGATGGGCTTCGTCTGGCACATCACGCTCACGACGAACTCCGCGAGCATGCTCTCGCTCGCGTCTCTCGCGGGCTTCCTTCCCCTCGCCCTGTTTGGGACCTTTGCGGGAACCATCGTCGACCGCCTGCCGCTCAAGCGCACGCTTATAGGCGCGGACCTCTTCATCGCGGCGGTGAGCGCGGCGGTGGCCGTCGTCTCCCTCACGGGGACGCTGCCGGTCTGGGTGATCATGGTCGCGCTGTTCGTCCGCGCCATCGGCAGCTCGTTCCACACGCCGGCGTTCCAGGCGCTCACGCCGCTTGTGGCGCCGCCCGAGCATCTCACGCGGCTTTCGGGCGTGACGCAGGCTGTCCAGTCCGGAGGCTACATCCTGGGGACGGCGCTTGCGGCGGTCATCTACCCGCTCTGGGGCCTTACCGCCATGATCGCGCTCGACGTCGCTGGAGCGCTCGTCGCCACGGTCGCGGTCCTTGCGGCGCGGCTCGACGTGGGCGGCGCGGCGCGGACGGCGGATGCGGCGCCCGACGCTTCCCGCGGCCTCGCCGCCCAGCTGCGCGGCCTCGCCTCCGAGACGGCGGCGGGCTATCGCGTGCTGCGCGGCTATCGCGGGCTGTTCGCCCTTTTGTGGTGCGGCTTCGCCTTCACGCTCGTGTTCGCGCCCATTTCGGCGCTCTTCCCCATCATGACGCTCGACCACTTCGGGGGCACGACGGGCGACGCCGCGCTTGCGGAGATCGTGTTCTCCGTGGGCATGATCGCGGGTTCGGCGATCCTTGCCTCGTGGGGCGGGTTCAAGAACCGTGCGGCCACTGTGGTCGCTGCGACGGCGCTCTACGGCGTGGCGACGCTCGGCGCGGGACTCCTCGGTCCCGGCGGCTTTGTGCTGTTCTTGGCCGCAAGCTTCTTTATGGGCCTCAGCTCGCCGTTCTACTCCGGCCCGCAGACGGCGCTCATGCAGGAAAAGATCCCGCCGGAGTACCTCGGCCGCGTGTTCGGCCTGTACGGGGCGATCATGTCGTGGGCGATGCCCCTCGGGCTCGCCGCCTCGTCGCTCTTCGCGGACGCCGTGGGGGCCCCGGCCTGGTTTGCGGGCACGGGCGTCGCCATGGCGGTGCTCGCCGCGGCCACCTGGGCCATCCCCAGCATCCGGCATATCGAGGACGCCGGGACCGACGGCGGCCGTTGAGCCGCATGCGCGCGCTTTCCGGGCCGTCGTGTTCTAGCTGCGCTCGTTTTGGCCCTGCAGGGGGATTGCGATCGTCGCCGCGGCGCCGAGGACGGTGCCGCCCGCATCGGTGCGGTTGGCGAGCGCGACGGAGCCGCCGTGGGCCCGGGCTGCCTCCTCGGCGGCGTAGAGGCCGAGGCCGTAATGCCGCTCGCCGTCGCGTGCGGAGCGCGCCGAGTCGTCCGTGAAGAGCCGCTCGCAGCCGTGTGCAAGCGCGGCGGGCGAGAAGCCCGGGCCGTCGTCGGCGATCTCGATGACGAGTGTCTCGTTTGCAACCGCACACGTGAGTTCGACGCGCGAGCGCGCGTGCTCGGCGGCGTTGGCGACGAGGTTTGCGGCGGCGCGGGCGAGGGCTGCGCAGTCGAGGAGGGCCTCAGGGGCGTCCGCGACGGTACGATCGACGGATGCAGCGAGCTCCACGCCATGCGCGCGGGCGACGGGCCCCGCCTCGGCAATGACCTGCCTGCAGAGCTCTGCCGGCTGCACGGGAGCCTTTGCCGCTCCGCCCGCGCCGCGCGAGGCGTCGATGAGCAGGTGCACGTAGCCGTCGAGCCGATTGGCACCCTCGGTGATGTCGCGCGCCGCCGCGGCGAGCTCGGTGCGGCTGGCCGTGCCGGGCGTCTCCTCGCCGCCCAGCTCCTCCGCCACGAAGTCGGCGTTGGCGCGCAGGACGGTGAGCGGGGTCTTGAGGTCGTGCGCGAGCGAGGCTACCTGCTCGCGCTGGGAGCGCTCCGCGGCCCAGCGGGCCTCGAGCGAGGAGGCGAGCGAGGTGCGCATGGCGTCCATGGCGTCGAGGACGTCGTTCATCTCGCGCACGTTGGTGCGCCCGACCGCGAAGTCGAGCTCCCCGTTCCCGACGCGAGCCGCCGCCTCGGCGAGCGGGGCCATCTTGCGCGAAATCACGCGGCTCGCCCGATGCGCCACGAGCGCGAGCGCGACGGCGCTGCCCACCGCACCGGCAACGAGCATGAGGTTCTGCGGGTTGGGAAGGGCTTCGGCGAGGTCGCGCGAGGCCCACTGCGGGAGGTACTCCGAGACGAGCGTGCAGGCGTCGCCGCCTTCGAGCGGGAACGTGGCGTAGGTGAGGCCCGAGCCGCCGCCCGTAATCTCGACGGTGCCGGGAGCGGTGCCGAGGACCGCCTCCGCCGCCTGCCGGGCGCGGTCCAGCCGCGCGCCTTCGAGGTCCGTCTCGCGCACTTCGCCGGCCTCGTCCACGACGGCGTAGCGGTAGGCCGTGGGTATGTCCTCCGGCCCGAGATCTTCTTCCGAGGCCAGCCGGGCCGCGACCTCGCGCGCGTTGCCCGGTCCCCAGCTCGCCTCGTAGACCCATCCCATGTTGATCGCCGCGGAGAGCGCCATGAACGCGAGCGCCCACGCCGCAGCGACCGCCGCGAACGCGTAGGCGAAATAGCGCGCGATGACGAAAGAGAGCGGCATGCCGCCGCTCATCTCGCTACGCCTTCCGTCTTTGGTCCCTAGAGCTGCCACTTGTACCCCATCCCCCAGACGGTCGCGATCGGGTCGGCCCCCACCGCGGCGAGCTTCCTCCGGGCGCGGCTGACCTGCATGGATATGGCCGCATCGTCGGCGTCGCTGTCCCAGCCGAGCACGGCCTCGCGGATCTGCGCGCGGCTCATGACCTGACCGGGGTGGCGGGCGAGGTGCTCGCAGATGGCGTACTCGGTGGGCGTGAGCGGCACGGCCTCGCCGCCCACGGCGAGCTCGCGCGCCCCGAGGTCGAGCCGCACCTCGCCGAAGGAGAGGGCGTGCGCGTGCGGCCGGCGCTCACGGCGCAGGTGCGCCGCCACCTTGGCGCGCAGTTCCGCGGCCCCGAAGGGCTTGCGGACGTAGTCGTCGGCGCCCAGGCCGTAGCCGGCCACGGCGTCCTCCTCGGCCACGCGCGCGGTCAGGAAGATGATGGGCCCGTCGAAGTCCGGGCGGATCCTCCGCACGAGCTCGAAGCCGTCGAGCCCCGGCATCATGACGTCGCAGAGCACGAGGTCGAAGCGCGAGAGGTCCGTCCCCGGGACCGCCGTCGGGTCCGCGGCCTTGACGACCTCGTGGCCGTCGCGGCCGAGCACGCGGGCGAGGGCGTCGAGAATCGCGCATTCGTCGTCTATCGCTAGGATGTGAGCCACCCTCTGCCTCCCGTGGTCGCCTTTTGCGATCAGCCTAATGCCCAATTCTAACGAGATGATAACGGGCGAGAAAAGATGTGCGGTGTCGGGCTCAGCGGCCCAGTGCCCCGCGCGCGGCCGCGGGCGCCTCGGCCGCGTCGCACGCGCGGTAGCGCACGCC
>DBEYOB010000067.1:0-3865 GCA_048173955.1 Coriobacteriales bacterium
CCGCCCGCGCAGGCGAGTATGCCCTCGTCGACCGTCTCGACGCGCTCGACCAGGGCGGCGTCGGGGTCGCGCGCCGGGTCGGCGGTGTACAACCCGTCGACGTCGCTCAGCAGGACGACGAGGTCGGCGCCCACGAGCGCCCCCACGATGGCGGCGAGGGAGTCGTTGTCGCCGAACCTGATCTCGTCGACCGAGACGGTGTCGTTCTCGTTCACGACCGGCACCGCCCCCAGCGCGAGCAGGCGCTCGACCGTCTCGCGGGCGTGCAGGTAGGCGCTGCGCGAACCCGTGTCGTTGCGCGTCAGCAGTATCTGCCCCACCGGCCTGCCGCGCCGGGCGAAGGCGCGCGCGTAGGTGCCGATGAGCTCGACCTGGCCCACCGACGCGCAGGCCTGCAGCGCCGGCATGTCCTGGGGCCGTGCGGCCAGGCCCAGCGGCCCGATCCCCGCGGCGATGGCGCCCGACGTCACGAGGACGACCTCGCGCCCCTCGTCGGCCAGGTCGCATATCTGCCCGACGAGGTCGCCGATGAACTCCTCGTCAAGAGAGCCGTCGGGCCCCAGCAGGGTCGAAGACCCCACCTTGGCGACGATGCGGCGTGCCGCGGGGTAGGCTCCGTCCACCTCAGGCCTCCTCGTCCGCATCCCAGTACAGCTCCTCGGCGAGATCCTCGTCGGCCACGTCGTCCGCGTCGCTCAGACCGGACAGCTCGAGCTCGTAGCCCAGGATCCTGACCTCGTCGCCGTTGCGGGCACCCGACTTCTCGAGCGCGGCGACGAGCCCCAGCCGTTCGAAGCGGTGCTGGAGGTAGATGATCGCCTCGTCGCTGTCCCAGTCCGTCTGGACGACCATGCGCTCGACCGCCTTGCCGGTGACGCGCCACGCCCCCTCGCCCTCGGGCTCGATGTGGAACGACTGCGCGCGGCGGCGCTGGCGCCCCTCCCACACCCTGTCGTAGCGGGCGTGGTCGGCCTCCTCCGCCGCAAGCCGCGCCGCGGCCTCGGCGCGCAGCTCGCCGACCATGCGGCCGACCTCGAGCATCATGGCGTGCATGCCGACGCCGGTGGCCGCGGAGACCTCGTAGTAGGGGACGCCGTCGGCCTCGGCGGCGGCGCGCATCCGCTGCGAGGCGTCCTGCGTGCCGGGCAGGTCGCACTTGTTGCCGACGACGACGCTCGGGCGCGCGGCGAGCTCGTCGGCGTAGAGCGCGAGCTCGCGCTTGATGACCGCGTAGTCCTCGACGGGGTCGCGCCCCTCGTAGGACCCGCTCAAGTCGACGACGTGCATGATGAGCGCCGTGCGCTCGACGTGGCGCAGGAACTCGTGCCCCAGGCCCCTGCCCTCGCTCGCCCCCTCGATGAGGCCCGGGATGTCGGCGACCACGTAGTCGTACATGTCGGCGCGCACCATGCCCAGGTTCGGCTGCAGGGTGGTGAACGGGTAGTCGGCGATCTTGGGGCGCGCGGCGCTCATGTACGCGATGAGCGACGACTTGCCGACGCTCGGCATGCCGACGAGGCCGACGTCGGCCATGAGCTTCATCTCGAGCTCGATCCAGTGCTCCTCGGCCGGCTCGCCCTTCTCCGCGAAGGCGGGCGCGCGCCGCACCGAGGTGACGAAGTGGGTGTTGCCGCGCCCGCCGTGGCCGCCCTCGCCCACAACGACGCGCTCGCCGTGGTGCGTGAGGTCGGCGAGCTGGTAGAGGCGCTCCTGCGTCTCGGGGTCGAGCTCGTAGACCACGGTCCCCAGGGGGACCGGCAGCAAAACGTCCGCGCCGTCGGCCCCGTGGCGCTTCGCGCCCTGGCCGTGCGTGCCACGACCCGCCTTGAAATGGTGCTTGAAGCGGTAGTCGATGAGAGACGACCTCTGGGCGTCCGCGACGACCACGACGTCGCCGCCGTGGCCGCCGTCGCCGCCGTCGGGGCCGCCTTTGGGGACATGCGCCTCGCGCCTGAACGACATGCAGCCCGCGCCGCCGTCGCCGCCTTTCACGTTGATGCGCACCTGATCAATAAACATGGGGCTCCTCGCTACAAAAAGGCCCCCGCAGCGCAACGCTACAGGGGCCCGTGTTCGATCGTTCGACAGCAGCCGACCCTACTCGGCCATCTCCTCGACGGTCTCGGAGAGCGGGATGATGTTGGCGCGGCGCTTGTCGCCCTTCGTGAACTTCACCGTGCCGTCGCACAGGGCGAACAGGGTGTCGTCCTTGCCCTTGCCGACGTTCTGGCCGGGGTGGAACTTCGTGCCGCGCTGGCGGACGAGGATGGTGCCTGCGGTCACGACCATGCCGTCAAAACGCTTGCAGCCAAGACGCTTGCCGATCGAATCGCGGCCGTTACGGGAAGTACCCGTACCTTTCTTGTGTGCCATGAGCGTGCTCCCTAAATCACAGTGAATCGATCAGTCTTACAGCTTGGCCTACTCGGCGACCTTGGTGATGCGCACCTTGGTCAGGTACTGACGGTGGCCGCGCTTGCGCTCGTAGCGCTTGCGGCGGCGGAACTTGTAGACGATGACCTTGTCGCCGCGGTACTGCTTCAGGATCTCTCCCTCGACGGTGACCTTGGAGAGGGTCTCGGGGTCGGTGACGGCCTTCTTGCCGTCGTTGAAGAACAGGACGTCGCCAAAGGTGACGGTCTGGCCCTCCTCGGCCTCGAGCTTCTCGATATCGATGATGTCGCCCTCGGCGACCTTGTACTGCTTACCACCAGTAGAAACGATTGCGTACATGTGTAAGTACCTTCCGGCTCGCGACAATTGCAAGTCGCAACATTAGCACCACCGACCGAGTCCCGTCAACGGAGAAAGACGGCAGGGGACGCCTCGCTGCGCAAGAATACAGAAAACCCTCGTTTCTGGCACGCCTCTGGACCACGCCCCCGCTAAGTGGGGCGCAAGCGCGTCACGCTATGGTACGCCCTCGGCGTTCGACGAGCGCGACCGAAAGGCCCGCATCACCAGAAATGCGCGTTTTGGACTCGTCGAGACGCTCCGCGAGGTCGTCGATGAGATCGTTGAACGCATCGAGCGGCATGCCCCGCATAAACGCGACGGCGACCGTGCCGCGGACGTCGTACTCGGCGAGCGCCTCGCTCACCGCGACGGCGGCCTCGCCGTTGACGAGCCCGACGAGCTCCTCGCGCGTCGGGGCCTGGGCCTCGCAGGGGCGTACGGCGACGGTCCACAGCGCCTCGGTGTGCTCGAACACCAGCTCGCCACCGCACGACAGCGCCATGCGCCTGCCGTCGAGGGCGGCCTCGGGACTCGCGTCCACGGCGCCGGCCGCCCCGGCGATCGAGGCGTCGCCGTCGGCGTCGGGCTTCTCGGCCATCAGCAGCGCGGGCGCGTCGTCGGCGCACGCGAGGACGGAGAAGGCCGCCGCCTCGGTCACCTGGACGACGACGGCCGACAGGACCTGGTCCCAGGGGACGTCGTCCGCCGCCGTGCGGAGGATGACCGTCAGCGGGCCGTTCACGGCGGCGAGCATGGTCGGCAGGCCGGACGCGTCGTCCGCGAACGCCTCCTGGAGCCGCATGGCGAGCTCCGCGCGGCGCATGCTCGGGATGCGCTTCGAGACGAACACCTCCGGTCGGACCGGCTCCCCCGGCGCCGCGACCGCGGTGCCGTCGAGCACCAGGACGCTCGTGCGCCCTGAGAACTCGATGCTCACCGAGGCGCGGGCGAGCCGTTTGCCGCGCTGGGGGGCGATCACCTGGGCGCACACGCACGCGCCCGCGGCGAGGCGGGCCAGCGCCGTCGCGGCCAAGCCCGCGAGCGGCACGGCGAGCCTGCCGTGCGCGCCCGCGTTGAGAAAGCAGACGTCGAGCGAGGCGTCGACGCGGTCCACGGTCGCTCGGACGAT